>JAKSOR010000027.1 GCA_024405515.1 Clostridia bacterium
GTCAATAATCTGCTTTACAATGTTTGCCTGCTTTTTTGTGATTACACAGACAAGAACAGTTTTCTCTTTTCCGGTATAGTATCCGGTGCATTTTGATACTGTTACACCTCTGTGAAGTTTTTCGGTTATTTCCTTTGCAATTTCATCATAGTTATCCGAGATGATGTTGAAAACAAGAGAAGACTGGAAACCTGAAGAGATGACATCGGATACCTCTGAAGTCATGAAGAGTGAGATGAATGAGAAGAGGATAGGTGAGAGGATTGCCGTCAGAATTTCTGTTGAGGTGCTTGAATTAAGATCAAGTCCGATAAATCCGAGAGCACCGGAAGCTACTGCAATAATGCAGTCGCATGCAAAAATCCACCACTGGATTGCGGTTGCCGGGTTCTTCATATAGATGAGTTTTCCTATAATATCCGTTCCGCCCATACACATGTTGTTTCTTATCATGATACCGAATGAAAGTCCGCATCCTGCTCCGCCGGCTATAGCTGCAATAAGCATTATTCCAGAGTCTCCGGCAGCATAATACTGAGGAAAATCCACCAGTGAGAAGATTGCCATAAAGAGGGAATAGAATCCGACGCAGAAGAACGTATTATACGCAAACTTACGGTTAAACTTTATAAATGCAATGATTAACAGAGGGATGTTCATTACAAACGTTGTGAGACCGGCATCAAACACAGTCTTTGCAAGGTGCTCATTAAACGGGAGAACAGCATTGTAAAGGATAGAGGAGATACCGCCGACTCCGCCAGGAGCAAATCCGTTCGGGAGAATAAATACATACGTTGAAAGTGCTCTCACAAAAGTAAGAACCAGTAAAAGCACTGAGAACTTAATAAGGTAAGTCACTCTTTCTTTTGAAAAGTCAGGTTTGTACTTCATTTAAGTAATCTCCTTTGTCTCTCACCTACAATTTATATTTTCCTAAATATAAAGTCAAGCGGAAAAGGGCATATTCTTCTTGTTAGAAACGGCAGGATGTAGTAATATTTATGTATTAGTTTTCAGGAGAGAATCTTTATGGATAAATGGGATAAGAGGTTTATGGAAATGGCAGAGTTTGTCTCAGGATGGACAAGCTGTGCACGAAAAGGCAGGGCAATTGGTGCTGTAATCGTTAAGGATAAGAGAATTCTCACAACCGGTTACAATGGTGCGCCTTCAGGAGTTTTCAACTGCAGGGATAAAGGATACTGCATGAGAGATCAGCTCGGAATTGCCTCAGGAACAAGGGCAGAAATGTGTTATGCAGTCCACGCAGAACAGAATGCAATCGTTCAGGCCGCAAAACTCGGAGTATCCGTAGACGGAGCAACCCTTTACTGCACACATCAGCCGTGTACAATCTGCACAAGACTGATTATTAACAGCGGTATAAAGAGAGTCATCTACAAATATCCGTATCCGGATGAGTTTTCAATGAAACTTTTTGATGAGGCAGGAATCACTGTCGAGAAATTCGAAGAAGAAGAAAAATAGAAGGTAAACCTGTAGTTTCTACAGGTTTTTCAGTGTGACGGAGATTATGAGGAAATTAGTACTTGTTTGTCTATTACTGGTTATGGCCATCCTTTCGGTTGGTATTTTTGCTGCATGTGACGGTAATCATACATGCACTTTTGACCAGAGAGTGGCAAATGACAATTTTCTCGTTTCAAGGGCAAACTGCCTGAGTCCTTCTGTTTATTATTATTCATGTTCCTGCGGTAAAAAAGGCAGTGAGACATTCGAAAACGGTGAGGCACTCGGGCATGTGTTCCAGAATGAAGCAACTTGCACAAAAGCAAAAAAGTGTTCAAGATGCGGCTTTGTTGAGCAGGAAGCACTCGGTCATGTTTACGATAAGACGAATGTCTGCAAAAGATGCGGAAGCATAGGAAAAAAACAGGAAGATCCTGATTCGATAAAATCAACGATATTCTTTAATGACCTCTGGGCAGCAACTAACTCCATTGCCGGTGAGAAAATAGAAGACAGTGACGATGTCGCCGTTTCAATAGATCTTAATGCAATATTCAGGGTGCAGGATAAGGCTGCAGTTTCAAAAAACCTTAATGTCGGTCTCAGAATCAAACTCGTTTACGACAGGGATGCGGAAAGTTCCGCCATCATGTTGTCCATATATGATATAAAGACGGATACGGTATGGTTCTCTGTCTATTTCTACCTTGATGACCCGTATAATCTCTATATAGATTTCAACGGAAAGACAATTCCGTTCGGATTTGATACAGGGTATAACAGTGAATGGTCTGATATCATGAATGATTTCTTTACGATGAAGATTATCGGAACCGATGAAAATGTCATGTCTATTGCCCAGCTCGTTGATATTGTGTCTGAAACTGCAGGGGACACATTTGATTTCGGGGATCTTGTTGACTCCGTTGTTGACATTCTTAACCTTGTAACTAACGTAAATTCAACGGAATTCCTGACAAAATACGAAAATGTTGTTAATGAGACACTCGGAATAACTAATTTCGTAAATGATGACGGAACACTTAATCTTCTTGATGCGCTTAACAGTCCTGTAATAAAAACACTGCTTAAGAATGTCAAAATAACCGAGAATGCTGACGGATCCTCATCGTATTCGCTTGATTTCACACTTGTTGATGCAATTCAGCAGGTTATAGCAACTTTAATCGACAAAGAGAACCCGGGCATCGGAACGGCTCTTTTCAAAAACTCGGTTTTCCATGTTTCTTATAATGTCACCCCGGACGGTGGGATTGACGGTTTCAAGATAGTCGGTGACTTTAAAAACCTCAATTATTACGATAAAAAAGAAGGCAAATATATCTACCCGATACTTGAACTTGAACTCAGGGACCTTAATGTACTGCCGATAAGCGCCTCGTTTGATGAAACAAGAAAGTTCTTTAATATGAAGGAAGATACGGATGAACACGTGACTGCGGAAATGTCCGTTAAATTCGAATCAGAAGGCATAAGCCTTTTCCCTAAGAATATTAATGAGGAACTGGTCACTGCAAATGACTGCAGAATGGATGGTCTTTATGAATTCCATATTCAGACAAACGGAGATCTTAACAGCAATGACCAGCTTATTAAGATGTGGCTTGAAAGGACAGTGGATGATGATAATGCAGTTGTTTTCAAGGCTCTTTATAACGGCTCTAAATGGATATTCGTTTTTGATGATTCAGTGAAGACATCGGACGGAAACAGCATAGTTGAGGAACTCTTTGACATGCTGGCATCATATATGATAATTGCCCTCGATGCTGCTGGAGAAAGAGGAATAATTGAAGATGAGGAACTTTTAAAAAACGCAATAATAAGTGCGTTTCTTGAGAATGTGGGCGGAGACTGCTATGCCTATAAGGAAGGTGCCAAAAATATCGTTTCACTAGATATGTCCTCAAAGGAACTTTTAAAATTTGCATCCAGTTATATAGGTGACACAATCTCTCAGATTTTCAAATTCATAGATGCCGGAACGGAAGCCGAACCTCAGGCATCCGATGCCGAGGAAAGACTTAAAAAAGCAAAATACAGCATAAGACTCAAAGACTTTTTGGTGGCCGCAAATGATGTCTGCACATATATGTCCAACTCATACGGGGACGGCTACGGCATTCTGGGATTTGTTCTTGAGAACAAATCGTTTATGGATATAGTCAAATCATGGTTCCTTTTAAACGGTCAGGATATGCCTGAATCTTTATGGTATCCGAGACTTATCGGATACACCCAGAAATGGTATGAAATGTTTACCGATATAGGAGTTTTTGACGGGTATGAGAAGAACCCGGACGGAAGCGTAAAGAGAAATGCTCTCGGCGGTGCTGTATATAAATCACATAAACTCATGACTATGGCAGATACCATTCTTATCTGGCAGTTTGTTCAGGGAAGCAAAACCTATACAGATTATGTGGCTCTTATGGAAGAGGGCGGCAAAACCCCGGTTTCAGAGCTTGAATTTGACAGGAAGATGGATACGATAATCACACTTGTTTGGAACAGCCTCTTTGAATTCGAAGGTGCAACGCATACAAACTGGTATGAGATTTTATTTGAGGATGTTAGATCCTCTGTCATTCATCTGACCATGAAAGAAGGCCTGCACTTTGATATCAGTGCCATGATAAAGGACGGAGCTGATTTTAAGTTCGATTTTCTTATAACAACACGCGACGATGTTTCAAGGGAAGACCTTTTAGGTGAATATGATGCTCTTTCCCTTTCGGAAGGCATAACAGACATCGGGTCACTTGTAATTAATTATTAATTAAATTTTACTTTTTACTTTTCATTTTGTTGATTAATGAATACATTGTAGTGTATTATATTTTCAATTATATAATTTTGTGCGCATATACGCGTATAAGGAGAATCAATGAAAAAAGTACAGAATCCACAGATTACCAAATTTTCCGTTATTGTGGCAGTTTGCATTGTTGCAATGATAGGACTTATTTTAGGTATTATTTTCTCGACAAAACTCAGTGTCTTCAGAACTGAGAGTGATGAGTACATTCTGAAAAATGATTACAAACTCACCCAGGAAGATATTGATGCAATCGGTCTCGGAAATAACAGTTTAGGCTTAACACATGCATGCTGTATTAATCTCAATGGCCATTCACTTGATTTAAATGGCTATGACTTCAGTGTGATTGCCGGTGAAAGCGGAATGATTACATTCAAAAACGGCACAATCAAAGGCGGCGGCACATTAACAGTCAAGGGTAATGGCTGCGATGTAAACTTTGATAATGTTAAACTCAGCTGTGATTACAGCATCAATACTGTTAATTCCGGATTATTCTTAACAAAAACTGATGCCGACACATCAAGATTTACTGCTGAAGGCGGAAGACTTGTATTAAACGGCAGCAGTATTTCAGGCGCACTTAATCTTAAGAGCGACCTTGAAGCATATGGTTCATCCCTTGAATCTGTTTCAGCAACAGATGTCACTGCATCCGTAAAGGGTGAGGTCGGCTGCGTTTTCTCAGCAGGACTCAAAGCACAGATCAAAATCTTTGCAGCAGTTAATGATGTCGAGGCAGAACAGGGCTCAAAAGTAACCATCGCTAAAGAACAGGGCGGAAATGATTACAAAGGCGGAAACGTTGATGTGTTAAACGCAAAAGGCGGTAAGGTTATCGTTGAAAACTGCGGTAATGTAAATTCACTTAATGTCAAAGGAAACAGCGTTATTGACATGAGCGGTACTGCAAATGAACTGAACATCGAAAGCGATTCAAACATAACAGTCAACAAATGCGCTATCATTGATAATGTTAATGTTAATTCAGCAACAACTCTTGCATATGCAGGCACAGCATCAGCCTTTAACTTAAATAAGGCAAACAAAGTTGATGTCAAGGCAACAGCATATATTAAGCAGTTACTCGTAGCAGAAGCAGCAGCTGAATCCGAAATTGCTTTCAACGGACAGGCAGCTTATATTGCACTCGGCTCAGAGAATGTGAAGTTTGATGCAAAGCGTGATGCAAAAATCACTCTTATTAAGGCACTCTCTGATACATATTTTGCAGGAGATAAGTTTACTTACAGCATATACTCATTAATCGGTGAAAAAGCTGCAGCAGAAGATGCACAGAAGATAAACGAGGCAAAGAGTTCATTCATTATGCCTATTTTCTACATCAATTCAGACTGTAAAGGCGACGGATTCATTAAATTCAGTGCAGGCGGAAACAAAGCAGACACTAACCCGTCTATTGAATATCTTGCACAAATCGGACATGAATATGAATACTCTGTAATCATGAGATCAACAGACAAAGAACACGGTATCGGAAGATACACATGTAAAGACTGCGGAGAATTCTATGATAAACAGTTACCATTAAGAAAGATTGTTCTTGATACTCCTACATTATTCGATTTATTCGGATTAAACGTTAAAAATGGTACATATTCATTCGGACTTAATGATGAACTCTTCGTATTAAATGATTCTCAGTTTGTAAGAGAAGCAAAATCAGCTTCTGAAGAAGAAACATATACAATTGTAATTGTAGAAAAAGCATTCATTGATGCTACAGTCGTAAACAGCAGAAGTGATTTCAACGTAAAGGTATACGGAAACGCAGAACTTAAGTTCGCAGCATATTCAGAAGTTACAAAAGATCAGTTCAGTAAAATCACTGCAATCGTAAGTGCAGCCAAGGCAGCACCTGAAGAATCAGTAATTGAAAAACTCATGGCTGATGAGGATGTTCCTGAAGAAGATATGGATATGGATATCAAGGCATATATGGAAGGATCCGAAATCTATTTCACATTCGGTGAAAGCAAATATGTCCTCGGATTATATGATCTCCTCAATGAGTACCTCATGATGGGAACTGATATGTTAGAAAACTATATCTCCATGTTCACAGACGAAACAATTTACCTTGAAGCAATCACAGTCGATGATCTTGTAAACAGCATCAATGGTTTAATCAAGAGCGGAGTTCTTCTTGAAAGATATGAACCAGCACTTAAATTACTCTTTAATGTTATTGGTAACGGAACAATATTCTCCAGCATATTACCGGATCTTGATATCGCTACAGAAAAGGACGGAGTATATTCTGTTAATACGGATGATTTATTTAATGCTCTTACACTTTTCGGAGAGCAGTCACTTGCAGAGTACATTGATTCCGTATTCGGAAGAGGAACAGTATCAGCAGTTCTTGATCTTGTAAAGAACGTCTATGATCTTACAGTAGGTGAGATTTATGACTACACGGTAATGCTCGCAAGCAACCTCGAAAAAGACGAAGTTGATGTTCTTGAGGACCTCGATACAATTATTTCCATCCTCGTAGACAACGTTAATGACATCGTAAGCGAAACGGACAGAGAGAATATCTTAGGTGTTCTTGATAAATTCTTCAGGGAAGATAACTACATCGCAATTGAGACTCCGGAAGGAACCAAAGTCGATGAAAACGAAGTTTATTACACATTTGATGCAGCTGAGCAGGAATATGTAATAACAGAAATCGAAGAATTCGAAGCAAACGTTCAGTATTATATCGATAAATATACATATTCATTTGCAAACTGCGTAAACAATTATGAAAATCTCACAATTTACCAGATTATGTATGGTGAGAATGATGGTTCACAGGATTATATCGATGACAAAAAAGCAGCGGAAAATGAAATAGAATCATTAGTTGCAAGTATTGAAGGAATCTTATATGAATACTTAGTAGATGAAGCATTCGGAATGGTTGCAATCCCTCTTACTCCGTATTATGACATCATTTCAGAGATGATTTTCGGTGAAATCACATGGACTGTTAATGCTGAGAACAAACTTGCTCAGTTCGGCTTCACTGTTGATAAAAAACCTACAGCATCTTCAGACAGCGAAGGTCCTGCAGAAGATCTCAATATGTTCACACTCGCATATGATGCAGAAAACAACAAGATAACAAAGATATCTGCAGATATCGAAGTCGGTCCGGTATATATTTTCGGCAGTGATACAGAAGACAAGTGCTATCTTGATATCGCATACAGCGGTATGTTTGAATTTGAGATTGATATTAATAAGAATCTTTCTTCAGAAGCAAAACTCGACTTCAGCCTCGATAATTTCCCGACTGTAATCGATATTCTCCAGTATATTCTTGATAAATGTTCATCATTAAATGCAGAACTTAATCTGCCGTTCTTCAATGATATGTCACTTTATCTTGTAAAGGGTGGTTTTGAACAGGTTGATACAACAACAGCTGTGTTCAGCGCTGAGGAAGTATACTTTACAAGAAATGATACAGATCACATCTATGAAATCTCAGAAGATGATGAATTTGTAGCAGAAACAGATTACTTCGTTATTGATACGGCAAAGAATATGTATTCAATTCTCTACTCAATGGATGAATACTACAATGAAGTCTTTATTAACCTTCCAAAGGAAGAGAAAGACAAGATGGATATCACGGTAGGCTTTGGAGATTTCGATTTATTCATTCCTGTTGAGGATGCATATATCGTGGAAGAAGGCAAAAATATAGGACAGCAGATTTATATCTGCTGGAATGATGATATTGCAGCAAAATATGCAACTGTTATTGATGCAGCAATTATCTATAATAATCCTGTTATTTCTGTAAGCGGAGCATTTACAGAATACGATGAGTGCGGAAGTGTTTCAGGAAAAACAATCGAAGAGTTTATTAATGATAACAAAGAAAAGGCAAGTCACTCAGAAGGTATTGAATTAACAGTAGATACAGATAAGATTGAAGGATCATTCAAGATTATCGACTATGGCGACAAACCATTCATCACACTTGACGCATCCAAACATGAAATTATATTCAAAGAATATAAGAGCTCTGGTGATGTCAGAAGACTTGCAGATGTTAAATACGATGCTGATAATAAGGAGTTTACTATTTCTTATGAAGAAGGAACATCCAAATACTTCGGCGGAGTATCAATCACTGAAAAAGATGATGCTACTGTATATGACATTACAATCGATGCAGATACATATAATCTTTTAAGAGATTATATCAGAATGATATTACCATTCCCGTTACCGACTACAGGTGATAACGAAACTGCTGATTTCCAGGTAACTGCTTTCCATGAAAACATTGCAGATGCAAAGAAATTCTGCGGAATCGCTGCAAAAGCATTCTTCAATGAAGAAAATGTTGCCGGATTTGCTCTTAAGAATACAAAGAAAGACGGATTCACATTCGAGGTAGGCAGATTCGAAGCAAAAGAAGGATATGTTCCTGCAGCAGGAGAAAACGTTTTCAATAAGTATGAGATGGATCCTATAGCTTCTGTTGAGTTCTCTGAAGGCCATGCTAAGTTATATGTAAACTATGCACCAGTAAAGGTCACTGCAATGTATAACAAAGGCGGATTCACAGGAATTGATGTGGAGGTTCTTGCCGACAGCGTAAGATTTATGGTTGATACCGAAAACGATCTCTGTGATATCTATATTGACCTCCCGTTCATGCCGGCAGTAGGTCTTACTGTTGATGAAAAAGACGGAGTAAAGACACTCACAACATCATTAAGCGGTACAGAATATGCTTATACAATGACAAAGACTGCTGAAAATACATTCTCACTTGTAAACGGCAGTGAAAAATATGTTCTTACATTCAAGGCTTCTTACAATGAAAAAGGCAATATGACAGGCCTTTCAATCAAAGCCACAACTGATGATGAGAACAAGACACTCCTTTACGAAGGAACAATTGATTTCGTTAAAGCAGAAAACAGATGTGAACTTTCAGTTGCATTCAAAGCTATAGACACTCAGATTGAAGGAACACTCTATTTTGCTTACAGCGATAAAGAAGGAGATTCAGTTGTATTAGTCGGCGAATCAGATCTTTTCAAAGACAGAGACGATCTTACAGTTTTTAATTATTTCTTTAATTAAGACTGTTGATTAATCTCAGAATTTAATAATAATTAATCAGGCTGCCGGCTCCAAGGGCCGGCAGTCGGCAAAAGAATGCAGCCATGAAAAATAAGAAACGGAATTTATTTATAAAAATAGTATGCGTTTTTTCTTTATTAGTGCTAAGTGCATTCTTTTTTGTTGCCTGTAACAGGTCTGATGCCGTAGTAAGTAACACGATTACGGTTCTTGATGAAGAACAGACAGTTACTTCCTCAGGGTATTCGGATTCTCTGAATGCCATGATAACGGACCTTATTCTTTTAAACACAAACGTTGAAAAAGTACCTGTGTCTGTGGCTAAGGATATAAAAGCCGTTTCAGACGAGGCAGACAGATTATTAAAGTCATACGATATTTCAGATAAGCAGTATGTCGCTCTGAAAAATGATCTGGATACAAACAGATATAAGTATGCCATTTCCATAAGTAACCTTATGAATGGCAGAAGCAAAGATGAGGACCTTAAAAATCTTAAATCTTTTCTCGGGATTAATACCAGGACGCTCGGGAAAGAGATAATGTCCGATTATATTTATGACTTATTGTATTTCAGACTCGGATATGTTTATAACCAGAGAAAAGAATCGTATGAAAAAACAGGGTTAAGGGAAAGTGCCTATCTTGAGGCAAAAAGTGACTTTGAAACATTCGGGGCAAAGATTAACAGGGATAACTTTGGTAAGGTATTCTCAAATTCTCTGCTCCTTTTCGATATAATGACTTCGTCATCCGGGGCTGATTCATTTGCTCTTACGGATGAGGAAATCGAAATACTTATCAAAATTCCGGATTTCAGTAATGACATAGACAAAGACGGCAGCACGATTTTAATGAAAGTCTTTGCAGATTTAATGCTTAATGACAAAACATATGCCGGTTCTCTCTACAAAAAAGCCAAAGATAACAGTGAAATTATGAAGTTTGGGGAGAAAATGCCGGTTCTTATCTCATTTATCTGCTCCGTGCAGAGTAAAATCAATACGGAAATTGTATCCAGTCTTACGGGTGGCATAGAGCACATCATACTGTCTTTAAGACCGTATCTTGATGATGAGGAGTGGACAATGCTTGAAAATATATTCAGCATTGAACTGACCGCCAATTATGACATTGTCGCCCTTGAATTCTACGGAACTGAATATAACTTATACAAGGAAAACGTAAAAAAATACACTATAGATGACATTAAAACAGCAACAGAAGAAAATATTGAGGAAATTTTCGAAGGAATAATAGCAAATATTTCCCCGGCATTTTCATATGGGTGGAAGAATGATTGAAATAAAGAATATCAGAAAATCATACAATGGTGAGGAAGTCCTGAAAGGAGTCTCTTTTAAAGTTGAGGACGGGGACTTTGTGTCCATCATGGGTAAGAGCGGAAGCGGAAAAAGCACACTGATTAATATTATCGGCGGTTTTTTAAATCCGGACGAAGGTGAAATCCTTTTTGACGGAAGGGACATCCACAAATTCAGCGATAACGAAATCTCTGCATTCAGATCCAAGGAAACGGGATTTGTTTTTCAGTCATTCAAATTAATCGGTACATTATCCGCATATGATAACATTATTCTTCCGGCTGTAATAGGCAAGATGCCTCTTGATGAGATAAAAAAGAATGTAAATGACCTTATTTCAAAGTTCCATCTTGAGGAAGTGGTTCATAAATATCCGTCTCAGCTTTCAGGAGGGCAGTGTCAGCGAGCTGCCATAGTCAGAGCACTTGCATTCAACCCTAAGGCAGTCATTCTTGACGAGCCTACAGGAGCCCTTGATTCGAAAACAGAAGAAGATGTAATGAATGTGCTTAAAGAATATAACGAAACGCACAAAACGACGATAATTCAGGTTACACACAGTCAGAAGGTAGCAGATTATTCTAAGAGAATAATAATAATCAAAGACGGAGAATTATGTCAGTAAAACTGTTTTTAAAGCATTTATTCGAAAGTATAAGGAGAAGACCGGCACAGCCAATAATACTTGTATTGGTTCTGGCTCTTGCTACTGCTCTTTGTATCACAGGATTTAATGCAAACAGATATACTAACGAGGAGTCTTTGACAAGGCTGTCGGAGCAGTTCGGTAATGCGGATTTATATGTTGAACTCGGTGCTTCTTCTCCTACAAGATTTTTATTCACGGAAGATGTCAGAACATATCTTGATGACGAAGATGAAGTATGCGGTATATATACTCTGCCTGTATTTATAGACGGGACGGATTTTGTGTACGGAATAGCTTCTGATTATCAGGAAATATCTGATATGTTTGAATTTCCGTTCACTGAGACGAAACCGCTTTATAAATCCGATGTGAAAGACAGTATTTTTATCTCTTCCGCTCTAGCGGAAAAGTATAATGTATCTTCGGGCGATAAACTGAGTTTAAGCATACTCGGAGTAAACAAGGATTTTACAGTATATGGCATTGCCAAATATCCGTTCTTATCAAACAGCGATATTTTAATGGATATATCGGCTGCCGTTGATACACTTTCATCCGGTTCGCTCTTTTTATCGATGATTGAGGATGAGTTTATTCCTTCATCAAAGGTGTTTATAAAGTGCAGTGGTGATATAAATGAAACAATAGACCGGATTACAGGCGGCATTGCTCATATAAATGTTACAAAAGCTGGCGACTATGTCAGTCCAAATATAGCAGTAAGATTCATTGTTCTTCTGATTGTGTCCATAACAATTTTCTTTGCGTTCACAATCATTTACTGCTGCTTTGCGGTTATCTCAAGACAGAGAAAAGAAGAGAATGATCTGTTCTATGCGGCAGGTGCAAGAGGAAATATGCTTAACCTTTTAAGCATGTTTGAGATGTTCATTTACTGGCTCTTGGGAAGTGCAATAGGTATCGGGCTTTCTTTCCCTGTATCGGATCTTTATGTGGCACTCAGTCAGTTTGTATATGTTGAGACTTCGATAACTGTAGCTGCAGTTCTTCCGTCACTCGGGATCCTTCTTGCAGCAAGTCAGGGAAGCCTTATTATATGTATGCTGCTTGATAAACGCAAAAAGAAAAACAATAAGATAACATCACAATCGAATGATAAAGTGATGATTATAGTACTCTTAACTCTCATTGCTGCTGCAATTGCAATCGGATTGGGTTCAGTGTTCGGAGCATTCGAGGCAAAGCCGGCACTTGGAATGATTGAGTATTTTGTGGCTCTTGTAGGCGGATATCTTGCAAGCAGACTTCTGTATTTTGCATTGGCCAAAAAGCTGTCTTTGAAGGAAAATTTCAGCGTGACAAGAAGCTATGCGCTTAAAAATTCTTACAGGGTACCGAGTAATGCTAATGCAACAAGCGTGTTTATGGTTCTCTTTACTATTCTCCTTACAATGTCTCTTGTCATAGCATATGCATATGTGGATATTGATGAACTTAAAGATACGGTCAGGGGAGATTATCTTGTCGAGAATGTCTCCGTGAACAGTTATGAGACTGTTAAAAACACAGAGGGCGTTGATGAAACATATCAGCTGTTCCTTGTTTACGGTAATTTTGAATATAAAGGAAAAACGCAGAGACTCGAGATGCTCTCGGCGTCTAGTCCTGAGGCATATGATTCCAGACTCGGAATTGACAGAATGCCTGAAGGCAATGAAGCGTTTATGCCGGTTCCTGTTGCGGAAAAGTTTCACATTAATCTCGGTGATGAGATAGTACTGAACTATTCGGGCAAAGAATATCATTTTGTTATTACTGAATTTTTCACCTACAACTCATTTGTCATTATAGTAAATCAGGAGTATACAGAACTTCCTTACGGATTTGTATCAGTACTTAAAGAGGACGGATATGATACTTCTCAGCTTTATAAAAATCTGACAGATGCTTTAGCTTTTGACAATGCTGTTATTGTGGATAAATCAGTATATGCGGATACTATGATTAAAGAATCTGTTCCTCTTGTTGCCTGTGCGGATTTCACAACCATTTTTATTGTGATCTTTGCAATTGTTGGAATCTTAGACAGTATTATTTCCTCGTATATTTCAAGAAAGGAAGAGTTTGATAACTATATTGCATCCGGCATGTGCAGAAAAGATGTAAGAAAAATGATTTCTTCTGAAGTCGGGTTTATGCTTCTTGTCTCATTCATGATATTTATTTTGTTCTTTATATTCGAATTTGTAGCATTCTATGAAATGCTGTATGGATTCATCTGCGATTTCTTCGCGCCGTTTTAATAGATTGGTAGATTAAATTTCTTTGCCAAATTTAATTTGGTATTGCTTTGTTATAGATTAATATAGTCGATTTCTATAGAAT
>JAKSOR010000028.1 GCA_024405515.1 Clostridia bacterium
CTTGACCCTGAACTTACCGGTGAAGTATTAAAAGTCATTAAGAGTCTTAAATCTAAAGACAACACAATGATTATTGTAACCCATGAAATGGGGTTTGCTAAAAACGTTGCAGATAAAGTAATCTTTATGGCTAACGGGGTAGTTGAAGAAGTAGGAACACCTGAGGAAATCTTCGATAATCCTCAGAGTGAACTTTTAAAGGCCTTCCTCCACAAGAGTTTTGAAAACGTCTCAGGCGGAACGGAAGAAGAATGGAAATTAAATTGATAATTTAAAAGCGAGGCCTAGCGCCTCGTTTTTAACAACTTTCTTTCTGTTCTTGAGTCAAGATCTATTATGAAATCCTTGTCCTCATCCCCATGGAAATCACTTCCGCCGGTCGGTATCAGTCTGTAGCGGTCGCACATAGATAAGAGCTGCTTCACATCCTGCTCAGTATGCCCTGGATAATATGTCTCAATTCCGCCGAGTCCGTAAGATCTTAATCCTGAAATTAGTATTTCAAGGCGCTTATCAAGAAGGTATTTCTTAGGGTGTGCAATAGAAGCAGTTCCGCCATATTCTGTGATGAGTTTTACTGCATCCATAGGCATCATTCTTCTTACAGCGCAGTATGCCTTTCCTGTTGTGCCGAGATATTTGTCAAACACTTCCTGAATATCCTGACACACGCCCTCTTTTACCATTTCTCTTGCCATAACCATACGGCCGAGACCTTCAGCCTCAAAGTCCATATCAAGATTAATACCGAGTTTTTTCAGGTTCTCCCCTATCTTGATATTTCTTTCTTTTCTCTGATTCTGAAGCCATGAAATTTTCTCCTGAAATCCTTCATTCTCATAATCGATATTGTATCCGAGAATATGGATCTCACATATGGAAAATGTGGACACTTCAATACCAGGAATAAACTCTATTCCTGCTTTCTTGGCAGCCTCTTTTCCTTCATCAAGGCCTTTGGTAGTATCATGGTCTGTAATAGCCATGACCTCAAGACCAGCTTTCTTAGCCCAGGAAACGACTTCTGTCGGGGTCATTTTCCCGTCAGAAGCAGTTGTGTGTAAATGTAAATCAGCCTTCATCTGCGTCTCCTATTAATTCTCCGAATGTCTCACCAGGCAAAGTACCATTTATTTCAGGAATCTGTTCCCCTGAAATCTGTGTGACTTTCGTAAGTTTTTTCTGTATCTGCTCTGTTCTGAACTGAGCATCGTTAATTGATTTCTTTACTGAATCTATTCTGTTGTTTGTCTGCTGGAGAAGATCTGTGAACTTATTAAAGTCATTTACAAAGGCCGCTAAAAGCTTTGCAATCTCAGTGCTTCTCTTCTCTACTGCCACGCTTCTGAATCCCATCTGGAGGCTGTTTAAAAGCGCTGCTATCGTTGTAGGACCACAGATAACAACTCTGTATTTTGTCTGAAGTTTCTCAATAAGACCGTCTCTCTTGATAATTTCACTGAATAATCCCTCCGTTGCAAGGTACATTATTGCAAAATCTGTTGTTTTCGGAGGAGCAATATATTTCTCACTGATGGATTTAGCCTGAAGTTCAACAGCCTTGACAAGAGCATTCGCTGCACTGTTAATCTCATCAACATTCCCGCTCTCTGATGCTGCCTGAAGTCTCGCATAATCCTCAAGAGGGAACTTAGAGTCCACAGGAAGATATACGGAACCATCATCCTTGCCAGGCATTACAATTGCAAAATCAACAAGTTCTCCTTTTTTAATCTGGAACTGTTTGTTATACTGCTCAGAAGTAAGGATCTGGGAAAGAAGTGCATCGAGAGAAACCTCACCCCATGTGCCTCTTGTTTTTACATTTGAGAAAATCTTATTAAGATCTGCTACACCTGTCTGAAGATTCTGCAGTTCGCTGAATGTTCTGTTTAATTCCTCAAGTCTATCATTGACAAGTTTGAAAGAAGCGGTGAATCTTCTGTCGAGAGTCTCGTTGAGTTTTTCATCAACTACCATTCTCATCTTTTCAAGCTGTTCACTGTTGTCCTTTCTCACAGCCTCAAGGTTTCTCGTGTTTTCTGTTTTGAACTCAGATATGTTTCTGTTGACATCATCTTTTAATTTATCAAACTTTGTATCCATATTAATCATGAACCTGTCAAATCTTTCTGTCTGATTCCTGGCGTTGTCTGCCTGATTCTGTATAGTCTGACGAAGCCCCTGATTCTGAAGGTCCATGTGCTGTTTTATGTCATTATCTATTCCGGCGAGGTCAGCGACCTTAACCGAATCGTCATTTGCCGGTTTATTCTTTTTGGCCATAAGCACTGTGACAATTACTGAAACAATACTGATAATAATGCTGATTGCAATTAATACATAAACTCCTGTCATAATTTCTCAACTCTCCTTTTCACGTAGTTTAACGCGCTGTTTCTGTTATTTAAACTCAGGTTTCTGATAGTATCTTCCCAGAGCTGATTAAGTATCCTGCCTCTGAGTTTCTCAGGGACTCCCATCTCAACAAGGTCTCTGCCTGAGACTTTAAGATCCTGCACTGACTGTGGTGTGCCGTCATTTCTTACCTCATCAATCACATCTTCAATTCTGAATCTTCTGTCTTTTCCGCATGCACCTATACAGTCAGCGTGCTTGATTTTTACAAGGTCATCCATATCCTTTATGTTCTTCACAACAAAGAGCCTTAATTTATTGATTCTTGTTTTTTCTTCCATATCTGCCATATGGTATTTAATAAGGAATATAAACTTATGGCGTTCTTTATTTGAGAATTTAAAGCGTGATGCTATCTCCCCTGCCTTCTCTGCACCTATTATATCATGCCCATGCATGTTTCCGCTTGAATCCATGCAAATTTTTTTGCCGATATCGTGATAGAGTGCAGCCCATCTGATTTCAGGAGGAGAATTAAGGAATGTAATAAGCGAGTGCTCATATGCATCATACAAATGATACTGAGGCGGTTGGCTCAGCCCTTTTAAGGCATTTACCTCCGGAAGAAGAATTTCCATAAGGCCAAGCTCATCAAGAAGTCTCACTCCCTTTAAATGAGCATCTTTCAGATTAAGTTCTTTATGCTTTGTATCTGCCGTAAAAATCTTATCAAGTTCATCCTTGATTCTTTCGATCGACAAATCTTTTACTCTCCATGCATTTCTTTTTGCACTTTCAAAGGTGTCCTTCTCAATCGAGAATCCGAGTTCAGCCGAGAATCTCACAAGTCTTAATATTCTGAGGCCGTCTGCTTCAAACACCTTATCAGGTTCATCGGTCGTGGATAATATTTTGTTTTTTAAATCCTCTTCACCGCCAAGAACGTCCACAATTTTGTCAGAGAGGATATCATAATAAAGAGCGTTACATTTAAAATCTCGCCTTAAAGCATCCTCTTTTATATCTTTGGTGAAGGAAACACCGGACGGGTTATGATTTCCCGACCTTCTGTCATAACTGTCCACTCTGAACGCTGTGTACTCTGCTCTGAAATTATGGGTAACGATAATCAAAGTCCCCATTCTCATATTATGCTCCTGGACCGTATAATCGCTGCCCTCAAGGATTTTAGTCACTTCCTCCGCACTAAGGGCCGAACAGATATCGGTATCGTGACAGTCTAACCCTAAAAGGCCATCTCTTACGCAGCCGCCTACAGCATATAATTTTGAATAAGGTTCAAACAGTTGGGCTAATTTTTTCAGTTTTGAATCAGCCACCATATACGTCTCTTGAAAGAACACATACATCCGGAAGATTTCTGAACTTCTGGTTGTAGTCAAGGCCGTATCCGACAACGTACTCGTTTTCGATCTCAAATCCTACATAGTCACCTTTGAGCTCAACCTTTCTTCTTGACGGTTTATCAAGAATTGTACATATTTTAACGGACTTAGGCTGTCTTGCAAGAAGCAGTCTCTTTAAATAAGTGAGTGTAATACCAGTATCGATGATATCCTCTACAACAATGATATTTCTTCCCGTAATCGGGGAAGAAAGGTCTTTTGCAAGAATAACTTCGCCCGATGATGTTGTTCCGGCGCCGTAACTTGAACATGCAATGAAGTCAATTTCGACATCGCCCCTGATTTCACGCACTAAATCCGCAAAAAAGATGCTTGCACCACGGAGTGTGCAAACCAAAGTAACAGGTTCACCCTCGTAGTCCTTGGTAATCTGAGCACCAAGTTCCTTTACACGGGCAGCAATCTGTTCTTTTGAAACAAGAATCCTTTCGATTTCTTTTCCGTACATAACTTTCTCCTTGACTAAAAAATTTTATATATTTTTTTCGTGCTTTTTTCTATACATACATCTGCTGAAATATCAACTCCGAATACCAGCAGGATATTGCTGCCGTCAGCAGCCACAAGAAGGTCATCCCTCTTTCTTTTCGGTACCTTTAAGTCAGTGAGATAGTCTCCTAATTTTTTGCTTCCACCACCGAATTTATGGATGTAGTCACCATTCTTTCTTTTCCTTATCACAGTGCCTTCAGGAATCTTGTCAGCATCCATATAAAGAGCGGACCTGTCCTCGATTTCCTTTCTAGGATCATCGGTCTCAATAAGGTCAACAAAATAGCCCTTATACAGTCCCTCTCCAAAAGGTACTTCTTTAAATTCTGAAGTTTCATTTAAAGAAAACACCAAATAATTTTCTTCCTTGTGAACAAGAAGATTATGCGTCAGTTCTATATACTTTCCGTTCTCTTTGCCGATAAGGTCAAATATAAGATTCAGGTGCCTTTCCTCTATATCCTGGAGCACTCCGAGTGATGCGGCAGCCTTTATAAATAATCTCTTAGCAAGAGGTTTAACCTCACAATCCGACAGTTTAACCTTTGTTTCTGTTCCTTCCTGATAAATCTCGCCCATTTGAGATTCAAGGTATTCATCCACCTCTTCAGCGTTTCTTGAAAGCCTTGCGAAGGAATCAACAAGGGATGGGTATCTCTCCTTTAAGGTCTTAAGTTCATCTCTTAAATAGTTGCGAGTAAAGGTAACATCTATATTGCTTTCATCCTCAACAAACTCAATTCTGTTAGCCTTTACATATGCATCTATATCTTCTCTTGAATATGATAAAAGAGGACGGATATATCTTCCGGAAATTTCCTTCATTCCTATAAGTCCGTGGACTCCGGTTCCTCTTAAAACTCTCATTAAAATAGTCTCAGCCTGGTCATCACCGTGATGTGCAAGAGCGATGACATCGACCTTATTTTCTTTAAGAATTTCATCAAAATATTCGTATCTTAAAATCCTTGCCGCCTGCTCTTTTGTATATCCGTTTTCAGCAGCAAAAGAAAGGACATCCACTGCTTTAAAGAGCACCGGCACTGAAAGTTTTTCACAGTACTGTCTGACAAAAGTGCTGTCTAAAATACTGCTTTCGCCCCTGATTCCGTGCTCTATATTAATAGCTGTTACGTCCTCTCCGGCTTTAAGTAAAAGATCAAGAAGGGCCATAGAGTCCCTTCCGCCTGAAACAGCAACACCTATCCTGAGTTTTTTACCCTCAAACGGTGTGCCCTTAAAGAAATTATTCAAATTTATTTGAATAGATTTTGCCATAGGTAAATTATACACAATGGCAGTAATCTTTTCAATAAAACTATGTTAAAAACCTGAAGGCAATAAATGCCATAAGTTCGAATTCCGTGTAGTCACCTCTGAAATGGTAGATTTCCCTTCCGCTGAACTCACAGAATCTGTCTTTTCTGAACGAATATAAAATTCTTCCTACATAATCTTTTACGTCATCTCTTTCTCTTCTTGCTATAACTCTTCCGTAGTAGTCCTTTACTGTTTTGTCAGTAACGGAAAAACTTCCCATCTCTCTTCCTGCCCATTCTTTGAACTTTCCTGAATCCGTGTATGTGTATAAAACGCGTCCCGAAAACTCTTTGATGTTGCCTCTGTCAAATCTCCACAATTCTCTTCCGTTGAAATCATAAACTGTTAACATTTCTCAACCTCTCTTTATTAAATTTGTTCATTATACATATCTAAACTATCTCACGCAACAAAAACGGGGAAAATCATTTCAGTTTCTTTAACGCAAGATTTCCTGCCTGCTTTGTCACAATATATATTGTGTCTCCCTTAATTTCATCTATAAAATATCCGCCGAATTTGTTTTCAAAATCCTCATTAGTCTGAGCAAGATAGAAATAGTCATATAAAAGAACATCCTTCTCAAAATCTTCAGCAGACATCTCCATACTGAAGAGATTGCCCGTCCATGAACCGCCGCTTTCTCTTCCGTCCTTATAGCTTCCGCCTTCCTGGAATCCTGAACACTGACGAGGAGTCATATAATATCTCATCTTAAGATAATCCATTTCAATGTTACCCTGAGTTGTATCGTGCGGTTCCATAAACACAGCGTAGAGTGTGCCGTCACCAGGAACTCTACTGGCAATCTCCATATAATATGAATCCTCAGCAGTTGCTTTTCTGTTGTGTGCAACGGATAAAGGTGTTCCGACTATCATACCTATTACTGCTGCTACAGTGAACAGGGCAACGGTTAACCTGAAAGAAAGTTTTATGCTCTTCTCATTTTTCCTTGTCTTAATTTTGATTGTACCGCTGTGATTATCCGAATAAGGCACCAGAAAAGCCTCCGCATACTGGCAGATAAATATAAGAAGAATTGTCAGTGTAAGACTGCCCGTATATCTTTCATAACAGTTAAGCACATAACCTTCAGAATACGCGAAGCTGAACAGATACATTAAAAGAAGCACAAATGCGTACCCTAGGGACATAATGATCATGGTAACAGATGAGGCAATACCGAAAGATTTTGATTTATACTTTAATGCAAGAATAAGGCTGAAAGCTATGATAAGAACATACTTAAGAACTGCAGGAAGTCTTAAAAATGATCCCCACAAAAAGCCAGGTTCACATATGAAATATCTCTGCACCCAAAGGGCTGTAACCGTGCTCTGATATTCGTTTGGTGATGCCATCCAGCCAAGTATATTTGACAGTGTCATTTCACTGGCATTCCATCCTGCACGGGTCTCATAATAGTTGTTATACCATGACCAGCTGAGCTTTGCAGAGGCCAGAAGAATGACTGGTATTAAGAGAAGAAGAATATTCCATTTGTGCTTAAAGAAGGACTTAAAGTCTTTAATACCGATAGTTAAAGCATATATTAATGTCAATATGACTCCGAATATGGCAAACACGATTCCGGAAGATTTTACCAGTGTAACCGTAAAGGCGGCAAGGCCTATCATAATAAAAGTCCACCCGTCAGTTCTGCCCTTATCCACGAGATAAGTGAAGAATATATAAGCCCCGAGAGCTCCGAGCATATCATCTACACCGAGGTTTGAGTACACACCGCCTTTGACTATCAGAGGCGCTGCAAAAGACAGGACAAACAC
Source organism: Clostridia bacterium (assembly GCA_024405515.1). GTDB lineage: Bacteria > Bacillota > Clostridia > Christensenellales > CAG-917 > CAG-475. The sequence continues at coordinate 7,388 of JAKSOR010000028.1, forward strand.
AAGAACTGAAAGTAGTGAATTCCTGTTTTTAAAGATTCCCATTACAGGCAGGATGAGAGATACCATCAGAAGGTCAAATGCAGCATACATATAACCATTTATAAACTCCGGATTAAATGCCTGGAATGCATACATAAATACAGCCGATGCTGGTTCATATCTGTTAAACATGGTTGTTGTGAAACCTATGTTTCCGAAATTGTCATATGAATACATATTCTTTACAACAAGTGCCCAGTGGGAAAACTCATCCGTGTCATAATACGGCATATAAAATCTCATAACAACGCCAAGCACTATGCCCATCACCACATACACATAAAGAGCAGGATCTTTTATTACTTCAAATAAAGACTTTTTATCAGCAATTTTCAGAGTATTTGGTTCCGGAGATATAAGTAACCAGATAGTAAAAACAGTAACAAGACCCAGGAATGCCGTAAGCCCGATTCTCATATTAAGGAATAGTCCGGAAATATAAAGAATGAGAATAAGGAAAAAATTAGACAGACTTGCAGTTGCCGAAAATCTGCGGTTTGTTACAAACGCCAGGTCTATTCCGAGAATTATCAGATAGGCAAAAACAAGGTAATAAGTCATTTTGTGTTTCCAGACAACAATTTAATGTAATAATTATATTACATACGGTGAATATTTCAATATCGCCTATGGATTGTTTGACAAAACCCGGCATAAATAATATAATTCCACGATGTAGCGAATGTACCATTAGCCCAGCTGGATAGAGCGTTTGGCTACGGACCAAAAGGTCGGGGGTTCGAATCCCTCATGGTACGCCAGAAAAACCACTTCAAAAGAGTGGTTTTTATTTTTTTACATATTCAAAAGAACGCTATAAGTTTTTTAACTTTTCAACCGCAGCATATGGCATATTTCAACGTTTTTGAGTGAATTTAGTTAAAAATTGCTATTCAAAGATATAACTCAACTTCTCCCCTAACCACAAAATATGCCACAAAAAAATTGAATTCTGTTAGATTTAGTGGTTCCGTTCCGCATTTATCAATCATTTGTATTATTTTGCGCACGTGTGATATAATTCTAAACAATTATTTATTATAGAGGATAATATGAACGTAATTATCACAGGTATCGGTCATGTCGGAAGAGCAATCACTGAGCAGCTCGTTCTTGAGGGGCACAGCATTGTTGTAATAGACAGACACGAGGAAAAAGTCGAAGATACAGTTAATACCTTTGATGTCAAAGGCATCACCGGAAACTGCGCAGACAGAGAAATATTAAAAGAAGCAGGAGTTGAGGATGCTGATTTACTTATTGCTACCACAACAAATGATGAGCTTAACCTTTTAACCTGTATCATCGCAAAAAAGATGGGCGTTGCAAAAACAATTGCCCGTGCATCCAAACCTGAATATCTTACTCTTTATGAAAAAGATGACTTGGGCGTGGATTTACTTATTAACCCTCAGCACGAAGCAGCAATGGATATTGCACGTATGCTGAGATTCCCTTCCGCTATCAAAGTAAGTCAGTTCTCAGAAAGCAAGGTTGAACTTGTTGAGTTCCTGGTTCAGAGCGGTTCACCTCTCGTAGGCAAAGCATTAAGGAACCTTTCCGAACTCTACAAAACAAAAATCCTTATCTGTGCTGCTGAAAGAAATGAAAGAGCAATCATCCCTTCCGGTAATTTCATTATTAAGGAAGGCGACCACCTCTTCTTAACAGCAACAACAAAGAACATCTATGCATTTTTCAAACAGCTCGGATGGAACAAACCATGCAGGGATGCATTAATTGTCGGTGGTTCCACAACTGCATACTATCTCTGTCAGGAACTTGAAAAGAGCGGAATTGATATCAAACTCATTGAAAAAGACAAGGAAACATGCGAATTTTTCTCAGAACAGTTAAACAGGGTTGAGGTCGTATACGGAGACGGAACAGACCAGACTCTTCTTGAAGAGGAAGGAATCAACGGAGCCGATGCTTTCGTCACACTCTGTAACCTTGATGAACAGAACATCATCATGAGTATGTTTGCATCAAGCGTTAATGTTCCTAAAATTATCACAAAAATCGATCAGCCTGCATATTTTGACATGCTTCAGAAGAGCGGTATTTACTCAGCTGTCTCAACAAGAACAGCAGCCGTTGATGAGATTATCAAATTCTCACGTCTTATGGAAAACAAAAAAGGCAGCGGAATGAAACGTCTGTTCAGGATTATTGACGATACTGCTGAAATTCTTGAATTCGAAGCAGAAAACAATTTCAAAAAATTTGATGTTGAGATTCAGAATCTTAACTTAAAGAACAACCTGCTCATTGCAGGAATCATACGTGATGAGGAACTCATCACTCCGTCCGGAAAGGACGTAATCAAAGAAGGAGATCACGTTATCATTGTTACCCTTGAAGAAGGTCTCAGCAATCTTAACGATATACTTGATTATTAATGAACTACAGATTTTCGTTTTTTATGTTAGGTGAAATGTGCATGATTGTCGGTCTGCTTATGTGCATACCGCTTTTCGTGTCTGTAGGCCTTCATGAAAATTTAGATGTCTTACTGGGATTTATTATTGCCGTTGCTATCTGCCTTGTTTTGGGAATAGGCGGTCTTATAGCAAGGCCTAAAAATCCTGAAGATAAAAAAATGACTTCCGTAACCGGTTTCATCGTCTGCGGAATTTCATGGATTATTGTCTGTTTTATCGGAGCAATCCCATACAGAGTCTCAGGTTATATTCCTAACTACATTGATGCACTTTTCGAAACAGTTTCCGGTTTCACTACAACAGGGTGCTCTGTTGTTCCGGATATTGAATCATTCCCGATGTCCATTCTTTTATGGAGATCCCTTACCCAGTGGCTCGGAGGCATGGGAGTTCTTGTCTTCGTAATAGCACTTCTTCCGAAGAATGACAAAATGTCAACCGCCATCGTAAAGGCAGAGCTTCCTGGTCATGAGTTCGGTAAACTCGTAGGCAAAATGAGAACAACTTCTCAGATTCTCTATGCATTCTATATTGTGTTTACCCTTATTCTTGCCGGAATCTTATGTGCATTCAAAATGCCTGTTTTTGACAGTTTCTGTCATGCATTCTCAACGGCATCAACCGGTGGATTTTCAATTAAAACCGCAAATATTGCGTATTATAACAATGTCGGCATAGATGTTACTATTACCATCTTTATGCTTTTATTCTCAGTAAACTTCAACGTTTTCTATCTTGTACTGATCCAGAGAATGCTGAAAGCATTAAAGAATGAAGAACTGATTTCAATGCTTGTTATTGTATTTGTCACAACAATCATTGTATGTGCTACACTTCTCATTTACGGAACATTCAATACATTCGGAGAAGACTTAAGATATTCTTCATTTATGGTAGTATCCATGCTCTCAACTACAGGTTTTGTAAATACCCCTGTCGGTGAGGATTTCACTTTCTGGCCTGCCGCTGCACAGACAGCACTCGCTGCCATCATGATTATCGGAGGTTCTTCAGGTTCAACTGCCGGCGGTATCAAAATCTCAAGATTCCTGGTTGTTGCAAAGAGCAATTTCCTTTCAATGAGAAAGTTCGTTGTTCCGAGAAGTGTCGGTTCTGTAAAACTTAACGGTAAACCATTAAATGATGATGTGGTAAACAATATCACAACATACTTCCTCGTTTATGTAGCAATTTTTGTAACCAGCGTATTCCTTATGTCCATTAACTCACAGTTCAACGGAATCAGGGAAAATCTGACTTCAGTTCTTGAATGTCTTTCAAATGTAGGACTTGCTTTCGGCGAACTCGGTCCTATGAACTCATTTGCAGGACTTACGGCATGGCATAAATTAGTTCTCTGCGCAGATATGCTTCTCGGCCGTCTTGAAATCATACCAATCTTAATCTTATTCTACCCGGCTGCATGGAAACCATACAGAAAGAGGAGACAAAATAATGTTAAAAAAGAAATCGCAAAACAGTGAAGAACAGTTAAATACTGATCTTTCACTCATTGAGAAAAAGAAGAGCATTCCGTCCATAATTTATATGGCATTCTGTGCTCTTTTCATCCTGGTTATGTGGTGCTCAGGATTTAATTTCCTGCCACTCGTAGCCGATGTTCTTGCAATACTCACAGGACTTATCATCCTTATAAGCGTTCTTAAGAAAGAGAAAATCAATCTCTTCATATGGATAGCATACATAGTAGTTGTTGCAGGACTTTTCATTCACTGGCAGATATGGGGCGCCGAAAGTGCATGGAAAAATATCTGGTACAATTTCCTTCTCTGTATATTCCCTGCTCTTATTGCCGGATTTATCTATATTGCTGACAGATTCATAAAAGAAAGAAAGGCATTAAAGATAACAGCAATTCTCTGTACAGTTCTTATGATGGGAACATCTGTGATCTATGTATTCTTTATGAATTTAAGATCAAGGCCGACAGCTGAAAGCCTTCAGGCAGGACATGATGAATATTTAAAGAACCTTGCAGATTCAACTCATTTAGGTTCATCATCCCCTAACGTTCTTTTCATCTTAATGGATGATATGGCATTCTCTGATATCTCAGCCTACTCATATCTCGGTTCAGAGGCAGCAACCATCAATACCCCGAACATTGACTCAATTGCCAAGGACGGAATCATGATGGATAACTTCTATTCAGCATCACCGGTATGCTCACCGTCAAGATTCTCCATTCTCACAGGACGTTATTCATCCCGTGGTTATCTTGATAATGTTATCTTCCCGTCTGATATCCAGTCCGAGCCGTATTCATTCACTCACTTTGTAAATCCTTACCAGTTCCTCTGCAACGTAGACGGAATCTTAGGTGATGAGATTACATATGCAGAAGCTATGCAGGCTGCCGGTTATTCTACAGCATGTATCGGCAAGTGGAACCTCGGTGACTATGGTGAATATCTCCCTACAAACCAGGGATTCGACTATTTCTACGGAAGCTACTATGTAAACGATATGACTCCTTACACATGGGTAAAAGATACAAAAGATTCCCATGAACTTGTAAGAACACATAAAGAGAACTTAGATCAGTCTGAAAGCACTGAACTCTTTACAGCAGAATGCGTGAACTTTATCAAGACAAGTGCTGCAAATAATGAGAAATTCCTCTGCTACTACACATCTCCGTGGCCTCACTTCCCTATCTTCTCTGATAACAGCGGAAACGGCAAAGGAGACACATCCGATGACACATACATTCAGTGTATTGAAGAATTCGATAAATATGTAGGAAACATCCTTCAGGCTCTTAAAGACAGCGGCGTCTATGATGATACACTCATTATCTTCACATCTGATAACGGACCGGGAAGAGAAGGTGTAACAGGCAACTTAAGAGGAAGAAAGAATACCACATTTGACGGTGGTATGAAAGTACCTTGCCTCGTATCATATCCGAACGGCGGTGTCGGAAGCGGAACTGCAATCACAGATACCGAATACTCTTATTATCCTTGGGTAGATTCAGAAAACAACCCTGTAACAAATGTAACAAGAGAAAACATAGGAAGCATTAAAAAATCCTCATCTCCGGTTCTTGCACAGACAAAGCATATCGAAGCAAGTTCCATGAACTTTGACCTCTTCACAACGATTCTCTCATACTGCGGAATAAACACACTCCCTGCTGACAGAATCATTGACGGTGTCAACTTATCCCAGCTCTGGAATGCACAGGTCCCGTCAGACCACAGAGTACATGATATCATCTACTACCAGAAAGGTGGTAAGACCCAGGGCATCCAGATGGCGCTTGAACTTAACGGAAAAGTTTATGACTTTAAGTACTATGACAGGGTACATACAGAAAACTCTGCATTTATTGACCAGTTCTATAAGAACTACCTCTTCAACTTGGACTTAGACCCGGCAGAAGGATACTCAGTTTCAAAGACATATCCTGACATCGCAGCAACATGCAAAGAACAGCTCCTTGCATTCAGAAAGGAGATGAAGAACAACAGACGCGGAAAACTCTGAGATTATTTAAGAGATTTAGCTTTGAATGCGGCCTTTGTATTGTCATCAATACCGAGGCCGTTTTTAATAAAGAGATCAAAGGAACCATAAGTTTCCTCTGCTGCCCTTATAAACGATTCAAGGCAGGAACGTGTAACTACAAAGAGCATCTTTATGCGTTTTGCATACTTCACCCTGAACGTCTTTAAAAACACGCCAAGCTGAGCCGCTGCCACATATTTGGTCATATACTTATTTGTCAGAAGATAATTATCCATGATTGTTTCCATATCAAAATC
>JAKSOR010000029.1 GCA_024405515.1 Clostridia bacterium
ATATGGTGCGGACAACAGGACTTGAACCTGCATGAACTGAATGCTCATAAGGACCTGAACCTTACGCGTCTGCCAATTCCGCCATGTCCGCAAGTAATATAGATTCTATATTAATATATAAACAGTGTCAATTATTATCGTTCTTTTCTTCAGGAATGTCCTTCTTCGACATACAGTTGCCTGTATACGGACAGGATGAGCAGTCGGTACATCCCCCGCTCTCTTTATTTTTCTTCTTTTTTGCTGCCCTCATTGCTTCCATCACTGACACAATAATAACAAATATAAGGGCCAGAACAGTAATTGTAATTTCAAGTGGATTCATGTTTTTTCTCCCGTAAAAATGCTAGCACCTGAGATTATTTATGTCAATTAAGCTTACTTGCCTATTAATGCCACGGATAGTATAATTTATCTTATGGGACAGGAAGTCAGACAGCCTAAACAGGAAAGATCCATCAAAAAGAAAAACGAAATCGTAAAAGCTGGTTTCGAGCTTTTCTCTGAGGTCGGATACTATTCCACAAACACTGCCGAAATAGCAAAACGTGCAGGCGTTTCAACCGGCATCGTATATGGCTATTTTAAAGACAAAAGAGACATTCTCCTTGATGTTCTTGACATCTATATCAAGAGCGCCTTTAATCCTGTTTTAGACATTTTCAACTCGTTCCCTGATAAGGTTGACTCATCTTTTATGTCCAGAATTGTTGATGCAGCCATTTTATCTCACGAAAAGAATGCAAATATTCATGAGGCTCTTCACTCAATGTCTCACTCTGATGAAGCAATCAACAATAAATTCATGACACTTGAGGATGAGATTACACTGACAATAGCTGATAAGTTAAGCACCATCGGGGTAAATAAGGAAAACCTTACAGAGAAAGTGCACTTTGCAATGGATATAGTTCAGTCTTTTGCCCATGAATATGTATATGACCATCATGAATACATAGATTATGAGCAGATGAGAAAAATAGTCGAATCTACCCTGACAGATCTTTTTAAATAATGTTTTCACAAAGAACCCTGGATTTTCTGTATTTTAACTTTAAGAACAACTCCCGTGAATGGTACAGAGACCATAAGGAAGACTATTTAAAGTACGTTCAGGAACCTTTATATGACATGATTAGTGAAATGGCCCCTACCATGCAGAAAATAGACCCTGCTTTTGTGACGGACCCAAAGCAGATTACCTCAAGAATATACAGGGATATGAGATTTAATCCTGAAGGATATTTCTACAGAGACCATATGTGGTTCTGTTTCCAGAGGCCTGGCAAAGTATATAACGGACCTCAGGCATTTTTCTTTGAAGTATCCCCTTATAAACTCACGTTCGGCTGTGGATATTATCAGGCAAGTTCAGATTCAATGAAAAAATGGAGAGAACTTATTTATTCTTCATCCCCTCAGTTTCAGAAAGCTTTTGAGGCATTTAAAAAGCAAAAGGTATTCACACTTGAGGGAGAATCACTTAAAACCATCAAATATCCTCACGAAAACAAAGAAATTGAGGAGTGGCTGAACAAAAAAACAGTATGCCTTATAGCATACTCAAAAGATATCGACCTTTTTACAAGTGACAAACTGCCTTCATATATCGCAGACTGCTTTATGAAAATCAAACCGATATATGACTTTATGTGCTCGTGTGAGATAAGGACTAACTGATAAGGATGTGGAGATTTTTAAGTTCTGCGTTCTTTATTTTTTTATAGAGTTTAAATCCGTACGGTTCCAGATAATTTCCGTCAAAATCAGTAAGACCCTGAGATGCAATTTCCTTTGCTATAGCTAAAGCTATATCCTCAATTATTTCCTTCTTTGCATCTGTTGAATTCCCCTCATTATCCGAAACAAGCAAAAACTCTAAAGGCTCTGCCATATCTGATAAAGCAGGAAGAGTTTTCATTGCTCTGAACATCCACTTATAGTACGGCATATGAACATTATTTAAAAGGAAGATAAGCGATGAAGCAGATTTAACAAATGATGAAAGAGCAAGCATTGCCGCTCCGTTCTCTCCGTGGGAAATACACCTTGAATAGTTATACTGCCCGCTCTGTGCTGCCTTAACGCACTCAGCTGCCATCTTTTTGAGTCTGACATCCTCAGGCATTCCGTGTTTTATCTTTTCACGGATTTCGGAAAATCTTCCAAGGTCATCTCTGAAAACCTCACCGTTTACTGCCTCGGCAAAAAACTCTTCACCGGTATAGAGCCACTGAAGATTATTCTCAGGAGCGCCCGATGTTCCTGTATATTTTTTATAAAAGTCATCGATTACGTATACGCCCTGAGCTACTGTTCCGAGAGTGGATTCTTTTGTGGAAGCGGATATATGTTCCTTTAAAAGTCTGTCATAGGCACGGGTAAGTTTAAAACCGATTTTTTCCTCATCTTCCCTTGTAAGCCACATGCAGAAACCATATGAATAGTCGTGGTCTTTTGAAATCTCATCATCAAAACCGAAGCACTCAGAGCCGTGACCGACAAGCCCCACTGCTATTCTTTCCTCATATCCCGGGAGCTCGGTATGAATCATTTCCTTACCGAAGTTTTCATAAAACTGTCTTGATGCTTCTAGTCCTTTCATCTGCTGTATATCTCATCTGCCCACTTAAGCAGCTGTTCCTTTTCCATAAAATAACCGAAAAATCCAAACGCCGGAGCACACTTTGTACATATAAACGCAAAGTTTCCGTCCTTTTTTAAATTACCGGACGAAAGTACTTCAAATGCAAGATTCATATATTCTTCGGATTTTGAAAAATCTATACTGCCTGGGGCAGTATCCCTGTCAAAATAAAGATTTGCAAGATTTACATATGATACGGCAATTTCCCCGCAGATTTCTTTGGATTTAAGTACAGAGATAGCTTTCTCATAAGATGCTATAGCACTGTCATAATCTTTAAGCTCCTGAAACGCTGTAGCCATATTATTGTAAAGACCTGCCAGTCTGAAATCATCCTTTTCAAGATGCTTTTCATAAACCGCCCTGGCCTTTTCATAATACTGCATGCTTTCTTGGGCTTTGCCGAATGCTTTCATGGTTGTGGCACAGTTAAGATAGATGGTTGCATTATTAATGCTTTCATCATCTTCTGTGTACTCTAATATACCAAGTGCTTCTTCTACGGCACTCAGTCCTTTTTCTTTTTCCTGTCTCGTCCTGTAGTATCCGACTTTTTCCGAGAGAATGGTAAGAAGACCTTTTTCATCATTAAGTTTTCTTGCCTCTTCTTCCCAGTAATCTAAAACACGACCCGCTTCTTCGTATTCGTTACGAGCGAAGAGCGAGTCGATTTTTTCGATTATTCTCGGCACAGGAACGGAACCTGTCGGTTCCTTGCAGCAGCTGCTGCATTCTTTCCTGTCCATAATAATTAATTAGTCTTCAAACTGTGCATCGAAATTCTCAAGGCACTTAACTGAAATTGCGTAGCAGTCTGCTAAACATGCTTCATTTAGGTTATCCCATGAGTCTCTCATTGTGTGATAGTAATCTTTAAGGTTGTGGTCAAGAGCTGTGATACCAGTTGACTTATAACCTGCCTGTGAGAATGCTGCGTTATCTGTTGCACCGCCGAGTGGTGGAACCCATGTCTTGTTACATTTGATTCCGAGCTCTTTTGCTGCTGACATGAAGCTTTCACATACTTCCTTATCTGATTTAACTGTTCCGTTAAGATCTCTGTAGTTTACACCGAGGAATCTTGATTCGTGAATTGTATCATATGAATAAATCCATGTAGGAACATCATCGAATTCGCCCTTATGAGCTTCGCACCATGCTTTTGCTCCTCTTAAGCCTGCTTCTTCAGAACCGGAGATGATAACACCTACTTCTGTGTGCTTAAGATCAATACCCTGATCTTTCATAGCTTTGAGGATTGCAATACCCATGTAGCATCCTGTTAAGTTGTCGTTTGCACCATCTGTGAAAGTATTTGGATCCCACATGAAGATGAAAAGGAGTACTAAGAACGGTACAAATACGAGGTCTGCAAGTTCACAGTAAAGGATTGGGCCGTAAACGTTTGCCATTGCTTCGAAAGCAAATTCTGTATTTACGAAAATGCCCTGTTTTCCGAGAACTACTGCTGCAACGATATTGAATACGAGTGAAAGGATTGCGCCGAGGATTGAAACAACAATGTGTCCGATATATACTGTGCCACCGAATTTGTTGTTTACCGGCCAGTTCCATACTGCATCCGGGTGTCCGTTGAAGAATACTCTTCCTTTGACTTCGCCACTGCATTTCTTGATTGCTGTTACATTGTGTCCTGTTTCTTCTTTGAAGAGTTTATCCATGAATTTCTTGTATAAACCGAACTGAAGAACCATGATAAAGAATCCGAATGCTGTGATGATTGCACCTGCGATTGGTACGAAATAGAATAATACCATTCCGATGAATGCAAAGATAACTGTGTACCAGATCCAGCCCATGAATGAATGAGGATTTTCTTTGAATGCCTCAACATCTGCTCTCTCTGCGCCACATTCGTTTTTCATGTAGTCTGCCATGTATTCGCAAGCCTTAAGTTCTCCTTCTGAACCAGGACCACGTTTTCCCATGGTTGTACAAATGTGTTTGATCTCTTGAGCCATAAAGCTTGCTGATTCAGCTTTTTTGTCAATGAGTCCTTGTAATTTGCCCATAATTTTCCTCCTATTAGGTATAAAAGTATGAATTAATTATATAGATTAACATATGATTTTTCAATAGCAAAATCCTTCTTTTGTATGTTTATTTTGTGTTTTTATACAGATTGTATCGTATTTCCCGCAAATTAAAACCGCTTTCTCTCGAAAGCGGCCTCATATATTAAGTTTTGTATTTATTTTGCAAGAAGGTCCGGGTTAATAGGCTGTGCTTCAAATTTCTCGAGTTTCTTGTATTCAAGGTGCCAGTAGAAGGATCTGAGTGGCGGGCAAATTGCAAATAAGAGTTTTGCAAGGAGCATAAGTTTTGAAGGATTTACTTTCTTCTTGCCTTTTTCAATACCCTTTACCATGCATTTTGCAACATGTGACGGCTGCTGAACAGGGAACGGACGCATATTGTCCTGAATTACTCTGCCGCTTCCGAGAGCTGCTCTCTTGAAGAATCCTGTTGCTGTTGCGATAGGATATAAGCATGTGAGTTTCATATTCTTCGGGAGTTCAAGTCTGTAACCTTCCTGGAATCCCTGCATTGCGAACTTGGATGCTGAATAGATTGTGAATCCAGGCATTGCCATTGTTCCGATAGCAGATACTGTGATAGCCATATGTCCATTCATCTTGTTGTCTTCAAGATATTTTGCATATTTCTGAGTTGTGTAGATTGGTGAGAATACGTTTGTATCAAACATATCTTTTACTCTGTCCCAGTCAACATAGTTCATTCTCTCGTAGTACGGATATCCTGCATTTGCATAGAAAATATCAATTTTGCCGAGAACCTTAATGGCTTCCTCAAATAATTCGTCAACAGCTTCTTTTGTGGAAACATCGCATTTATAGACTGTAACCTTGGATTTGTCGAATTTTTCCATTTCCTCTGTATACATATCTACTGCCAGAATTTTGTTATCGCCTTTGACTAAAAGTTTAAGAGTCTCAAGGCCGATACCACTGTTTGCACCTGTAAGAACAATTTTTTTACCTGTGATCATTTTATTTCTACTCCTGTATTGTTATATTTATTTGTGTACATTTTAACACGCAAGTGGAAGATTAACAATAGATTATTAAAATTTACAGTAAAGACTTAAGAAGTTCTTCCGCAGCAAGACTGAATTCCTCAAAATTTTCTGTGTTATAAATCACTATTGTCGCAAAAGAAAACAACTCTTCATCGCTGTTCTGGGTACTCATTATTTTAAGAGCATCCTCTTTTTTCATTCCCCTGTTTTTCTCAAGAAAATCAATCCTTCTGTCTTTTTCCGTGTGAACATAAATTATTTCATCAAACCACCCGGCAACATCGCTGTTCATAAGCGGAATTTCAACGACCAGTGGGTCACGTTTATCTTCTTTTATGCGGCTGAATATAATCGGGTGGGCAAGACCGTTAAGTTTTTCTCTCATTTTTTCATCCGAATAGATAATCCCGGAAAGCAGATTCTTATCAAGCCCGCCGTCAGTAAAAGCACCCGGGAATTCTTTTCTGAGAAGAGTAAGATATGACTCATCCTTTAAAAGGTCTCTATTTATCTCATCACAGGAAACAGTTGCAACTGAAAGTTTGTCTGCAACTTTCAGAATTTCGCTTTTCCCTGAACCTATTCCGCCGATAACTGCTATTTTCATTTCAGTTCACCCCAGTTATTTCCGCATCCTGCTTCAGCAACAAGCGGAACTTTAAGCTCTGCTGCATGCTCCATTTCTTCCTGAAGTATTTTCATGACTTCTTCTTTTTCATCCGGAGCAGTGTCTATTACAAGTTCGTCGTGAATCTGAAGAATCATCTTGGATTTTTTATCTTTAAGACGGTTCTCCACTCCGATCATGGCAAGTTTTATAATATCCGCAGCGCTGCCCTGAACCGGTGTGTTCATAGCCATTCGCTCAACCGAATTCCTTACCATATAGTTAGATGAATTAATGTCCTGAAGATTTCTTATCCTTCCGTACATTGTTACTGCCTTTTCAGTTTTTCTTGCACTTTCGACACAGTTGTTCATAAACTCTTTTACTTTCGGATGCGAAATAAAATAGTTATCTATAAAGGATTTTGCTTTTACTCTTGAAATATCCAGGTTCTCGGCAAGGCCGAAACCGCTTATTCCGTAGATTATACCGAAATTAACTGCCTTTGCCTCCCTTCGCTGCTGGGATGTGACATCCTCAAGAGGAACTCCGAAAATCTGGGATGCAGTAAGTGCATGGATATCGTCACCGTTATTAAAAGCTTCAATCAGCTGCTCATCACCGCTCATATGGGCAAGGAGTCTTAACTCAATCTGGGAATAGTCTGCCGAAACAAGAATATTGCCCGGACTCGGAAGAAATGCTTTTTTGATGTCATCCGCCTCTTCCGACCTTGCAGGAATATTCTGCAGGTTAGGATTGGTTGATGAAAGTCTGCCTGTCATTGTAATGCACTGATTATATTCTGTATGAATTCTTCCGCCCACAATAAGAGGCTGAAGACCGACTACATATGTTGACTGAAGTTTTGTGTAGTGTCTGTACTCAAGAATGACAGAAGCTATCGGAGTAACAGAAATGAGTCCTTCAAGAACATCCTCATTCACTGAATAACCACTCTTCGTTTTTTTACCGGTTGGAAGCTGCATCTTGTCAAAAAGAATATCCCCGAGCTGACGAGGAGATGCTATGTTGAATCTGCATCCTGCCATGTCATAAATTGTCTCAGTAAGTTCGTCTATCTTCTTCTGATATTTGTTTTCAAGAGCCTTAAGAGCATCCGTTGATACGCATACTCCGCGCTCTTCCATATTCTTTAAAATAGCACAAAGCGGGGTTTCTATATTCATAAACAAATCTTTAACCCCGTTATTTGTCATCTGAGCATCGAGCATCTCTTTCTCAGCCATCATCTCACATGCACCTGTTTCAAAACCGTCCGGAGCAAGAACAGCCTCGATATCTTTGATTGTGGCACTTCCTCTTGCAAGGTGAGCAGCTATCATAATATCGAAGAAACCACTGCCCGTAAATCCGTATTTTTTAGCAAGGGATTTATAGTCATAACATATTATTGTCTTCTTGGAAGTGATCTCTGCAAGTGCCTCTACAGCCTCTTCAAAATCAAGGCCGTCCGAGAATAAATCTGCCTTGGTTGCAATAAGATATTCCGTCTTCATATCACAGGCAAATCTTACATCGCTGCCTATAAGCACCGCCACTTCATCACCAGTCATGGCTTCGGACATTTCCTTCTTTGTCCTTATTTCCCTTACCTCTTTTTCAATGGTTATTCTTTCAACGATTCTGCTTGTACCCACAGATACAGCCTGTTCATCAAACTCCATACGTGAAGAAAGCGAAGTAATCTCAAGTTCCTGGAGCATCCTTTTTACATCCTGTGAATAGACAGGGGTGAACGCTATGTCATCAAGCGAACACTCTACAGGCACATCTGTCTTGATTACGGAAAGTTCACGTGAAAGGTATGCAAGTTCCTTGTTATTAAGGATTGTGTCATGAAGTTTTCCTTTGATTACGTCGATATTTTCATAAACGCCGTCTAAAGACTCATATTTTTCAAGAAGATCCTTCGCCGTTTTTTCACCGACTCCCGGTATTCCTGGGATGTTATCGGATGTATCTCCCCTCATGGCTTTGTAATCTATGTACTGAGGCACTGTAAAGCCGTCTTCAAGAAGTCTGGCCTCATCATATACCTCAATATCAGTTACGCCTTTCTTTGTCCAGAAAATCTTTGTTGACGGGGAAACAAGCTGAAAACTGTCTCTGTCCCCTGTAACAATAATAGTCTCAGCATCAAATTTTTTTGAAAGAGTTCCGAGTATATCATCTCCTTCATAACCTTCCATGGAGACGATTTTTATTCCCATTGCCGTTATAAGGTTCTTAAGAGGCTGCACCTGACAGGCAAGCTCAGGATCCATAGGTTTTCTCTGCCCTTTGTAATCAGGGTACATAAGGTGTCTGAACGTTTTCCCAGGAAGATCAAATGCTGCAGCTATATGAGTCGGCTGCTGTTCTTTTACTAGTTTTAAAAACAGTGAAAGAAAGCCGTACACAGCCCCTGTATACTGTCCTTTGGAGCTTTTAAGCTGAGGCAGAGCATGATATGCTCTGTGCATTAAACTGTTTGAATCTATAAGTAAAATTTTATCAGGCATAATTACCTCTTATTAATAATTGCCATGCAGTTTGTCTATAAGTTTACTGTTAATTACATATGATGAACTCGGTTTAAGGTCGGACTGATTGTTGTATCCATAGATGGTGATACCGAATTTACTTAAGAGCTGACCGAATGTGGCATCCTGCACATCTGTCATATGGAACGGAACAAATCTTTCATCCTGCATCTTAATGCTCATCCATACCTGCTCATTCATTGTCATAGCATTCCCGAAATTACTCTGATCAAGTGAATCCACCATAAATCCGAGATGGAAATAGTCAACGTTTTTATATCTGTAACGGAAAGATTCAAGTCCCGGGTCAGTTCCCAAAATAGAAGATGTGGCAATTTGTATAATATCATCAAGAGAGGAATCTCCGGTCTTAATGAATGATACATTTTCAGTTGACTGCCAGTTGTAAATATCAAGAAATCCTTTCTGGGCAAATGAACCGTTAAGACCTAATTTTACAATGTTTTCCTTAATGAAAGCATCGCTCTCTTCTTTAGTCTCACCGAAGTTATATGAGTCGTTTGATTTATCAATGTTATCATACATTACCTCAAAACAGCATGTATCAAGGTCGCATGCAGTACCAAGGCAGTTTGAGAAAATCATATTTTCAAATGTTAAATCACACTGAAGCATATATCTGTTATTTTCATCGCCTCTTATTGTATAGAATGCATACATACCTACGCTGGACATATTTCGTACAATACAGCCTTTATATGTGACTTCGGAAGCATCAATTGAGCTGCAGCATCTTGCATTCTCAAGGATGGTATATTCAATATTTACATTCTGAAGTCTTGCTGTTCTGTCTCCTCTCATACCTATATCAATACACTGTCCTCTTAATGCTGCCGTATCCTCACCTGATGTGATTTCCTGCATTCCGTTAAGTTCATCCGCTCTGACTATAAGGTTTGAAACCGTGACATCTGACCACTCTATATTAAGCATAGCATCAGCATCATCTTCATACTGTTCTCTTTCTGCAGAGAGCATATGGTTGTTTCCGTAAACAGAACCGAAGAAACCAGGGACGTTTTTGACATCACCGAAATCAAGGTCCGTGTTCATCTTGATATTATTTGTCACACAGATAGCCATTGTATCTTTTGATGATATTCTTGCTTCCCTGCATGAACCTACTCCGTTTGTGAAAGCATAACTGACCTTAGGATTGTCTGTTGTGACAATTATATTGTCCGGGTCAGTAGCATAAGCTTCCTGATCTTTAGCTGCCTGAATAAGTTCATCACATGTTCCTACAGCCACGCCGTAAACAGCATTCACGTTAAGATAAGCTGTTGTATATGAATCAAACGATGAATATCTCGGATATTTTGCAGTAACCCTTATTTTTATTGTCTGTTTCCCTGCACCCTTAAGTTCATCAAGGAATAACAGTTTGTTCGGATCCGTTTCATCAAACTCAGCGAAATCACTTCCCTCTCTGATTTCAAAGACAAATGCATTATAAAAAGCTCTTCTTTCCTCATCTGTTGCATCTTTCGGTTCACCCTTGATAATTACATCCATGCTGTTCTGAAGTTTTGTGTTATCAGATGCAACATTTTTATAGACATGTGAGGCAAAAACTGTTTCCTGGGCAAGTCCGACTTTATAATAGTTATCGGAATTTACAAGAACAAGTGCCGAGATTTTATTCTGGATATTAAGTTCTATCTCTGCGGTTTTTCCGCCGTAAGATGCTGTTATTTTGACAAGACCGCTCTGAAGTGTCTTTACAATTCCCTGACTGGAGATTGTTGCTATGCTTTCATCTGATGATGTCCAGAGAGGTTCAATGGACTCATCTTTTAAGGATGATACATATGATACAGAGAGTTCAACAGGAAGGTTTGATACTGCAAGGACAAAGCCTCTGTCAGCTGCAAGGGATTCATATTCGTTTATTTTGATATCGTTCTCTTCGCACCTGTGGATGGTTACCGTGCCGTTGCTGGTCTCTATTTCAACAGTGTCGCTCTCTATTGTTATGACATTACCTGCTACCGAACCACCGGTAATATTACGTACAGCATATATCCCGAGTTCTTCAAGCGTAATTGTCGGAGTGTGTAAATACACATCATTGCCAAGAGCGGATGCTGCCTTTTTAACGACTATGTTGAATGTGCTTTCCACGAATTCATCAGGCTCAGTATATTTATATGCAGTGCATGTAACAGCTGCTTTTCCTTCTTTTCTGGCTCTTACGATTCCGTTTTTATCCACTGTCATGATATCTGTATCAGAAGATTTCCATTCAATCTTTTCAACAATACTGTCCACCGGAGTGAAAGCTGTTTCGATAACTGCTGTTTCACCGACATACAGAAATTCCTTTTTCATTGAAAGCATGAGTTTTTCAACATCGTATCCCACGACACTGACAATAATCTGGTCACTCTGCTGCTCGGCCATGACTTTCAGTGTAAAGACGCAGTATGTGCTTATCTTCAGCTGACCTGTCGAGTTTTTAGAAGTCTCATTGCCGTTACTGTCAACAAGCATTACAGGCGGAAGGACCGGCATATTTTCATCCGGGTTTGAAAGATAGCTTTCATAAAGAGCCTCGTACTCTTTATCAAGAATCTGAAGATCAAGAATTTCCCATTCAAGAGACGGGTTCGTTGCTTTTGTAGGCAGTACCTCGACATCAAGATAGTCCGTAGCACTTATAACCTTATCAGAAACATCTGATAGAACAATATCAAGACCGCCTTTGTCTTCTATACCTTCATTAAGCTGAATCTTTACGGATTCAACACCGATATGTGCCGCAACGGATGCGATGCTGCCTACCAGAGTAACTATACCGAGTATAATTACAGGTATCAGAATGAGTATTCCTATTAGCACTTTTTTCATATATCTTCCTCTCTTTAAACTATGCCGTGGAGTTTATTTATTAGTTTATCATTTATTACATATGTGGCGCTCGGCTTTAATGCCACATCATTTTTATATGCATATATTGTAATTCCGAATTTATCCAGAATATCCCTGAATAAAGGTTCCTGAATTTCGCTGATTGAGAATGGTGTGAACCTCTCATCTTCCATGGATATTTTCATCCAGACGGTTTCATTGAGAGTCAGAGGGTATGCAAGGTCCCCGGTCATTGACTCAATTAAGAATCCTAGATGGAAATAATCCGCATTTTTATATCTGTATCTGAATGGTTCAAGGCTTTCATCAGATCCTATAACCGATGAAAGAGCTACCTGAATCATCGCATCAAATTCTTCTTTGCCCGTACTCATTATGTTAAGATTATCAACGCACTGCCAGTTATATACATCCATAAATCCTTTCTGGGTAAACGAACCCGTGAGCCCCTTAGGAACAAGATTGTTTCTTATATATTCATCACTCTCTTCCTTTGTCTTACCGAAATTGTATGTACTGTGATTCTGTCTGTCGCTGACCTCAAACATATCTGTATCAAAGTCAAATGATGTTCCGAGGCAGTTTGAGAAAATCATATTCTCAAGGGTTAAATCAACAGGAAGAATATATATTTTTTCTTTATTATGTCGTACCCTTTGTGCGGCATACATTCCCGTATTTGACATATTTCTGATAATACAGCCTTTTAACGTTGCCTCAGCGGCAAAAATATGTGATGCGGTTGCTGCATTTTCAAGTATTGAGTACTCAATATTGATATTTAAAAACGAGTACCTCTTTGCCATATCTGTTGCATTAATATCAAGGATATGTCCCCTTAAAGTTTTCGTTTCCTTATTAATTTCGTCTCCTTCAATAGCATTTGCCCTTAAGATGATATTTGATACAGTGACATCAGACCATTCAACTGCCAGCATAGGATTATCATCGTTTTCGAACTGTTCCCTTGTGGCACTGATCATATGGTTGTTTCCGTATAAGTCACCGAAAATTTCCGGTCTTTTGCTGTCAGTGAATCTGTAGGAGGCATCAAATGCTATATCATTATCAAGACAGACTGCATATCTCATTCTGGAGGAAGCACGGACTGTAAAATTATTATCTGTGCAGACGCGCTCATTGCCCTTTGTCTCAATAACATTTCCTTCTTTATTTGCATACTGCTTCTGGTCTCCGAGTGCACGGATTAATTCATCGTAATTTCCTGCGGTTACCCCGTACACGACATAGAAAGAAACATATGAAGTCGTATAAGACTCAAAAGCAGAATATTTAGGGTACTTTGCTGAGATTTTAACTGTCACTAAGATTTTGCCTTTCCCTTCAGTTGTATCCTTAATATAAAGTTTGTTTGTATCGAGATTATCAAAGGACACATAATCGGACCCTTCGGTAATTTCGAAATTATATGCTGAATAAAAGCCTCTTATATCATCCTCGGATGAATCTTTCGGTTCGCCCTTGATTCTTATAGGAATATAATTCTTTTCCTTAAGATTACTCTCTTTAGCATTTATATATCT
>JAKSOR010000003.1 GCA_024405515.1 Clostridia bacterium
TATATAATATATAATATGGAAAAATTGCAAAGTGAAAGGGCCATTCTTAACCTTTTAGGTTTTCGAACAGCCCCTTTTTGTTTATTAAAAATGGTTATTATGCAAAGGTGATTTCGCTTCCGGAAGATGAGGCGTTTTTGCTGCACGCAAATGTTATGTTTCCGTCTCTGTCAATCGTACATGTTATGTCTCCATTAAACCATGTGTAATAAGCATACTGTATGCCTGCTTCATCAAGTCTGCCATTTTCTGCACAGACTTCATGTGTAGGATGGCCATATTTAGCATTTTCATAAATCATATAGTCGCCGGCATCTTTAAGAGTTTCGTTAATAAAGAGTGCATATTCTGTATTTTCACTACTTTGTGTACCGCCGACACAGACTATTGCATACTCACAGTCAATAAAATCAAGGAAGTCGGCACCACTAGAATCTCTGCCACCATGATGAGGAACTTTAAGAACATCTGCATCAAATGTATCATCGGTATAGCCCAAAGCCTGCATTCTGTCAAGGAACGCTTTTTCGGAACTGGTTTTTATACTTGATTTATTGGCATCTCCTGTGAATACCATGATTCTACCGTTAAATTCAAGAACACAGATAGGGGATACATCATTTAAAAAATGAGCATCTTTAACATCTTCATCTTCTATTCCCCTTGAGGTATAGTACGCATCGTTTCTGCAGTACATTGTGAATTTGTATGTATGTGCCTCATCTTCGATGGTGATGATATCTTCTGTAAAAATAAGGTTTGTAGGAGTTTCTTTATCATCAGCATCTTTGTATACGGCATTTTTGGCAGCTTTTACAAAGTTATTATATACAACGGCTGTTTTCTTTGGATATGATGATGAAAGCCCTAAATCGTAATCTTTTGATTTGATTTTAGGAAGATAAACGTTTTCAACATATTCAGCGTGATTGATTGCATCATCCAGTGAACCACAGTGATCTGCATCTGTGTGAGTTAGGACAACATAATCGAGAGTGGTAATACTTAAATCATCCATGGCCTGCTGGACTTTTGCTGCATAACCGGTATCTCCGCCATCAATCATCATTGTTTTCCCGTCAGGGAAGATAATTATCTGGCAGTCTCCTTGTTCAACATCAACATATTCAACAAACAAAGTGCCATCACTGTGTACAAGATTTGATGAAGGGGAGGCAGGGTCTGAAGTGTTTTTATCCTGATTGATCATGGACATAATGGAATTCCATGTATCAGGGAAGACAAAGTAAACAACCGCCACAGCAATAGCGATAATTAAAACGATTGCAATAATGGCAATGATTAATCCCTTCGGATTCTTCTTAGCTGCTTTTTTAACGGCTTTGGTGACCTGAGACTGTGCTGATTTTTTAGCCATAGAGGGGTTCTCCTGAAATTAATAACAATATTATTATAAGCACGTGTGCGTGTACGCGCAAGATAAGGGAAAAAATAAGCACCTGCTTTCGCAAGTGCTTAATCATTATGTTTTGCCTATTAGTCTGCTTTGTATGGGAGAAGAGCCATAACTCTTGCTCTCTTGATAGCAACTGCAAGTGGTCTCTGGTGTTTTGCACAAACGCCACTCATTCTTCTAGGAAGGATTTTACCCTTCTCTGTGATGAACTTTCTTAATTTTGCTGTATCTTTATAATCAATTTCTTCAATGTGCTCTACGCAGAACATGCAAACTTTCTTTTTTGCAGGTCTTCTTGCTGGACGCGGAGCTTTTACTTCTTCATTTGTCATAATATTTATCTCCTTAGAAATTAGAATGGGAGGTCACTTTCCGGGATGCTCTTGAGATCGTCGAATTCGATATCTTCGTCATCGTCGTTTTCACCATTCTTGGTTGAGAGGAACTGAACCTCATCTGCTGCAATTTCTGTAACGTAACGCTTTCCGTCCTGTCCGTCATACGTTCTTGTCTGGATGCTGCCGCTTACTGCTGCCTTGCTTCCTTTCTTTAAGTATTTAGCACAGTTTTCTGCCTGAGCTCTCCATACTACAACCTGGAGAAAATCAGTTTCTTTTTTGCCGTCTTTAGCATAGTTACGCTGAACTGCAAGTGTGAATCTACAAAATTTAACTCCGTTAGATGTGGATGCAACTTCCGGATCTTTTGTTAAATTACCAATTAAAAATACTCTATTCATAGTTTTCTCCTGATTATTTTTTGATTATCATCTGTCTAATGATAGCTTCATCATTACGCATTAATCTGTCGAGTTCTGCCTGAGCTTCTTTAGAACATGAAATGTTCATGAGAACATAATAGCCTTCAGTCTGTTTATTGATTTCATAAGCAAATTTCTTCATGCCCCATTTGTCTAATTCATCAACTGTTCCGCCGTTTTCTGCAACGATGGATTCAAACTTTTCAACGACTTTGGCTTTTGCTTCGTCATCGACATCTGCGCGAATAATGTATAAAACTTCATACTTATCCATAGCATACCTCCTTATGGTCTTTTTGCCCCGTTAGGGGAAGGATTGCATTTTGCAATGCTAGTCTATAATAACTAAATGAAAAATATTTGTAAAGTGAATTAAAGATAATTATTATTTGATATAATATATATTGTACGTGGGTATACCTGCAGGCACAAGTTTACTGCCTGAGTTTTGTGAGAAGAACTTTTGCTTTGCGTTTGGAACTCTGAATGATATTATCCACATCTTTTTTTGTGATATCGAGCCTGTCTGCGATTTCTTTATATGAGTACTGCTGGATATAGAGTATAAATACCGGCCACTCTTTTTCATTAAGGATATTTTTTATTTCGGCTATAAGTTCATCGGCATTATATTTGTTTGAACTTATGTCAGCGTTGACAATAAGTTCAGGGGTTTTTCTTACATCTTCAGGGATAGGGTCCACATCGGATGTGTTTTTGCTAAGTCCGTCAAGCATTTTGTTTTTAATACACGTGGATGCGAATGTTTTGAAAGAAGCTTTGTTCATATCAGGTTCATATGAACGTATGGCATTCAGAAGACCCAGTGAACCATCGGAGATAAGACCGTCTCTGTATGAAATATTTGAGAACTGTGCCGCAACAATTGATACCAGGTTCTGGTATCTGGAAAAAAGGAGGTTTTCTGCATCCCTGTCTCCTGACTGTGCTTTTAAAAACAATTCTTTTTCGTCTGTCATCTTCTTTGCCTTACTGCTTCGTAAAGAATGACTCCTGCAGCTACTGATGCGTTGAGACTATTTACTTTGCCGAACTGAGGAATGGTAAGTGTCTCATCACAGAGATCTTTTGTAAGGCGGTGGATTCCTTCGCCTTCGCTTCCGATTACTATTGCTATATCTCCGTTAAGATTTGTCTCTTTCGGGGCTTTACCGTCAAAATCCGTTGCATAAACCCATACATTCTGCTCTTTCAGCTCTCTGATGGTGTCGTTGATGTTTGTGACTTTGGCAATGAGCATATGTTCGGTAGCACCGCATGCAACCTTAACAACAGTGTCATTTACAAGAACGCTTCTGTGTTTAGGAATAACAATTCCGTGTGCGCCGAAGCACTCCGCGCTTCTGATAATTGCCCCGAGATTATGCGGGTCAGTGATTCCATCAAGAAGGACAATAAGGAGAGGCTCATTCTGCTCTTTTGCTTTACTGACAATGTCGTCTACGGAGCAGTATGTAAAATCGGTAACCTGTATTACGACACCCTGATGATTGCCTCCCTGGGAAAGTTTGTCCAGCATATTTTTGTCAACATAACTTATGACCGTGCGTGCTTCTTTTGCCAGTTTATAGACAGAAGCGAGCATAGGATCAAATTCGCCTTTCTGAATGTATATTTTGTCAATTGTCTTTCCGGCCCTGTATGCTTCTTTAACCGGATTTCTTCCGTAAATGTACATTATTCTTTAACCTCAGATGCTTTTTCAAGTAATTGTGTAAGTCTTTCTGTCTGACCTGTAATGTATAAAAAACCAAGCACTGCCTCAAATCCGCTTGCTCTTCTGTATTCGTCCATTTTGGCATGTTTTGCAGAGGTCTGGATTTTGCAGTTTCTTGCTCTTCTGAATATATCATGCTCTTCTTCTGTGAATGAAGGGAGAAGTTCTTCTGCTGTTTTTGACTGTGAAACAGCTTTTACAATTTTCGTCACCTCTTCGTGAAGAGGGCCTGTTTTTTCTGATGTCCCTATGCTGACCATCGTTCTTGTGTAAAGGGACTGGACAGCATCGCCGATAAAGGCCAGTGCCATCGGGTGCATTTTGTTTGCTTCCTCTTTTGAAACAGGATTAGATAATTCAAAAATAGCTTTGTTTTCCATATGCCTGCATAATATCACATAAAAATGTGTGTGACAAGCAATTAGCCAAGGGGCTAATTGACAACATATATTACGTATAATAGAATTTAGGGAGAAACTATACCCCGGAGGAACGGTAATGAAAAGATTTTTTAAACCAGCGGCATTAGTAGTCATATTGACTTTTCTGGTGCTTTCACTTACAGCATGCGGGATATTTCAGGATTTAAACAAGGTTACAAGCGTAAGCATAAATCAGATCAGTTCGTGGACGGATGAAAACAAAGACGGAATTTTTGAGGCAGAACTCGGCAAGTATATAACACTTGAGGCAAAATGGGATAATTCCAGGGTGAAATCACCATCTATAAAGTGGTTCATTCAGGAAGACGGCAAAGAAAAATCCGCCATTTCAGGTGCAACCGAAAAAGAACTCAAATACAAACTGACTAAGAGAGGAGATACCGTTTATACATTTTCTGTAACGGTTGATGATGTTGAGAGTAAAACACAGTTCAGATTTGTGGTTATTGATGCGAAACTTGATAATCCT
Organism: Clostridia bacterium; assembly: GCA_024405515.1. Classification (GTDB taxonomy): domain Bacteria; phylum Bacillota; class Clostridia; order Christensenellales; family CAG-917; genus CAG-475. Next base: position 4,828 of record JAKSOR010000003.1, read on the forward strand.
ACAATAAGCTGCGCAAATACAGGTCTTACTCTTGCACAGGGTGTCATTCAGCAGAATCTGATGGATGTTGTTGAAAATGTAAATCTTATTGCAGATTCAAACTTTGATGATATTGCAGCAGAAATAAGGGATCTTATCACATTCACATGGAAGGTTGACGGAGTAGTTCAGCCGGAGGCCACAACAAATAAATTTACGTTCGATGTGACCGGGATAACTGATGAATGTCAGGTTACAATCAGATGTGAACTTGATTATGATGGTCTCGAAGCCCCTAAATCGACAGAAATAGTCCTTGATTTTATCAAGAACTATAAGATGGTACAGAGTGTAGGAATTACATCTTCTGCAACAAAAGTAGAGAGTACAAAATCAACCTATTATGTAGAAGGTACAAATGCAGCACCGGGAACAATTATTTTGAATGCCGAAGTATTACCGCTTACCGGTACAAATCTTGCAAGACCTTGTGTATGGACAAAAGCCGATAAGGATGGTGAAACTGTTCTTACTGAAACAGGAAGAACTTTTGAAGCTGAGCTTACATACGGAAAGAATATTTTTACTGCAACAATAGATAATGTAAAGAGCAGACAGATTATTGTTTACTCTCTTGATAATGCAACATACACTCTCAGACAATCTGTTATAAAAGACACATATATCTGGAGCGCTGGCGAAAACGACCACTATATTAATTCCCAGTCAGATCTTGATAGCCTTGTCGGATATATTGTATCAACTCATGATACGGATAAAGAACATGCTATTTTTATCTCGAAAACTGAGTGGAAAGATGGTTCAAATGCAACTAAGGCATTCGGTACAGCGTTATCTGAAGCTAGTAACACTGGCGTTGATGAATCTGGAAGTTTCAGCTTTTCATATACTGCAGAAAAAATCACTCTGAGCACAGGTTCAAAACTCGGAGAACCAAAAAATAAATGTGTTGAGGGCGGATATACTGTAGAACAGGCAAATGTATTAGTAAGATACGACAAGAGTGCAACTCTTGACAGAGCATCTTTACCGGTAGATTCATTTGCCGAAACAATGAAAGTATCCAATAGTAACCAGCTTTTCCGTGCAGTTTCCTGGGGATATAAACCTGTAATAGATCCTTCAGATACTGAACTCAAAGCGTTATATCAGAAAGCAAGAAATGTCCTTCTTACATACTGCGAAGATGAGATGAGTGACCTTGAAAAAGTTAAGGTTATTTATGACTGGATTGTAACAAATGTTGATTATGATACCGGTACACTGAATTCCGTTCTTCCGGACAGAACAGATTATAATGCATTCTATCTTGAAGGAGTTTTTAACGATAACCTTGCCGTATGCGATGGAAAGTCCAAAGCGTTTGCCCTTCTTTGCGGAATGGAAGGAATCAAATCGGAAAGAATAATGGGATATGCCGATAAACAGCTCGGAGTCAAAAAAGCATTATGGTTAGCCGGAACATTTACGGAAGAAGAAAAAAGTGCTTTATCAACTCTGAAGAGCGGAACACCTGCAACCGCTTTTGAAATGGGCAAATTAATGGCGGCTTACGGATGGGGACATGCCTGGAATAAGGTGCTGCTCGATGCGGACGGCGACGGAATAAGAGAGTGGTATGTTATAGACGTAACATGGGGAGATGTTTCAACGGGAGATTCTTTTGAGAAGACAGAATATCTCTCATACGACTATTTCCTTGTAACAGATGAGGACGTGGAAGGCAATCATTTCAGTAATCAGATGCAGTGTGCAGCAGAAACTGAGTATAATCCGTATATAAACGAAAGTATCAGTCATTCGGGCAGCACAATCCTTCTTGATGTTGCAACTCAGGCTCAGTATATAGAGATCGCAAATTACTGTAAATCAAATCCGGGATTATATGTTCCTGTCAAACTCGGTGCATCAGTAAATCCAGCAACCGGAATAAGTGGTGTAAGTTATCTTACTTTTAATGCCGGTTCAAGAATATATTACATATTAGCGGCATAATAAAACCAGTGTAATAGAAAAGGCGCATTCATCAGAGTGCGCCTTTAGTATATTAATTATTAACAATTATTTCTTTTTCTTCATTGACTTGAGGAAGAATATTGAGAAAATAAACTGTAATGCTGCAATTCCGACTGCAATGAATACTCCGTATGCCTGTGCTTCAAGGACATTTGCTAAATATGCCTGAAGTGAAATGCTGAGAAGGTCAGGATAGAGTGCAATTCCTACGATTCCGTATGTAATACCGATTGCGAAGATAAGGTTGAAGATTCTTCCGTACTTCTTTCCGAAGAGTGCAATTAATGCAACGAGGAAATCAATAGCAATAAATACTAATGCGATTGCAGGGAGAATTGATGTGATTCCATTAAGGAAACTTGTTGCGAATAAGCCTTTGAATGCTTCGAAATCATTGATTGCATCAGCAATAACTCCGATTCCGTTGAAACGCTCGAAACCTCCGCAGAACGGGATGCTTACTCCGAGATATGCTATAACGTTGATTGCAATTAATAATGCAGAGAAGATAAGCATAAAGATATTTCTGATTGCACCGGATTTCTTTTCTGCTGCAACTTTCTCTTTCTTTTTCTTCTTTGATTTTTCCTCTTCTTTTGGTTCAACAGCTGTTCCCACTGGAATTGGTGTTTCAGGTGTGACTGCAAATTCATTCTGTGGTGTGAAGGATGTTACAGTGCTTTCCTGTTTAGGTATTTTAACGCCGATAGTTACACCGCAGCTTGGGCATTTGATCTTATGTTTATATCCATCAGGAAGATTTGCCATGTTCGCTGGTGGTTCAAAACTGATTTCAGATCTGCAACTTGGACATTTTGTGTACATAGTGAGCTCCTTTTATCTAAATTAATATTAGTACAAACATTATATTCTTTGATTACCCCAAAGTCAATTGTACTTTTGTTTTTGCATCTCCATTCTACATCTATGAGTATGACAAGTTAGGGACACAATATGTATGGTATTTTGAGATTTTTCTTGCTATTTTTGACATGTTCGTATAATATTTTTGTGTAGGGTGCAGAAATAAATTTCTGATAATCGGGAAGACGGTGCAAATCCGTCACAGCCCCCGCTACTGTGAGTTTTAAATGCGATACGTCACCGAGAGGGAAGACACGCAGCTGGGAAATCAGTAACAAGCCAGGATACCGGCCCACAAAAATATTTGTCTGTCATTCGGGAGGAGCGACTGTGTGTTTTATGTGCATGAATCTCCCTTTGACAAAACGGGAGGTTTTTTTATGACAAAGAAAAAATTATTAGTAGTGGCATTTGTTTTGGTGCTAATTGTTTCCGTGGTTATCTTAACTGCATGTAATTTGAAAGACCTTGGGAAACCTGATCCTCAGTCAGGAGAAAAGTCCATAAAAATTGTTATTGGTGCCGACATTTATTCTGTCCAGACAGACCTGGAATATGTTCATCAGGTTTTGGTCGATCTTGCATCAGAAAAGGACTTTTCCTACACATATTCTGAGGGAGGATATGGTGTGTCTGTGATGGGATTAAAAGATCTGAAAACATCATCTGACTGGACATCATGGATATCACTTTATCACGATATTAACGATATTACTTTAATAGATACTTACGGTACTCATATGTATGAAGGAGAGAGTTATTTTATGTCTCTGGTAAGCGTTGACAAACTTCCTGTAATTGATGGCAGTACGTATTTGTTTGTTCAGGAACAACTGTAATAAAAGCAGGTTTATACATTATAATTCGGTTGGTAAACTGCCTGTATGGTAAATAAGCGTGTGAAACTTACATCGGCATATATAGCCAGGGTTGCACTTATGGCGGCGCTCTTGACAACTCTGAAACTGGCGTTTTCTTTTATCCCCAATGTGGAGGTGGTAACGCTTCTTATTCTTGTTTTTTCATCCTCATTCGGGTTGATTTATTCCTTGCCCGCAACGTTGATTTTCTGTCTTACGGAAATGCTTTTTTACGGGTTTAATTCCTGGGTGATTCTGTATTTTGTTTACTGGCCTCTCCTTGCTGTAATTTCTGCAGTTCTGCTTAAAAGAAAGAACGTTGCGGTGGCAGTTATTATTTCTGCGTTTCTTTCTTTTGTTTTTGGCGTGCTTTCAGCCTGTGCTGATACACTTTTCTGTGTTATGAAACTTTCCGGCCCGGATCTTGCCAAATATTTCGCGGCCTATTATTTAAGAGGTCTTTATTTCGATGTGATACATATTGTCTCCTCCTCGGTTATAGTTCTTGTGCTTTTCAGACCACTGACTGCCGTTTGCAGAAAAGTAATGCCAAAACCATATAATTCGGTTGTTACATCCGAAAGAAGACTGATTAATTCGGATTATGAGTATATACGTGAAAAGTAGTGTTTGACACTGACTGCCGTTTTCTTTAGAATAATTATATTAATATAATTACGGAAGGATGCATTTACGGACAATTTAACCGGCAAAGATACCCCATTATATAAATTACCTATGGATTTCGCTTCGAGATTCTATCCTATCTATGCTACAAGAAAAGCACAGAGCCTTTTCTGTATCGGGGCTGAAATGAGTGACGAGGTAGACCCGGTAATTTTATGTGATGCCGTAAACGAAACGGTTAAACAGTTCCCGTCGTTTAAAGTTTCCCTTAAAAAAGGATTTGCCTGGTATTATTTCCTTGAAAACAGAAACAGGGCGGAAGTGTATGAGCATGATAACACATACCTTCATCCGATTAGGAAAAAAGACTGCAACGGATTCATGTTCAAGTTTTCATATGAAGGCAAATATATAGAAATGATGATTTTTCACGGACTTACTGACGGAACCGGTGCATATGTATTTTTCCAGGCAGTTCTGAAAAAGTACCGTGAGCTTCAGGGAATTAATTTTGCGGGCAAAAAGTTTCCTTTCGACGGAGTGATAGATTTTTCTAATACAGAAGACGGCATACTGAAATATGCCAAACCGGTACGCATTAAAGATATTCATCTAAAAAGTGTAGCCGGTGCCAAACCTAATCTTCTAAAAGGCACTCCTATTAAAGGTGACCATGAAACCATTATCTGCAGAGCGAATGCAAACGAGATCATGGCACTTGCAAAAGCAGAAAAGGTATCATTTACTGCTTATATTGCAGGGGTTCTTTGTTATACATGTGAAAAGGTGTCAAAGAGTAAAAATCCTGTTGCCATGATGATCCCTATTAATCTCAGGAATTTCTTCCCGACAAACACTTCCCGTAACTTTGTTACGTTCATAAGAATAGTAATAAAACCTGGAATGTTTTCCACTCTTGAAGAATATGTCAGGGAAGCCCAGAGGCAAATAAAAGAAAAAGCAACTAAAGAGCAGCTCGAACCAATGCTTTCAACAACGTTTAAGGGACAGAATAATTTTCTCGTAAAGATAGTTCCTGTAACACTGAAAAAAATTCTGTTTAAGATAGGCAGGGTTTTTATGAAGTCCCGTCAGACAATGATTTACAGTAATCTGGGGATACTTGACCTTCCTGATGGTATGAATGTTGATAAATTCAGATTTCTGATGAATGCATCAAAAAATAATACCCACAATATGGGGTCCATCACAAAAGACGGGTTTGCAGAATTTTCTTTTGTAAAATCAGTCAAGGAAATGACACTTATAAATACATTTATCGAAACATTAAGAGCACATAAAATTGATGTGCGAATTGATGAAACGTGGTAATATATCTAAACAGAAAAACTAGAGGTACAAAATGAAAAAACTTACTTCTGAAGAATTGAGAAAAATCTATCTGGATTTTTACAAATCCAAAAACCATGCTGTAATAGGTGCAGCATCTTTAATTCCGGAAAACGATCCGACTGTATTATTCACAACAGCCGGAATGCATCCGCTTGTTCCGTATCTTCTCGGAGAAAAGCATCCGGCAGGCAACCGTCTTACCGATGTTCAGATTTGTGTAAGAACAGGTGATATTGATGAAGTCGGAGATGCTTCTCACTGCACATTCTTTGAAATGCTCGGAAGATGGTCTCTCGGAGATTATTTCAAAAAGGACACAATAGCATGGTCTTATGATTTTCTGTTAAACTATCTTGAATTTGACAAAGATAAATTTGCTGTCACGGTTTTTGCCGGAGATGATGACTGTCCGAGGGATGATGAAAGTGCATCATACTGGAAGGAACAGGGAATTTCTGAAGACAAAATCTTTTTCTGTAACAAAAAGCATAACTGGTGGGGACCGGCCGGAATTACAGGCCCGTGTGGACCTGATACGGAAATGTTTATCGATACAGGCAAACCTAAATGCTCTGATGACTGTTCACCGGCATGTGACTGCGGAAAATATCTTGAAATCGGAAACGATGTATTCATGCAGTATTTTAAAGAGACAGATGGCACTCTCAGTCCTCTGAAACAGAAAAACGTTGATGAAGGTATGGGACTTGAAAGAATGCTTTGCATTCTTAATGGATATAAATCAGTATACGAGACCGACCTGTTCAGCTTTGCAATAGAAAAACTTGAGGAGCTCAGCGGAAAGAAATACGGGGAAGATGAGGATATGACAGTGGCAATGAGAATAATTGCCGACCATACAAGAACAGCCACATTCCTTCTCGGTGATATCAAAGCTGTTTCTCCGTCAAATGTTGATCAGGGTTATGTCCTCAGAAGACTTATCAGAAGAGCGATGAGATACTGCAGAACTCTCGGCATTGATGATACAGCTCTTGTTGAACTTGCAAAACTTTATGTCAAAAAATATGAAAATGCATATCCGCATATCAAAGACAATGAGGAAAGAATTGTAAGTGAACTTGAACAGGAAAGAGATAAATTTGCAAAGACAATTGAACAGGGCCTCAAAGAATTTGACAAAATTCTTGCACATCTCCCTGAAGGAATGACAGTATTCCCGGGAAAGACAGCCTTCAGACTTTATGATACTTTCGGATTCCCGATTGAAATGACAGAGGAAATTGTAAAGGAAAAGGGATATTCACTAGACCGTGAAGGATATGACAAAGCTTTCCAGGCTCATCAGGAATTATCAAAAGCAGGAGCAGAACAGAAATTCAAGGGCGGACTTGCAGACGGCGGAGAACTTACCGCAAGACTACACAGTGCAACACATCTTATGAATGCTGCATTAAAAATTGTTCTTAATGATAACGGCATTCAGCAGAGAGGAAGCAATATCACCGCAGAGAGACTGCGTTTTGACTTCAATTTCCCGCGTCCTCTTACCGAAGAAGAGATTAAGAAAGTTGAGGATATTGTAAACGAGGAAATCAAAAAAGGCAGCGAAGTCAAACTTGAGGAGATGTCTGTTGCACAGGCAAAAGAGCAGGGTGCAGTAGGTGTGTTTGATAACAAGTACGGTGATGTCGTTAAGGTTTACACAATCGGTATCTCCAAAGAAATATGCGGCGGACCGCACTGCAAAAACACATCTGAACTCGGTACGTTCAAAATTATAAAAGAGCAGTCTTCCTCGGCAGGCGTAAGAAGAATCAAAGCTGTGTTAGAGTACTAAAATGAGATACTGCGATTCACATGTGCATTCATTAAACTCACACGACGGACATATTTCGCTCGGCGAGATTGTTGCTATAGCCAAAGAGAAAGGTCTTGAGTATTTATCGATTACTGATCACTGTGATTATGATTTTGAATTCGGCGGATGTTCGGCACCGGTTAAGTGGGGATCTCTGAATATTGACAAGTATTACGAAAACTACAAAAACGAAAAAAAGAAGCTTGATGCAGACAAAACCAACACTTTAAACCTTTGTTTCGGAATTGAGGCAGCATTCTGCGATGAACAGGAATGCTATAAAAATTATCAGGAAACGATAGCAAAATATCCGTTTGATGTGATTATCAATTCCGTTCACTGCGTTAATAAAAAGGATGTTTATTTCAAATCGGCATTCCTTTTCAAGAAGAAAGAACAGGTTTACGGGGATTATCTTGACACCATTTTAAAGAGTTTAGATGCTCCGTACCAGTATGAGATAGTTGCCCATATCGGTTACATTGCTCACGGTGCTCCGTATAAGGACAGATTTATAAGATATGCTGATTTTCCGGACAAAATAGATGCCATACTTAAAGGCATAATTGAAAGAGGAAAAGTCCTTGAGGTAAATTTCCATCATGAAATGAATCCTCCGAGAGATATCATTGAGAGATACTATCAGCTTGGTGGAAGAAAAGTCAGTTACGGAAGTGACGCACACAGGGGAGATATCTGTAAAGAATATGAGAATGTCAGCAATATGCTAAGGGAAATAGGATTTACACACTACTCTGTTTTTGTGCAGCATAAAGAGATTCTTATTCCTATCGGTGAATAATTTATCTTGACTTAATATATTAAATTAACTATTATAATTAGACATAACATTTGTGCGCACTGGAATGTGCGCGAAGGTGGGATTATGAAAAAGAATTTGGAGAAAATTTTTGCATCAGCAAGTGTTGTTGTAGCAGTTATCCTCATTATGGTTCTTCTTGTTACCGCATTCGGCGGAATCACAACGGAAGAATTCCAGACCAAACTTGTTCAGGGATTACTCGTAACACTTTCAATTATCTATATTGTGCTTTCTATTATCACACTAGTTCTTGCTTTTATTGCATCAGATGCATTAAAAGAAATCACAATCAGATCAGAACAGGCCGGTTCTGTACGTATTACTGTTAGCGTTATTAACAAATTCGTTAAGAAGGCATGTGCCGAAATAGAAGGAGTTAAGTGCCAGAAAGTTGCAATCGTTGCAGATGATTACGGCGTAAGATTAAAAGTCAACGTAAGAATCGTTGATAAAGATGTTATCGAAGTGGAAACATATTTAAGAACTCTCCTTGAAGACCTCTTCAAGGGCGAATTCGGATTCAAGTTCCACTCAATTGAAATCAAAGTCACACAGCTTGCTCCTAAGTACAAAGCAGATGCTGCAGAAATTGAAGCAAAAGTTGCAAAGAAACTTGATGAAATGAAGGATACAGAAGTACAGGAAGCATCCGCAGATACAGGTGCTGATGAGGCTCCTGCAGCAGAGACGGTTGAAGAAATCCCTGCAGAAGAACCGACAGCAGATGTAGTCGCAGAAGAGGAAACTCCTGAGGCAGAGGCAGTTGCTGAAACTGAAGAAATTGCAGAGGCTGAAGAAGCAGTGGAAGCTGCTGAAGAGACTCCAGCAGAAGAAATCAAAGACGAAGAATAATTCCGGAGGAATATATGCAGAAAACATATCAGATGACCCTTGAGGGAAAATTAGACTTAGAGAAAGAATTAGAGCGTTTAACAACTGTTGTACGTAATGAAATAAACGAAGCTCTTAAGTTTGCACGTTCAAACGGAGACTTAAGTGAAAACGCTGATTATTCAGCAGCTATCGAAGCACGTAACCATAACGAAGACAGAATTGCAGAGATTGAAGAACAGTTAAATCACTGCGAAATCGTTAAAGCAAATGCTAATGAAATCAGTATCGGCAGCACAGTTGAACTTAAATATATCAATGACGATGAAGATATGACAATCTACATTGTAGGTGCAACCGAAGCAGATTATTTCAGTGGCAAAATTTCCAATGAATCACCTCTTGGCAAAGCACTTATCGGTCATAAGAAAGGCGATAAGATTTCCTTCGAAGTGAACGGAAACGTTGAAGAGTACAAAATAATCAGTATTAAGGCATAATACATTTAAAACAAGACCTATCACTTAACTAGTGTCCAAGGCACTAGTTTTGCATTATCTTAAGGAGAAATATAATGGCTGACAATAATCAGAACAACATGAACAACCAGCAGGAACAGGAAGTTGATATTAACGCTGTCAGAAAAGTTAGAATTGACAAACTTAATGAACTTGTCGCAAACGGACAGAATCCGTTTGAAATAGTGTCTTTCCCAAGAACAGCAACTGCAGGAGCAGTACAGGCAGATTTTGAGAAATACGAAGGCAAAGAAGTAGCTGTAGCCGGAAGACTCGTCTCAAAACGAATAATGGGCAAAGCAAGTTTTGGTCACATAATGGATTCTGACGGAAAACTTCAGGGATATTTTTCCAGAGATGATATGGGTGTCGATGAATATCAGGCATTTAAGAAATATGATGTCGGCGATATTATCGGTATGGAAGGAATTGTTTTCAAGACACAGACAGGAGAAATTTCGGTTCATGTCAAAAAGGTTACACTTTTAACAAAATCACTTCTTCCGCTTCCTGAAAAATTCCACGGACTTAAGGATCCTGAACTCAGATTCAGAATGAGATACGTTGATCTTATCGCAAATCCTGAGGTCAAAGATGTTTTTGTAAAGAGAAGCAGAATAATTTCATCTATCCGTGAACTCCTTGATAATAAGGGATTTATAGAAGTTGAGACACCTATTCTTAATACTCTTGCAGGCGGAGCAAATGCACGTCCGTTCATTACACATCACAATACACTTGATATTGATATGTATATGAGAATAGCAACCGAACTCCACTTAAAGAGATGTATAGTAGGCGGTTTCGAAAAGGTATATGAAATCGGTCGTCAGTTCAGAAATGAGGGAATGGATCCAAAGCATAATCCTGAATTCACAACAATCGAACTTTATCAGGCATATGTCGATTACCATGAGATGATGAACATTGCTGAGGAAATCTGTGCAAACGCATGTGAGAAAGTTTGCGGAACTCTTGATATTGAGTACCAGGGACAGCAGCTTTCATTAAAGACTCCTTGGGAGCGTTTAACAATGGTTGATGCAGTAAAGAAATACACAGGACTTGATTTTAATAACGACGACCTTGCATATCTTATTAAGAAAGGCAATGAAATGGGCCTTGATATGAAGGAAGATACAAGCTGGGGCAATGCACTTTATAATATCTTCGATGCATTCGTAGAAGAAAAACTCGTAGGACCAGTATTTATTACAGATTATCCTGTTGAGGTATCTCCTCTTGCAAAGAAGAAACCATCTGATCCAAGACTTACAGAAAGATTTGAGTTCTTTATCTGTGCAACAGAATACGGCAATGCATTCAGCGAACTCAATGACCCTATTGATCAGCGTTCAAGATTTGAGCAGCAGATGCTTGCTAAAGTTAACGGAGATGAAGAGGCTCAGCCTTATGATGAAGACTTCTGTACGGCCCTTGAATACGGTATGCCACCAACAGGCGGACTCGGAATAGGAATCGACAGACTTGTTATGCTTCTTACTAACTCATATTCAATAAGGGATGTCCTTCTTTTCCCGACAATGAGGCCATTAAACAAATAAAAAGACATAAATAATAATAACAACAAGATGCCCTGCGAGTCAGGGCATTTTATATGCACAAAAAACACGAATTATGGAAATATGCAAACGCCCGAAAAATTGTCCACATTTCATACAAACTGAATGATATTTAAAAAGCTATTTGAAATATGATAAAAAAGCGGTGTTTTAAGCGTTTAAACATATATTTTCAGCGGAAATTACAAAAATACAACAAGTAAAATGCACGCTTTTCCACCGACTTATCCACAAAATGCATACGAAATGTGGATAACTATGGGGATAAGTGCCGATTTTTATTCATTTTTCTTCAAATATGTACTAATGGGCTGAATTTGGTATAATATACAGTATAAGAAGGTCAGAAATATGAAAATAGTCATAGCTACAGACAGTTTTAAAGGGACTCTTTCCTCTGAGGAAGTAGAGAGAATTTTAAAGGAAGAAATCTCCAAAAGGACTAACTATGAGTTAGTCTGTGTTCCTATTGCCGATGGAGGAGAGGGACTTGTTGAGTGCTTCGGCAAAATAAAAGGCGGGAAAATAATCAATCTTTATGTAACTGGACCGAATTTTAATAAGACTGAAGCAAAATATCTTTTGTCCGGTGAAGATGCATATATAGAGATGGCTGAGGCATGCGGACTGCCAAAAGCCAATCCGAAAGATACAAAAGAAGTCACAACATATGGTGTAGGCGAACTGATAAAAGATGCTTTACAAAAGGGAGCAAAGAATATTTATTTAGGACTTGGTGGCAGTGCATCTACTGACGGCGGGTGCGGAATGGCTGCGGCATTAGGCACTGAATTTTATGATAAAGAATGCAGAAAATTTGTTCCTGTAGGCAAAAATCTTTGTGATATCAAAAGGATAGTATTTAACAGAAACATCACTTTAACTGCTCTTTGTGATGTGAAAAACCATATGTATGGTGAAAATGGAGCGGCGTATGTGTTTGCTCCTCAGAAGGGAGCAAACCCGGATGATGTGAAGATGCTTGATGCCGGTCTGAGACATCTTGCTGATATATTCGGAGAGTATGGCATACAGAATTTTGACGTGGAAGGCAGCGGTGCAGCCGGTGCAATGGGAGCAGGTGTCATTGCATTCTTCAACGGAAAATTAAAGAGAGGGATAGATGCTGTTCTTGATGCTCTTTCATACGACGAAATTGTTTCTGATGCGGATGTCGTTATTACCGGGGAAGGGTCGCTCGATTCCCAGAGTTTTTCAGGCAAAGTCATAGACGGTATTATTTCAAGAAGCAAAAATGCAAAAATTATCGGAGTAGTAGGCATTAGTCTGATTGATAATCCTGAAAAATACGGGATTTCCAAAGTGTTTGAAACCAATTTTGAGCACAGACCATTTGAAGAGATTAAAAAAACAGCACAGTCCGACCTTAGGAACTGTGCCGTGAAAGTGGCTGAATATCTTTTAACCCTTTAAGAAAGGAATTACGTCCTTCATTGTTCTTTCTCCCTCATCATAGAGGAAAATATGACCGGATCCTTCGTAGGTGATGAGCTGCATCTCAGGAAGGATTTTTTTCATTGTTTCCGCCTGATAATAAGGCATGGTTTTATCTGCAGTTCCCCAGATTACCAAAACTGGTATTTTGGCTTTTGCTACACCTTTGTATCCCTCGGTATCTTCTTCAAAATTGAGAATGGTATGTCTTAAACTTGAAAGAGTACATGCCGGCATGCCTTTATACTGTGTGCAGAAGGCAAACTTTTCCATATAATCTTCTTTTACCTTGTCTCCGCTGTATATGATTTCTTTTGCACAGTTTTTGGTGAGTGTCTTTGCTCCGAAACAGTTAAAAATGAATTCTCCGAGCCCAGGGAGTTTTGCAAGTTTCATATAGAACGGTGCTTTGAAAACCATTCCGGCCGGAGCAAGAAGAACAAGTTTTTCCACTTTGTCAGGATGGGCTGCAGCATAAGTCGTGGTAATGGTTCCTCCCATCGATGTTCCGAAAAGGACAAAACTCTTATCTCCTATGACAGCTTTTGTTATTTCATCAAGCTGGGAGGCAAAAAGCTGCGGGGTATACGGGCCTTTTACTCTTTCGGAAAGTCCTCTGCCGAGAAGGTCATATCTCAGAATTTTGTAACCTTCTTTTATCAGTCCGTTCGCAACTTTGTCATAAATGAAGTACGGGGTCGCATATCCGTGGACAAGAACCGCCCATTTTTCACCTTCACCTTCAACAGAATAATGTGTATTTCCTGACGGAAGATCAATAAAAGATCCGAACAGATTTTTCCTTGCTTCATCATCTAAAACCAGTGAATTTGCTTTGTATTTTTCCATAAACACCTCTCGATAATTAGTGTAGAATTGTGTGGCATAATTGTCAATAACCTGCATTTTTACGTGCATGCACGGGCGAAATATGCTTATTCGGTCAATAAACTTGATTCACGCGCACATTTGAATTATAATTCTTCTATTATGACAAATACATTCGCATACGCAAGCGCAAAAGTCCTTAACAGGCACAAAGACGAACAAGAAATAGCACTTATCCTTAAAGATATTGACAATGCAAAACAGGGCGTCATGACTTTTTCCAAAGAAGTAAAAAAGTATATGCTTCAGTTTATCCATAAGCGTTATGACAATAACGAGGAAGTGAACGGAATCATCGAAGTTCTCAAAAACTGGAGTAAATATGAGTCCTTTGCACAGTTTGAAATATTCCAGCTTCAGGATGAATGTTACTTCTGGTATGATTTTCTCCATGCTTACGGAGTATGGAAAGTTATAGGCATGGTTTATGGCTTTGAAGATGAAGAGGATGCACTTAAAGTTTTAATAAGATTATTCAAAATGGATGACAGTATTTTTAAAGAATACCCGGAAATATAGGTGATAACATGATGACAGTAAGAACAAGATTTGCACCATCCCCGACGGGATTTATGCACATAGGTAACTTAAGAACAGGCTTATATGCTTACCTGTTTGCTAAGAAAAACAACGGCACTTTCATTCTCAGAATTGAGGATACGGATCAGGAAAGAAAAGTAGAGGGCGCAGTGGATATGATTTACAGAACCCTTGAAACTGCCGGTATCACATACGATGAAGGTCCTGATAAGGATGCAGGATACGGTCCGTATGTTCAGACAGAAAGAATGGGTATTTACAAGGAATACGCAGAAAAACTGGTTGAACTCGGCGGAGCATATTACTGTTTCTGCACCAAGGAAAGACTTGAAACTCTTGTTGATGAGAACGGAAACCATACATATGACAAGCACTGCAGAAATCTTTCTGAGGAAGAAATCAAAAAGCATCTTGATAACGGAGACCCATATGTAATAAGACAAAAAGTCCCTGAAAATGTCGTATCCAGTTATGAGGATATGGTTTTCGGAGAAGTAAGTGTTGAGTCAAAAGATATTGAAGACGGAGTCCTTTTAAAATCCGATGGTCTTCCGACATATAATTTTGCCAACGTGGTAGATGATCATCTTATGGGCATATCCCATGTAATCAGGGGAACAGAATATTTAAGTTCCACACCTAAATACAATCTTATCTATGATGCATTCGGCTGGGAGAGACCAAACTATATGCACCTCATGCCGATTATGAAAGATGCACAGAGAAAGCTTTCAAAACGTTATGGTGATGCAAACTTTGAGGACTTTATTTCAAAAGGATATCTTCCTGAAGCTATTATCAACTATATAGCACTTCTCGGATGGTGTCCGAAAGATAACAGGGAAAAACTCAGTATGGAAGAACTTATAGAGTCTTTCGATATCGATGGTTTATCCCACTCTCCGTCTATTTTTGATGAAACAAAGATGCGCTGGTTAAACGGCGAATATCTTAAGGCAATGTCACCTGATGAGTTCTATGCAAAGGCAGAACCATGGATTGAAAAGGGAATAGATGGAAAAGATTACGATAAGAAAGAAATAGCACTTCTTTTACAGACAAGAATAGACATTCTTTCCGATATCCCTGAAAAGATAGCATTCCTTAACAACTTTAAGGAATATGATACAAACATGTTCATTCATCAGAAAATGAAAGTTGATTTTGAAGTTGCAAAGAAAGCAATTGATATTGCCACAGATGCACTTAAGGATTTTGATGACTGGACAGAAGACGGAATCAAAGAACAGATCAAAGCCTGTGCCGAAAGCGCAGGAATGAAGAGCGGACAGGTTATGTTTACCATGAGAGTGGCTTTAACGGGTGAACCTGTAACCCCGGGCGGTGCAATTGAAATGGCAGTTGTCCTCGGAAAAGAAGAAACATTAAGAAGACTTGCATTCTCTAAGGAACTTATCAAGTAATTTATGGTAAAGAGCAGCAAACTGATAATAAGCATTGTGCTTATGACAGCACTTATCTGTGTAGCGGTTATCTCGGCTACGCCTGCTGTATCATACGCTGAAGCGGAAGTTGCCGGTACATACGGCGGAACAGATGCTTCTTCGCTGTGGTACTATGGCGCGGATTATCTTAATCTTAGCGCAGCAAAGGAAATTATTTCCTCCTGGGATAATACGGTTTTAAGAACAATAAGTCCTGTATATATAGCAGTTATTGATACTGGAATCACAACGCAGCACGAGATTTTCAGTGATACCCTGGCAACTAATTCCTCAGGTACGGTTCTCGGATATAATGCATACGCATCAAGAACAGGCGGGGATACGACTAATATATCGGACACCGTAAACTATCACGGGACCGGAGTAGCCGGAGTCATTGCCATGCTTATTAAAGAGTTCGGGCTCCAGGACTATATAAAGATTTATCCTATCAAAGCCAATACGGCATCAAACGATTCTTTTTCTGTTGAATCAGTTGTGGCAGCACTTAACTGGGCAGTAAAAGACGGAATAAACGTGGATGTCATTAATATGTCATTCGGAACACTGAAAGCAGATAATCCGGACTGGTCAACAAATCCGTCACTTAAAGAAGCAATAATAAATGCGGCGGCAAGTGCGGTTGTTGTTTCGGCGGCAGGCAATAACTCAAAAGACAGTGCTTCGGACAGCAAAAATGTATTTTATCCGGCAGGTCTTGACGGAGTTGTATCCGTAATGGGATACGGTAAAAACGGAAAAGTATATTCCACTTCGAACTATGGCAGTGCATATGACATTATTGCTCCTGGCGAAGAGATTTATACTGCATCCAATTATGTGAAAGAAACAAAAATTTCAAGATACGAAAATATAAAAGGCACATCAGTTGCTGCTCCGATGGTTTCATTCGGCGCCGCACTTCTGAAGCTCCGCCTTCTTTACGAGGGGCAGTTAAGAAATACTCTTAACGGAAACAAAATTGCAAGAATGATAACAAATCTTAACGGAAATAAGGTTTCAAAAGATACATACTCATTCACGGCAATTGATTACAATACACTTCTGACACAGGATTTCAGTTCTTCATCTTATGACTATCTGAATCCTACAGATATTTACCTTACGTATCCTACAGAAAACTTTGACACAGAACATATGGCATTTTATATGGTGGCTGACAGTATCAAGGAAATTAAGTTCACTGCAGTAATCCAGCCATACGGAAAGACAAATCCTGATCTTGATGATGTTGTTGAATGGTATGTCATGGATAACCGTTCAGGAGAGAAACTCATAGGCAGAGGTCTTAATCTGACTTATGCCCCTGAAAAAGGCGGTCAGTATAAAATTGTCGCAAAGTTAAAATATGATCAGGTAACGTATTCTGATGAAATTGCATGGAATATTGATTTTCTCCCGTTCTTTGCATCTGAGGCCAGAGTTACACTCCTTGATTATCAGGACAGCGATGTGACAGTTGCACCTAATGCTGGAATCACATATACGGGAGATGAAACAGTGCTTTCCCTGACAGGAATCAGATACTGTGATACAAGCACAGGAATCAAGTGGTTTGTTAACGGAGAGTACGCAGGAGACGGCGAGACATTCAAGTTCAGCACAAAGAAAACCGGCGTATACAATATTTCCTGCGAGTTTGAGGGAACAAAAATTGAAAACGGATATTCATTTGCCCTTACGGTAAAGTCAGCTGCAGAAAAACCTCTTAATATTGCCCTCATTTCAGTAGGATGTGTTGCAGCTCTTCTTATTGTGGCACTTCTTGCTGTGTATTTTGTAAAAGAATCAAAAAAGAAAAATATTCTCAGAAAAAATCTGATGAATGAAGAATATAAATAAATCCGGAGGAGTGGGCAGTGGGATTATCTAAAGAAGAATTAGACAGTTTAATGCTCAGACTCCAGAGAGGCGATGAGAAAGCCTTTGAGGATATTTATAACGATACAAAGAGAGGACTTTTTGCATTCATATTCACAATCTGCAAAAATCATGAAACCGCAGAGGATATGATGCAGATAACATACATAAAACTCAGAAAGACCATTGCTTCATATAAAGCGGGAGCAAACGCATACGCCTGGCTTTACACCATAGCAAAGAACACGACTCTTAACGAGATAACGAAAAGAAAAAGAGAAGTGGCCACCGATATGGAAGACGGCAATGCAAAATATGGTTACTACACGATGGAAGATACCGATACCCCGATTATGACAATGATGAACAAAGTTCTGGGAGATGAGGAGAGACAGATAGTAACGCTGCATGTTCTTTCCGGGTTCAAGCACAGGGAAATAGCCGAGATGCTTGACAAACCGCTCGGAACTGTACTGTGGGCATATAACAACGCACTTTCAAAACTGAAGAAAGCAATAGAGAAGGAGAACAGAGATGAAAATTAAGGACATAGAGAAATGTCTAAAAAAAGAAAATGACAAAGTCATTGTTCCGGATGTCCTTGATACAGTCAAGGCTACTCCGATAAACAGACTGCTAACGGGTGAAACTCCGGTTCAGGCTTTCAAAAAGCAGCTTGCAATGCAGCTTCTTATCATCACGGTCGGGATTGTTATTGTGGCCTTCGTTGCTTTTGCCGCACTTGCATTTGTTAATCCGAAGGACACCATAGGTCCTGATGCATACTGCTCATTTAATATAAGCGGTTCCGAATCATTAAGGTACGGGATGGTTATAGGTGCTGACGGCACGGTGAAACTTCTTGTGAAAGAAACAACAGGAGAAGCACTTGAACAGTATACAGGATATGAACTCAAGTCATGCATAGAAAGCATTTATACGCCTTCATCTATGGATAAGGTTTCATTCTATGTGATGTGTTCAAAATCTGATCTCGGTTCATACTGGTGCCGTGAAGCGGTTAATGATGTTCTTTCAATGTGTATAAACGGAAAGGAAATAAGTCAGGTAACATCTTTCCAAGGGAAAGAAAATGAACTGATAACATATATTAATTCAAAAGTCGATGAAAGCGGTAAGGTAAGTGCTGCCACTGATGCAGACAGCATCATAGCACTTTATCTGAAACTTGTCAGGGGATAAACATTATGAGAAAACGTTTACTTATATCGGTAATGATTCTGCTTATTGCAGCACTTATTTTCGGATTATGTGCATGTAATAAGAATACTGAAGAGAAACCGGGCGAAAAAGAATTCAACGGCGGCGAGTACGAGACAGCAACATACACTGTTACATATAATGCCGGCGGCGGAACGACAAACAATGACTGGAAAGAAAGAGTTTACAATTATGGTGAAAAAGTTCTTAAGCCTACGTATACTCCTGTAAAGACAGGCTATGTTTTCCTTTACTGGTCAGTTGCCAGCAACGGGACAGAATTCAATTTTGCAACATCATCTGTTGAATCTGATATGACGCTCTATGCTGTTTATCAGGCAGCAGTCGTAAATCACACATATGATCTTACCGCAGTTCTTAAAAAGGACGGGGAAATATATTCGGCTGAAACCGGACAGTATACATATGGTCATATGCCTCAGGGTAACACAAAAATCCAGACACAGTACGGGAATTCATCATCAGTACTTGTAGTTCCTTATACTGATAACCCTGGACTTGTAAACGGAATTCAGGACAGATTCTGTTTCTGGTATTACTTAAAAGCAGGGAAACCGGAAAGATTTTCCACTATGGCAACAGCAACATCCACAAGCGTAACTGTTCTAAAAGCATATAACGAAACAAACGGCATCGAACTTTATCCGATGTGGCTCTCAACACTTCCGAAAGTATCAGTAACATTTATGGACAGCCTTTCAGATGATACATACGGGACAATTGATGTCGTATATGGCGGTTCAATTGATAAATCAGACGGCCCGCTCCCTGAAAAGGCAGGTTACAAGTTTGTTTCATGGACATACACAAATACCGATGAGAAAGAAGAGGAGTTCTTCTTTGCCGATACTGATACAAATGCAACAGTTGCAAGTGAAATGGTAGGGTTTGATTACTTTGACAAAAATGAAGTCACAGTATATGCAAACTGGAGAAAAGAGATTGTAATAAGCTCTCTTTCTTCATACAAAGCCATTTATGACAAACTGAGAAATGAAAATCCTACAGAAGATGAACAGAAAGAGATAGATGAAATTCTTTCTGCCGAAATAGAAATCACATCCATAGATTTTGAGGGTGAGTCACTTGAGGCTTTATTTGATAAGGATCATGTATTCAAAGGCACAATTACCGGAAATAATGCGGGAAGCAAAGCAGTGCTTTCAAACGGTGCATTCTCCGGAAAAGAGAGCATATCGGTATTCGGATATGTTCAGGGAACAGTAAAGAACATCACAGTAGATGCATCCAACACATTCTCTATTTCTACTGGATATACAGACAGAATCTATATCGGTGCAGTAGCAACACAGTTAAGTTCTTCCTCATCATCCAACAAAGGACTTATCTATACATGTGAGGCAACACTTAATATTAATATTGATGGTGACTACGGTGAACTCGTGATAGGCGGTATCGTAGCAGACAACAAGGGCGCGGTAAAAGAATCCATAGCAACAGTCAATATAGTAAAACTTGCCGCATCAAAGATATCGTTAGGCGGTATTGCCGGAACCTCAAACGCATCAATCGAGGGCAATACGGTAAATATTACAGTTACAGACCTTACTGCTTCAGGAGTATTAAAACTCGGCGGTATAGCAGCATCCAACTCAGGATCCATTATCAAGGGGACAGCAACTGTGAACGCTGCAAAGATCATAGCACAAAGTTCTGTTCTTTTCGGCGGTATAGCAGGTGAAAACACATCAGTAATACAGCAGAGCAGTGCAGTGGCAACTCTCGGAACAACAGATAATAAGGTGACATTCGGAGGAACCCAGGCAGCTCCGGCATATGCAGGCGGCCTTATCGGAAGGAACAGCGGTCAGCTTGATAACTGCTTTGTAACAGTTGATTTCCACATTTTCGCAGGAAATGACAAAGATGTGCTTATGACCGGCGGAATGGTAGGTGAAAACAAATCCACATCCGCTTCGTCTTCAGCCGGTGAAATCAATTTCGGTTATGCGGTGGGAACAATAGATATCAAGGCTGATTCTTCGAAGAACATAACAACATATGCGGCCGGCATCATCGGAAATAACACTCAGAACAATGTTTCATGTCTCTTCTGCGTGGTTGATATAATTGCCGATAATGAAGCAGGTACCAATAACGTAGGTTATCTTGAAGCACAGGATAAATCAACTTCATCCGCAACGAGAATCTACAGGGCATCAGAATCAGTGATTACAAAGAACGGAAACGTTGTTTCAGCGGCACCTGACATTACAGTGATCACAAATGAAAAAGATCTTGCAGAGGGCAACTTCAAAACAAACAGCACAGGATTTATTTTCGGAACGACATCAAATGCAATGAAGTTCGATGATAAAATCTGGGAAATAGTAACAGACGGGGAAACATACCCGACACTTAAATAGGTGAATATATGAAATTTGATATTGAACTGGTCGGCAAAATAGGCTCCATGGCCCTTATTGACAAAGAGAACAATGATATGAATTACAATATCATAGCAAGACTTTCAAGGGAACTGAGACCAGGTTATGTATGGGTAACATCGGGCGCTGTTGAAATCGGCAAACTTGATTACCTTAAAAGAACAGGCAAACTGCTTGACGGCAGTGACGAGGAAAATAAGACAGACTATGCTGCCCAGGGACAGAGTGTTTTAATGCAGACATACCGTCAGTATATGGACAGCAAATACAGTTTAAGACAGATACTTGTAGAACATCAGCATTTCAATGATGAAATGAAACGCAAACACCTGATGGAACTTATTTTAAGATGCCCGGAGCAGAATGCAATTCCTATCATCAACTATAATGATGCAGTGAGCTACGAGGAAAACAGAAAACTTGAAATAAACGAAATCAAGGCAAAAGCAGGGAAGGCAATAGAGTGCGTTGATAATGATGAGACTGCAAGTCAGATCGCATGCCTTGTCAAATGCAAGACTCTTCTGATTCTTTCTAACCAGGAAGGAATATTCTTAAACCCTGATGATCCGACATCTATTGTCAAAAATGTCGGCGGAAAAGATGTGTATGAACTTTTAGATAATATAGATGCGCTTCAGACGCATTGTAAGGGCGCTTCAAGGCCTGGTGCGCACGGAGCCTGGGCAAAACTTGAATATATTAAAGAGCCTGTAAAAAACGGCACAAGCGTAATCATTGCTTCAAGCAAGTATTCCATCAAAGATATTTTTAACGGTACTGTGCCGGCCACCAGAATAGGTCTTTAATAAATATTCCATTATTTATTATATTAAAACAGGCTGCCCGCAAGCAGCCTGTTCTTTATTAATCTTTGAGATTAGTCTTTGTTTGCAAGAGTCTCAGCTTTCTTTAAGTAGAATGCACGTTTCTTTGCAGCATCTTCCTCGTTCTTAGCAAAGAGTTCTTTTGCAGCATCCGGATTCATCTTAAGGAGTGAAGCATAACGTGTTTCGTTCATTAAGAATTCCTGATAATCGCAGGTTGGTTCTTTACTGTCAATTACGAGCGGAGCTTTGTCTGTTCCTACTAATTCCGGATTATAACGGAATAACTGCCAGTAACCGCATTCAACTGCTTTCTTCATTTCCATCTGAGAATTATCCATTCCGCCTTTGATACCATGGTTGATACATGGAGCGTAAGCAATAATGATTGATGGTCCGTGGTAAGCTTCTGCTTCTGCCATTGCTTTTACGACTTGATCCATATTTGCACCCATTGAAACCTGAGCAACATATACATAACCGTAATCCATAGCAAGAAGTGCAAGGTCTTTCTTCTTTGTCTTCTTACCTGTTGCTGCGAATTTAGCAATAGCACCTGTTGGTGTGGACTTGGATGCCTGGCCGCCTGTGTTGGAGTAAACTTCTGTGTCAAGAACTAAGATATTTACATCTTCGCCACTTGCAAGAACGTGGTCAACACCGTTGTAACCGATATCATATGCCCAGCCGTCTCCACCGAGGATCCATACTGATTTCTTGATTAAGCAATCTTTTCTTGCTTCAATATCGTTGAATGCATCGAGGAGTGAACCGCTTGCTTTCTTCTTTTCATCTGCAATAAGAGCAATAATCTTGTCTCCTGCTGCTTCTGATGCTGCTGCATCTTCTTTGCCGGAAATCCATTCGCCGATAGCTGCCTTTAAGTCTTCGGATACTTCTTCTGCTGCAAGAGCTTCAAGATGTGCCTTTAATATATTTCTTCTTGTTTCATATGCAAGGTGAATACCGAAACCGAATTCTGCGTTATCTTCGAATAATGAGTTTGCCCATGCAGGACCTCTGCCTTTATCGTTCTTTGTGTAAGGAACTGTAGGAGCAGAACCACCGTAAATTGAAGAACATCCTGTTGCGTTTGCAACTAACATTCTGTCACCGAATAACTGAGTGATGAGTTTTACATATGGTGTCTCGCCACAGCCTGCGCATGCGCCTGAGAACTCGAATAATGGTTTCTTGAACTGACTGTTCTTTACATTCATGTTGCCGAGAGGAGCACTTGTTTCCTTTAAGCCGTCTGCATAATCCCAGTTTGCTGCATCTTTTGCAATTGATTCTTCAAGAGGAACCATTGTTAATGCCTTTTCTTTTGCCGGACATACAGCTACGCAGTTAGAACAACCGGAGCAGTCATACGGGCTGACCTGCATACGGAATTCATAATCGCCTTTTACGCCGACTGCTTTCTTTGTAACAAAACCTTCTGGTTTTGCTGCAAGTTCTTCTGCAGTTGCAAGTGTAGGACGGATTGCTGCGTGAGGACATACGAGTGAGCAGCGGTTACACTGGATACATTTTTCTGCATCCCATGACGGAACCATAACTGCGATACCACGTTTTTCAAATTTTGTTGTTCCTGTAGGAACAGCACCTGTCGGGTTGAATGCTGATACAGGGAGTTTGTCTCCTTCCTGAGCTGTGATTGGTGCGATAAATGCTTTGAAGTACGGATCATCTGCTGTCTTAAGTGGTGCAGCGCCTGTTGTTGTGGTTGCCCATGATTCAGGATATCTTACTTCCTTAAGACCTGTGATTGCATTGTCTACACATGCATAGTTCATGTTAACAACTGCATCGCCTTTCTTTCCGTATGTTTTCTTGATAGCTTCCTTCATGTATCTTTCTGCTTCTTCGTAAGGAATTACGTTAGCAAGTTTGAAGAATGCTGCCTGCATAACTGTGTTAACACCTTTTTTGGTTCCGAGATCCATAACGACTTTGAGACCATCAAGTGTGTAGAATTTGATGTGCTTTTTGGCAATCATGTTCTTCATTGCTGCAGGGAGTTTGGCATCCATGTCAGCCGGATCCCACTGTGAGTTGAGAAGGAATGTTCCGCCGTCCTTTAAGTCTGAGAGCATATCATAACGGAGAACGTATGATTCATTGTGACATGCAATAAAGTCTGCCTGGTCAATGAGGTATGTGCTTCTGATTGGTTTGTCTGAGAAACGGAGGTGTGAAATTGTGATACCACCGGATTTCTTTGAGTCATATGCAAAATAACCCTGAGCATATTTTTCTGTATGGTCACCGATAATCTTAATGGAGTTCTTGTTTGCACCGACTGTTCCGTCTGAGCCGAGTCCGTAGAATTTACATGAAATAGCACTCTTGTCTGCTGCATCGATTTTTTCTGTTACATCGAGAGACTGGAATGTTACATCATCATTGATACCTACTGAGAATTTGTCTTTCTTTGCACCCTTCATGTTTGCATAAATTGCATTAACCATAGATGGGTTGAATTCTTTAGAACCGAGACCGTAACGGCCGCAGAGAACTTCTTTCTTTACTCCAAGTTCATTGAATGCTGAAACTACATCAAGATAGAGTGGTTCGCCCTGTGCGCCTGGCTCTTTTGTTCTGTCCATAACAGTAACGATTTTTGCTGTATCAGGAATTGCCTTTACAAGAGCTTCTGCAGGGAATGGTCTGTATAATCTTACTTTTACTACGCCGACTTTTTCGCCTTTTGCGTTTAAGTAATCAACTGTTTCCTCAGCTGCTTCTGCGCCTGAACCCATAATGATGATGACTCTGTCTGCATCTTTTGCACCATAGTAATCAACGAGGTTGTACTTTCTTCCTGTGAGTGCGCTTACTTTGTCCATCTGAGCCTGAACGATTGCAGGAACTGCCTGATAGAACTTGTTGCTTGCTTCTCTGTTCTGGAAATAGATGTCCGGGTTCTGAGCTGTTCCCTGAAGGTGAGGGTGCTCAGGATTTAATGCACGTTCTCTGAACTCATCGATTTTCTTGAAGTTTACAAGGTCTTTGATTTCTTCATAATCAATAACATCGATTTTGCTTACTTCGTGGGATGTTCTGAATCCGTCAAAGAAACTGATGAACGGAACACTTGATTCAAGAGTTGAGAGGTGAGCAACAAGGCTTAAGTCCATAACTTCCTGAACACTGTTTGAAGCGAGCATTGCAAAACCTGTCTGACGGCATGCCATGACGTCTGAATGATCTCCGAAAATGTTAAGTGCATGACCTGCAACACTTCTTGCAGAAACATGGAAAACTGCTGGGAGTAATTCGCCTGCAATCTTGTACATGTTAGGGATCATAAGAAGAAGACCCTGGCTAGCTGTGAATGTTGTCGTGAGAGCACCAGCTGCGAGTGATCCGTGAACTGCACCTGATGCACCTGCTTCGGACTGCATCTCGGCGATTTTGAGGACATTACCGAATAAATTCTTTCTGCCCTGTCCTGCCCAGTCATCACAGTTTTCTGCCATAGGTGAAGACGGTGTGATTGGGTAAATGGCTGCTACATCAGAAAAAGCATAAGCTATATGAGCTGCAGCGGTATTACCATCAATGGTCATTTTTTTCATATATGAAAACCTCCAATAAAATATCGTAACGCATGTGTGATTAACATTAAATAAATATTAAAATACACATTAGATTTCATTATATTCTTATAAAAATATTAAGTCAATTATAATAGGCACACTAGCGCGCGTATGTATTGTTGCTAACAAAAATGCTGTGTGCTATAATCACGGTATGTCACAAATTGTCCTCAAAGGAGTAAGTTATAGTTACTCACTAGGGGAGGGCCGCAGTTTAAAAGCCCTCAAAAACCTGTCTTTTTCCATTGAGAAAGGCGAATTTGTCACACTTTTAGGAATGAACGGAAGTGGCAAAAGTACGCTGGCAAAACTTCTCAATGGTCTTTTTATACCTTCCGAGGGAGAAATCCTTATTGACGGTCTTTCCACAGCAAGTGAAAAAAATACATTTGAAATAAGAAAAAAAGTCGGGATGGTTTTCCAGAATCCGGATAATCAGATGGTTGCTACCATAATTGAGGACGATATTGCATTCGGACCGGAGAATCTCGGACTTAAGAGAGAAGAAATAGTAAAACGAGTCGATGAGGCTCTTAAATCTGTCGGGATGGAAGAGTTCAGGGAAAGAACCACCCAGAAACTTTCCGGCGGTCAGAAGCAGAGAATAGCCATAGCCGGTGTTCTTGCCATGAGACCGGATGTCATAATTTTTGATGAGTCAACATCAATGCTTGATCCGAAGGGCAGGGATGAAATTATGGATATAGCAAGGAAGCTTAACAGTGAGGGAATAACCATAATCAACATAACCCACAGCATGGAAGAGGCGGCTCTTTCGGACAGAGTGATTGTATTAAGAAAAGGAAGGATTGCAATTGACGGCAATCCGAAAGAGGTATTCTCATCGGAGCTTGTGGATGCATGCGGACTGGTTCTTCCTCTCGTTACTGCATCATCCAAAAACCTTATTAAGTCTGGATATGATTTCGGCTGTGCGGTTACATCCGAAGATGAATTTGTGGAGGGAATATGCAAAACATTATCGAAGTAAAGAATCTTACATGCATATATTCCCGAAAAACCCCTTATGAGAAGAAGGCTCTTGATGGAATAAACCTTGGAATTGAGGAAGGAAGTTTTGTCGCCCTTGTCGGCGCAACAGGTTCAGGTAAAAGCACATTTATCCAGCATCTAAACGGGTTAATTAAGGTTCAGGACAAAAAAACAATGTCTGTTTCCGTTGGTGGGAAATCCCTTTCCGATAAGAAAAATCTCAGGAATATCAGATTTGAAGTCGGCATGGTTTTCCAGTATCCGGAATATCAGCTTTTTGAAGACACGGTTGCCAAAGATATTGCTTTCGGACCGAAGAATATGAAACTGCCGGCTGAGGAGATAGACAAACGCGTAAGAAAGGCAATGGAAGTAGTCGGTCTTGATTATGATACATTTGCCGAAAGAAGTCCGTTTGATCTTAGCGGCGGAGAAAAAAGAAGGGCGGCAATAGCAGGCGTGATAGCAATGCAGCCGAAAGTCCTTATCCTTGATGAACCAGTGGCAGGTCTTGACCCGGCAGGAAGGGAAGAAATCCTTCTTTTAATCAAAAAACTGCAGGAAGAAGTGTCCCCGACAGTTATTCTTGTCTCACATAATATGGATGATGTCGCCAGACTGGCCGACAGGGTGATTGCGCTTAAAGACGGAAAGGTTGTGGCAGATGGCAGCCCTAAAGAAATTTTTGCTGACAGGGAACTTATAAAGGAGTCCGGTCTTGAGGTGCCTACCGCAACAAGAATAGCAGACAGACTGAGAGAAAGAGGGATTGATCTTTCTGAGAATATCATACTGATGAGCGAACTGGAAAAAGCTCTCGCGGAAAAACTGGAGGACAGAAATGTTTAGAGATGTTTCTTTCGGACAGTATTATCCTACAAATTCAGTTGTTCACAGACTGGATGCAAGAGTGAAACTGTTGCTTTCCCTTCTGTTTATTATAGGCATTTTCTTTATACAGTCTTATTTCGGATTTATTCTTACCGCTGCAGTTCTTATTTTTATTGTCATCATGGCAAGACTTCCGATGGCGTCTGTAATGAAGTCAGTAAGAGGCATTCTGTTTATAGTTTTGTTTACGGCAATTCTTAATCTTTTCCTCATTAAAGAGGGCAGGGTTTTGGTCCATTGGAAAATATTCACAATCACAGAAAACGGTGTTCATACTACCATTAAGATGACTTTAAGGCTTGTTTTGTTGATTTCTGGAGCATCATTGCTTTCACTTACAACAACTCCTGTCGCACTTGCTGATGGGGTGGAAAGTCTTATGAAACCGCTTACTCTTATCAAGGTTCCGGTAAGGGACATTGCCATGATTATGAGTATTGCCTTAAAGTTTATCCCGACACTCTTCAGTGAGACGAGCAAGATAATTTCAGCTCAGAAAGCAAGGGGTGCATCATTTGATACCGGCAACATATTTGCTAGGGCCAAAGCACTTCTTCCGGTTCTTATCCCGTTATTTGTCAATTCATTCCGAAGAGCAGACGAACTGGCGTTTGCAATGGATGCAAGATGCTATAATGCAAGCGAAAAGAGAACAAAGATGAAAAAAGCAAAGATAGGTATCGGGGATATAATCGCCATGCTTTTCATGTGTTCATTCTTTGTTGTGATTATTCTTGAAAGATATTATTTCCCGACAATCGGCATAAATATGGATCAGCTTATATTCGGAGGTCTTGTATGAGATATAGGGCAGTCATTTCATATTATGGTGAGAATTATGTAGGCTGGCAGAAGCAGCTTAACGGTCTCAGTGTTCAGGAAGTGATGGAAAAGGCACTGACTTCTGTTTTCGGTAAAGAAACTGAGTGTACTGCAAGCGGAAGAACGGATGCCGGTGTCCATGCTGAAGGTCAGGTAATACATTTTGATGCCGAGACTTCCATTCCTACGGACAAGATTCCTTTTGCTGTAAACACGTGTCTTCCTGATGATGTGGCTATGCTGTACTGCGAAGAGACGGATGCCGACTTCAATGCAAGATTTGCTGCTAAAAGGAAAACATACTGCTATAAAATCTATATTTCACAGCATCGTCGTCCGATGATGGAAAAAACACACGAGCATATAGTTGTCCCGCTTGATCTTAATGCAATAAAAGAGGCAGCATCATATATAGAAGGCGAACACGATTTCAAATGCTTTGAAGCATCCGGAAGTTCAATTAAAAACACAGTAAGAACAGTGTACGGAATCGATATTAAAACCACTCCGCTCCCGGGAGTACTTTCACTTAAGGGTGAAACAGCCTCCGGCAATCCGGACGGGAATATGGTATTTGACTCAGAACTCACAATAAGTGTTACCGGAAACGGGTTCCTCTATAACATGGTCAGAATCATTGCAGGGACTCTTGTATATGTAGGTCTCCATAAACTTACACCGGAGGATGTTAAAAACATCCTTGACAGCGGAGACAGGACAAAAGCGGGTAAAACTCTTGCCGCAAAAGGTCTTCATCTTATTTCAGTAATTTATTAAAATCTGCCACTTATAAGTGGCAATTTTTCTGTCAGGTTGACATAATATAAAATTAGTTTTATATTATTTATACTATGCTGACCGTACGTTTTGAGAACAATTTGGACTGTAAAGAAATTTATAAGATTCTCGGTGTTTCAGATGAGGTGTCCGGAACCAATTTTTTCATGTACGATGAAAACAATCCGGTGGCTCTTTTCAGAATGCATTTCGTAACAGAGGGTGAAATTGTCGGGATAATAGACAAAATCCATTTTCTTGACAGTGTTGAGGAAGGAGACAGAGTATTTTTCAAGCATGCCATATTTTTCAAACTTATAGAAGGTGCTCCGGTAAAATTAAGGATTATCGGAATAGACAGAGAGTTCGAAAAATACGGATTCAAGGAAGTAAACGGCAACATGGAAATTAATACGAAAGATATAAATTTGCACTATATGTGCGGTAAAAAATAAGGATGACTATGGAAGACAATTCAAAAAATTTTATTGAAGAGATCATTGACGAAGAATTATCAGAAGGCAAAGTAAGTACTATCGTTACCCG
The DNA here is from genome assembly GCA_024405515.1 of Clostridia bacterium. GTDB lineage: Bacteria > Bacillota > Clostridia > Christensenellales > CAG-917 > CAG-475. Next base: position 34,445 of record JAKSOR010000003.1, read on the forward strand.
TTTCCCTCCTGAACCAAACGGTTATCTCCATATCGGACATGCAAAAGCGTTATGCATAAACTTCGGTATGAAAGAAAAGTACAAAGGCAGATGCAACTTAAGATTTGATGATACAAATCCGGCAAAAGAAGATGTCGAATATATGGAAAGCATCAAAGCAGATATTAAGTGGCTCGGTTTTGACTGGGATGAACTGCATAATGCATCGGATTATTTCCCGAAAATGTATGAGTGTGCAGTCAAACTCATAAAAGACGGTAAGGCATATGTATGTGACCTCTCCGCTGAAGAAATCAGCCAGACAAGAGGTTCTTTCGGAGTCCCGGGCAAGGAAAGTCCATACAGAAACAGAAGTATTGAGGAAAACCTTGACCTCTTTGAGAGAATGAAAAAAGGTGAATTTGAGGATGGAGAGAAAGTTCTTCGTGCAAAAATTGATATGGCATCACCTAATATCAATATGAGAGACCCTGTTATCTACAGAATCTGCCATGCAACACATCCTCATACAGGTGACCAGTGGGTTATTTATCCTATGTACGATTTTGCTCATCCTATTGAGGATGCAATCGAAGGTATCACACACTCACTCTGCTCCCTTGAGTTTGAGAATCACAGACCATTATATGACTGGGTAACAGTCAACTGCGGCTTTGATCCGAGACCGAGACAGATTGAGTTCGCAAGACTTAATCTCACGCATACAGTAATGAGCAAACGTTTTATCAAGCGTCTTGTTGATGAAGGTATTGTATGGGGATGGGATGACCCTAGACTTTCAACACTTTCAGGTATCAGGGAAAGAGGATATACACCTGAGGCAATCAAAGATTTCTGTTCAAGAATTGGTATAGCAAAGGCAGACAGTGAAGTCGATATCGCAGTTCTTGAGCACTGCGTAAGAGAAGACCTCAACAACAATGCAACAAGAGCAATGGTTGTAACAAAACCTCTTAAACTTGTTGTGGACAATTATCCGGAAGGGAAAACTGAAGAAGTTGAGATAGATAATAATCCTCAGAAAGAAGGAAGCGGCACACATAAGACAACTTTCTCAAAAGAACTTTATATTGAGCAGGAAGATTTTTCATTAGATCCGCCTCCGAAATATTTCCGTCTCAAACCGGATGGAATAGTAAGACTCAAAGGGGCATACATCGTTAAATATGTTTCCTGTGAACTTGATAAGGACGGAAATCCTGAAACGGTTCATGTTGAATATATTCCTGGGACAAAATCCGGTGAGGAAGGTGCAAACATGAAAGTCAAAGGCACAATTCACTGGGTAAACGCAAACGACTGTGATGATGTCAGAATCAATATGTTTGATTATCTTATCAGTGACGGAGACGGAGACTATATGGACAGAGTAAACAGAAACTCCCTTACTGTTTTAAACGGAAAAGCAGAAAAATTTGTTACTGCAGCTCCTGTACATACAAGATTCCAGTTCCTCAGAGAGGGATATTTCATTAAACGTAATGAAGAAAACGAATTCAACAGCATTGTAGGACTGAAAGACAGTTACAAACCACAATAAATAGAAAAGGAAAGAGATATGTTTATCTGTAAAATTTGCGGAAACGAACTTAAACAGGGTCAGGCTTTCTGTAACACATGCGGTGCTGATGCGGTAGACAATTATGAAACCGTGTGTCCTTCCTGTGGCTCAAAGAACGGGTCAGGAAGCAGATACTGTGCAAAATGCGGCGGTATACTGCAGGTTATGAGAAAACCTGTCTGTGTTGTCTGCGGCACAAAAAATCTGCCGGGGGCACTTTTCTGTGTTTCTTGCGGAGCTCCTCTTATTGTGGAGAAGGAAACCCATGACGAGGATGAGGTTCTTGATGCAAGACATGTAAAGCAGCGCCTTGATGCAATGGAAAAAGACAGAATGGCAGCTGTTGACAAAGAAATCGAAGAGATTAAAGCGAAGGCAAAGGAAGACATACTCTTTTCAAAACAGGAAATAGAACGCTATAAGCAGAAAGTTGAGGAAGACCTCAACAAAAGAGCAGAGATGCTCGACGCATACAGGAAGAAACTGAACGAACTCGGTTCGGATGATGTTGCACTTCTGAAGAAAATGTCAGAGGCGCTCAAGTCATATTCCGAGTATTATGCAGATCCGTTCTCTCAGATAGACGAAGATGATATCAGCGGGAACACATATGTATGTCCTATATGCGGAACAATAAATCCGGTGGATGCAACTAACTGTACCCATTGCGGCAGAAATAAGGCAAGAGCACTGCTTCTCCTGGCAAAGGGCAGAATTAAACAGAGCCCTCCGGTAAAGAGAAGAGAGGAAATAATTCCTGCTCCTGAAAAGGAGTTCGGAATCCAGAAGGCTCCTAGCATAGATGAATTCGCAACATCGTATATGAGTGCGAACAAAGCAGGAGAGAATAAAGAGGAAACAGAGGAACCTAAGAAACAGAAAGGACCGGAAAACTTTTCACAGGGTAATCCGAATCCTTACTATCAGTATCCTCCGTATTATCAGTATCCTCCGCAGGGGGCACCTCAGCAGATGCCGCCTCAGGGACAGATTCCTCCTCAGCAGATGCCACAGGGCGCGTACTATATGGGACCTGGCGGTTATCAGATGACACCTATTGTTCAGCCGGTTGCTTTTGTTCCGTATGTAACACAGGAACAGCCGCTTATGCAGTATTCACCTACAATAGAGCAGCCAAAACCACAGCCTGTACAAAAACCGCAGCAGCCCGAACAAATTAAGAAAAAACGTAAATAATGGATGAGAAGAAAGGGAAGAAAAAACCTGTTGATGAAGCAGGTATAAGGCTTGCTCCTACACCATTAAGAAGCAGCGAAATGAATGTACTGCCACCTGTAAGGCAGGATTTTATCATCACGCCGCACATTGAAATTAATGAAAATACAGAACAGGATAAAGATTCCGCTTCGACCCTTGATGATTATCAGCCAAAGAAAGAGGAAATAAGCAAGAGGTGGAAACGAGGCCAGAGAGGAAAGAATATTCTTACTGGCTCACTTGTGTTCATAATTACCATATTCGCGGTGCTGCCTTATATACTTGGTGCCTGCGGAGTGGATCCGGAATCACTTCCTTTCAGATATATCCCGGTCAGATTCAGCTCTGTCGGTAATATAATAAAAGCCTTTACAGTTACAGCTTCTGAAGGCTGGGCCGGAGATACTGTTAATCAGGTATGGATTAATGCAATACCTGATTTGGTGATTGTTGTAGGAATAATTGCCCTTGTTATAAATGCTGTTAAGTCTTTATATGCAATGTTTGCAGCAGTCAAACAGCAGAAATACGCAGCATGGGCGTCTGTATACCTTATCTGCATCCTGGCAGTTTTTATAGCAGCACTTGTCGGAATTCCGCAGATGGGCATAGAAAAAATGGATTTTATAAATGATTTTATATACAACTGCAGTACATGTGAACTCTTCACAATGGTGGTTATTGCTCTTGGTTATCTTGTAGTGACAATAGTGATAAGTTCCGTAGGAAGGGATAAACAGGGATATTTAGCATAGGAGGGACAGAATGGCAAAGAAAGAACGAAAAGATGAAATAGTTTTTTCACCTGCGGATGATTCCGAAGTCAGGGTCACCGAAGAAGAAAAGCCAATGTATGAAACTGAAGCATACGGTTCACCAAAACCGGATGCCGGTTCAGAAGTTACCGTTATGAAACAGGTCGGTATCGGCGGACCGGTACCTATTGTTGCGCCTAAACATAATACCATTCAGCTTCAGCCTATTGTTGTTCCGCTTGCAGTTGTTCCTTATATGACACAGGACAGCAATGTTCTGAGAACTGACGGAAAGCAGCAGACTTATGAAGAGGAAGAATATAATGAAGCTGCAAAATTTGATGTAGCAAAAGAAAAGAAGAAAAAAATCAAAAACAAAGAGAGCAGATTCTCAAGACTCTTTGCATTTATCACAATGCTTATTTCCCTCATTGTTGAAATACCGTTCATTATTTCATACTTCGGGAAGACAATCGGCGGCGAAAATCTTGATTATCTCAATATTATTAAAGCCATTGAAACGTGGGTTGGCGGCGGAACTGTAGATGATATAGTTGCAGCAGCGCTGTTCATCGGAACATTTGCCTTTGCCGGCATCACTGCTTTGGTTGCACTGCTTTCTCTTATATTCGGCAAATACCCGAGGGCATTCTTCGGAATATTCACATTTGTGTCATTCGGTTCTTCTATAGCCGTTATGATTATTCAGATGTTCAATGGTGTGTTTGACTTAGCACTTTCAAAGATTCTCATCGCACTTATTTCAGTGACAGGATTCAGCTTTGTTCTTTCAATTGTGTTCTCCATGATCCTTAACAGCATAGAGGACAAAAAAGAAAAGACAATCAGCGAGATTTAAGGCAGGTAAAGATGTCTTTAAAACTGGTATCTCTGGCAAGCGGGAGCAAAGGAAACGCAACACTGGTATTTTCTGACAGAACAGCACTGCTTATAGATGCCGGGATATCATATACACAGATAAATACAAGGCTCAGAGAGTTTGGTCTCTGTGTTTCCGGACTTGATGGAATACTGATAACGCATGAACATGCCGATCATATAGCAGGTCTTGCACGTTCATCAAAAGACTGCAGAATATATGCCCACCATCTTACGAAGAGCGCAATCTTAAAAAAGATAGGGGCGCAGATGGAAATATCTTCGTTCGAAGATATCCCTGATTTTATGGATGGTTTCCTTATCGGCGATATTTTTGTTAAACCGTTTGAAACATCCCACGATGCAGCATTCCCGGTGGCATATACTTTTGAGTGTGGTGGATCCAGAGTCAGCATACTCACAGACACTGGTACGGTTTCAAGAAGTATGTTTGAAAACATATGCAGAAGTCAGGCTGTCCTTATTGAGGCAAATCATGACAGAGACATGCTTATTAACGGTCCGTATGTTTATCCTTTAAAAAGGCGTATTCTTTCGGATCTGGGGCATATGTCCAATGCTATGTGTGCAAAAGTTGTCAGCAGACTTGTTGAGAATGGTATCACAAAGCAGATACTAATCGGTCATCTGAGCGAAATCAACAACAGGCCGGAAATAGCATATAAGGAAGTCAATTCCGTGGTAATGAACAGTGAAGCGGAAGTGTTTCTGACATATCAGAATAAGAGAAGCGAGGTTTGTGTGGCAGAATGAGAAAAATGATTGGTGCAAGCGAGAGTTCTTCCATTTATCTCTGGGGTATATGCTCCAGCAGTATTCTTGCTACACTTTTTTCACTCTTTTTAGTCAGTACGGGTACTTTTTCCGGCATGAGTGTCACGAGTTGGGTGTGTTATGTAATCATGCAGATTGCATTTATCCTCACGGTAGTTGTTTACTCAACAGTCAGAAAACTTGATATAGGATATATATGCCGGCTGAAAAAAGCTCCGAAACCTCTTCAGATTGTGCTCCTTCCGTTTATTGCAGTGGCAACAATCATGATATTCCTTCCTTTTGCAAATCTGTGGACATCTTTCCTTTCACTTATCGGTTACAGCGGCTCGGTAGCAACTCCGCAGTTTGATAATGTCGGTGTGTATTTTCTTGCACTTGTTATAATGGCACTGATTCCTGCTTTCGGAGAGGAATTCTTTATGAGGGGAACAGTATTCCCGGGACTTTCAACAAGAGGCACATGGTTTGGCATACTGATGAGCGGACTGTTTTTCTCATTAATGCATGCTAATCCTTATCAGACCGTGCATCAGTTTGGTCTCGGAGTGGTCCTTGCAATTGTGCTCCTTATAACCGGTTCGCTGTGGTGCGGGGTAATCATTCACTTTTTAAATAATTTCATATCACTCACAATTACGGCATATATTCCGGAAATAGATATGTGGTACATAAAGCTCGGATACTGGAACTGGCTTACTGGTGCTGCCAGTGTAATAGTCGGAGTTGTCCTTCTCGTAATTCTTCTTTTCTTCCTTTATAAGGTAAGTAATAAAGATTCCGGCAGTTATTCAAATTCTGTCTCAGGAGACGGATATACTCTTTATGTAAGTTCTGAACAGATGGGAGTGAAGAAGCCTAATATATTTGTTCAACTCGGAAGATTCATCAAATCATTATTTACAAAGAGCGGCTGGAGAAAAATCACAAATTCGCTTGAAAGCGGAAATAATATGCAGTACCTTGGCAAGAGTCAGCCTATGACGGCAGTATGGATTGCTTTGGGACTTGTCATAGTTTATTGGTTTATAAACTTTATTATCGGCCTTATATGATGAGCAGAAGATTAAAAGCCGGCATATTATATTTCATTATTGTTATAGCCACTCTCATCTTGAGAGTGTGTTCTTATTTTAGGGTCTATGAAAGCCTTGGAATTGACGGAGATGAATATTTTACTCCTGTGATACAGATCCTTATTTTCGGCGGGATTTCACTTGTCGGGTATCTGCTGTTTTCTCTTAAAGATAAAGATATCAGAGCATCTTTTAAAGAGGACTTCGGTTTCAGAAAGATATCAGGGAAAACCTTTTTATTAACTATTCCGATAACCATATGCATGATTATAGTATCTACCGGGATTTCATATGTATGGCAGGTGATTCTTTCCGTGACCGGGTTTACGAGAGTCTCAGCATCAACAGATTATTCAACCGTGGCAGTCTTATTTGAAGAGCTTATTTTGACTGCATTGCTGCCAGGGGTATTTGAGGAAATCGCAAACAGGGGACTTATTTACTCCGGATACAGGGAATGTGGATGGAAATATGTTCTGGTGTCAGGACTTTTATTTGCGCTCGCTCATCAGAATATTGTTCAGACCGGATATACATTCTTTGACGGATGCCTTATTGCTCTTGTAATGTTCTATACAGGTTCAGTATGGCCGGGAATGCTGATGCATATTATCAACAACGGATATTCTGTTGTAAGTGGCTACATTGCCCAGAACGGAGGACCTTTGTCATTCATTAATACAATTTCCGACTGGTTAAATTCAACGACAGGCGGTTATATTGTATCCGTTCTCTGTATACTGTTTGCCGGAATACTCCTGATTGTGCTTTTTGCAGCGATGAGAAAGGATGCTGTTAAAAAAGGAATAGTAAACGAGAACAGACTTTTTGAAAAAACAGATGCATTGCCGCTTTATAAGGACATACCATTTATCATTACTGTCCTTGTAGGCATAGCAGCAACGTCATTCAGTTTTGTCTGGGGGATTATGAGATGAAAATAAATATTGTTGCAGTAGGGAAAATCAAGGAAAGTTATTATACTGATGCTGTGAATGAATATTCAAAAAGAATATCAAGGTTTGCCGATTTCAGGGTCATTGAAGTTGCTGAGGCACCGCAGAATAAAAGCATAGATGAACAGAAAGTTATTGAAAGCCATAACCTTGCGGAAAAGGCACAGGGGTATATAATAGCCCTTGATCCCCAGGGTAAGAAAATATCTTCTGAAGGAATGGCGGATCTGATTAAATCAAAATGTGTTGAAGGGAAGAGTGAATTTTCTTTTCTCATTGGCGGCAGCCACGGCTTAAGTGATGAAATCAAAAAGACAGCAGATCTGAAAATATCATTCAGTGATCTCACATTCCCTCACCAGCTTTTCAGGGTAATGCTGTCGGAACAGCTTTACAGAGCGCTTACCATAATAAATAACGTACCATACCACAAATGATGGTTTATGTGTTTAAAATGAGGATATAAAGGAACGATTGTGAAATATGTCTTACGATGAGAAGTTTATGAAAAGAGCCATTGAACTTGCAAAAGAAGCCTTCGGAAATGATGAGGTTCCTATTGGTGCCGTAATTGTTAAGGATGGGGAAATAGTAGGCGAAGGCATGAATTACAAGGAAAGAAAAAACAATGCGACGAGACATGCTGAAATAGTTGCAATAGATGCGGCAACTTCCGCGATTGGAAACTGGTGGCTTGAGGACTGTGAGATGTATGTAACACTGGAACCGTGTCCGATGTGCGCAGGTGCAATGATTAACTCCAGAATAAAAGAACTTTATTTTGGTGCATATGATGAGAAATGCGGAGCTTATGTGTCAAAAGTAAATCTCTTTGAAGAGGGTCTGTTTAATCATGACATTAATGTAAGCGGCGGATATCTGAAAGAAGAATGCGCATCACTGCTTTCTGAATTTTTCTCTAGAAAGAGAAAAGAGAAAAGGGCATGAGTTGATTTTTGATAGTCATAATTATATAATTCATAACTGACAAAGGAAGAAAATATGATAGTAATTGTTGGACTTGGTAATCCTGGAGCTAAATATAAAAACACATATCATAATGTAGGATTTATGATAGCAGATTCGCTTGCAAAAAAACTGAAAGTCAAGTTCACAAAAACAGAGTGCGACGCAAAGACTCTGAAAGCAAATTACAAAGGAACGGATTTTGTGATTGCAAAGCCTGAAACCTTTATGAATCTTTCGGGCAATGCAGTAAAGCAGCTCGTAAAAAAATATGACTGTGATGTTTCAAACGAACTTATGATCTGCTATGACGATGTAGATCTTCCTGTCGGAAACACAAGACTCAGAGCCGAAGGCAGCGCGGGTTCCCATAACGGAATGAGGAATATCGTTGCAGAACTTAATACTACCGAGTTCAAAAGACTCAGAGTCGGTATAAAAAACGAAAAAATTAAGAACAAAGAGATAGAGCTTATTGATCTGGTTCTCTCAAAAGTTGATTATGAAGATAAGGAAAACCTTGAAAAGGGAATTGACAAGGCATCCGATGCTCTCATCCGCTTTATTGAGGGAGTTGATATACAGCGGATATCAGAAACAGTAAATAAGAATTAATTCAAAGGCCTGGAGATTTTAATTGATAACGCCTCAAAGCCTGAGACTGCACGAGATTAAAGAGCTCGGCAGACTTGAAAACTTATACGAAAACAGACGAGCCGATAAGAAATTGTCGGCTGTTTCCGTTGTCAGAATGACGGAAGGATGTAAAATTCACATCATTTCTCAGCTTAATTTAAGGAGAATAATAGTAGTATCAGACAGTCTCGCAGCAAAAGCTCTTACAAGAAAACTCAGAAGCTGGGGACTTAAAGTTTCCTATATGCCGTATCGTGATGATGTTCTTATCCCTAGAGTCGGTTTTTCTGTTCAGTATGTCAGGGAAAGAATGAAAACCCTATCGGATATAATAACAGGTAATACGGATGCCGTTGTTACTTGTATTGATACTCTTCTTCAGCTTTTCCCGAAGCGCGAGCTTATTGAAAAATATTCTCTCAGAATAACTTTTGATTCAAGAATTACTCCTCAGGAAGCAGCTGTAAAACTTGCACTTGCCGGATATACTTGCCAGGATATCGTTCAGGAGGAAGGAGATTTTGCTGTCAGAGGCGATATACTTGATATTTATTCTGCGGATGGAAATGCATACAGAATAAATTTCTTTGATGATTCGATAGAATCCATCAAGCAGATTAATCCGGGTAATATGCTGCCGGTTGCCGATATGGATTCTGTTTTTGTGCCGCCTCTCAGTGATATTATTCTGGATGAGAAAGGTGCGGAAGAAGCAAAAGCAGGTCTTGGTGAACATTTGGGTAACAAGCATGCAATGGATGCCTATGAACAGATTCATGAAGGAGCCATAGACCCATCTTTGGTCTGGACAATTCCTTTCTCAAGAAGCTGCTGCACTTCATTTCTTGAATTCCTTAATGACGGGATCCCATCCGAACTCATATTTGATGAGCACAAAGTTGTTTATGAGAAACTCTGTATACTTCTGAAAGAAACGGAAAGTAGAACCAAGACACTTCTTGAAGCAGGAGAAATTCTGGAAGAACACAGGAAATCCTATTTGACAAAAGATGATTTCATGCTGGATATAATTCCGTGGAATAAAATGAGTTTTTCTTCTGCTTTATGTCAGAATAATATTTTTATTCCTCTTACCTTAATTGAGCCTAAATCGGTACCGGTAACGAAGTATTATCTTGACTTCAGAAATCTTATAACGGATATCAGGAATTTTCAGGTAAACAAGATAAAAATCATCTTTGCATGTGGCAGTAAAGAGCATGCAAAGAATATGATAAATCACCTGTATGAGAGCGGAATAGAAGCGGCATTCTCGGAGAATGGTGATGATCCTCATTCGGTTATCTGTACGCCATTAAACATAGAGACCGGTGTCATCTATCCTCACAGCGGGGTGTGTCTCATAGGCACATCAGAGTGCATAGGGAAGAATACGCAGGAAGTTGTAAAATATCAGAAAGCACACTTTATAGCACCAAAAGCGGGAGATTATGTAGTACATAAGGTGCATGGAGTCGGAATCTGCGAAGGCACTACAATTATTAAAACCGGTGAGTTTGAAAAGGAATATATTGTTCTGAAATACAGAGATGGTGATACTCTTTATGTGCCTTCGGATCAGACAGATAACCTTCAGAAATTTGTCGGAGATGAAAATCCTCGGATTAACAAACTCGGCGGAGCAGAGTTTGAAAGAGAGAAAAACAAGGTTAAAGCATCCGTAAAGAAATTGGCCTTTGATCTTGTTCAGTTATATGCCAAACGAGAAAGTGAAAAGGGATTTGTATACAGCGAGGATACAATCTGGCAGAAGGAATTTGAGGATTCGTTTGAATATGATGAAACCCCCGATCAGCTCAGTGCGATAAGAGATATCAAGGACGACATGGAACATGGCAAACTCATGGACAGACTTGTTGTCGGAGATGTGGGATTCGGCAAAACAGAGGTTGCTTTCAGGGCTATTTTCAAAACTGTATTTGATGGAAAACAGGCAGTTCTTCTTGCCCCTACCACAATTCTTGCAAGGCAGCATTATGAAAATCTTATTCCTAGGCTGGAACCATTCGGGATAAAGTGCTGTCTTCTTACCAGACTCCAGACAGCTGCTGAAAAAGATGAGATACTTCGCGGCCTTAAGGACGGGTCGGTTCATATCGTTATAGCAACTCATATGGTTCTGTCAAAAAATGTGGATTTTAACGACCTCGGAATTCTTGTTCTTGATGAAGAACAGCGCTTCGGGGTTGGTCATAAAGAGTCGCTAAAAAATAAATATCCTCTGATTAATGTCCTAACATTAAGCGCTACGCCGATACCTAGAACTCTTAATATGTCACTCACAGGTTTAAGGGATATTTCCATGCTGGAGACTCCTCCTCAGGGAAGGCTGCCGGTCCAGACATATGTTTCAGAATATTCTGACGCGCTCTGCGTTGATGCCATAACCAGGGAAATGGCCAGAAACGGACAGGTGCTTATTCTCTGTAATGATATAGCCGAACTGGATCCGTTCGCCGAAAAACTCAGAGATCTTTGCCCTGGTACTCCGAGAATTGTTACGGCACACGGTCAGATGGCACCACAGAATCTGGAAAGCAGAATAGCAGCATTTTATGATAAAAAATATGATGTGCTGATTGCTACAACCATTATTGAGAACGGCATTGACCTTCCGGATGCAAATACCCTCATAGTCATAGACAGTAACAGGTTCGGACTCTCCCAGCTGTATCAGCTGAGAGGACGTGTAGGAAGAAGGGGAGTGCTTGCACATGCATACTTCACTCTTGATTCAAAGACAAGACTTACGGCTGATGCGGAAAAAAGACTGACAACACTTCTTGACAATACAGAAATCGGCAGTGGTTTCAAAATTGCACTTTCGGATCTTTCCATACGAGGAGCCGGTAATATACTCGGAGCAGAGCAGAGCGGGCACATTTCAAAGGTCGGATATGAGATGTATCTTGAAATTCTGAATGAGACAATTCAGGAAATCAAAACGGGTGTTTCAGCGAAAAAGAAGATTAATATTGATATGAAAATTGATGCTCCGGCATATATAAAATCCGGGTATGTCAGTGCTAAGGATAAAATCAGGATTTATAAGCGGATAGCTGTTATTTCATCTTCAAGCGAAAGGGATGAACTTATAAAGGAAATGACAGAAATTTACGGTCCTGTGGATGGTGCACTGATAAATCTTATTAATATTTCCCTTTTAAAAAACCTGGCCTCCCATTTCAGTGTTGCCAAGATAGTGATAAACGGCAATGGTGCAGGTGTCACTTTTGAGGATGCTGACATTTTCAAAGATGAAACACTGATGACTGCTGTCAGCGATAACAGCGACAGTGTGGTGCTTACAACAACCATGCCGCCGGCTTTAATTTTTAATGTTAAAAATTACAAAGCGGATGAAAAAATTGTAAAAGTTCTTGAATTTTTCCGTAAGATTATTGAAAAATAATCTCCCCGACTTTTTCTTTCCCGATTTCAAAACGCTTGCACATGCACGTTTATGCGTGTATAATAGACATACTATTGTTATTTATTCATATGGAGATAGATATGAAAAGAAAAATTATTGTCATCTTATCAGTGATTTTGCTGATTTCAATCACGGTAACAATGCTTGCCGGATGTGATCAGATATTCACAAAGAACGATAAGAGAGATGCCGAGCAGGTTGTGGCAACAGTCAGTTACGGCGGTCAGACAGCAGATGTCTATAAGTTTGAGCTGGAGGCAAGTTTCAACAACTATGCTTACTACTACACTTATTACTACGGAATGACTTATGAAGAAGCTGCAGACTATATTGTAAAATCTCTCGCACAGCAGAAACTCCTCACACTTTATGCAATTGAGCAGGTTTCGAACAAGAAAGGAATTGCAATCCCATCAGATATTTCCGTTCTTCTCTCATCAGCAGAAAAAGACCATGCAATCAAAGATGTAAACAAGAGCCTCCTTTCTTCATTAAAGACAATTGTCGAGGCTGCAATTAATGAGGATAACTACAATAAAGCAGACAAGTCAGAAGAGACCGAAGAAGAAAAGATTGCAGATGATGCTGCAACAATTTATGTAAAGTTCAACTCAAACGGCGGCAGTGAAGTAACAAAGCAGAAACTCAAAGCAGGACAGAAAGCAACTGAGCCTGATGTTCCTACATATGACGGATATATGTTCTATGGCTGGTATGATAACGCAGAGTTTGACGGAGAAAAAATTGATTTCAAAGAAGTTAAATTCACACAGACAACAACACTCTTTGCAAAATGGGAAAAATACCTTGCACCAAGAACAGTAAAACCTGAAGAAGAGGATGATGAGGATGCTGATTATGATCCGGAAGGAACTGTTGATAATATCTCAGCAACATTCTTCGAAGAAGAATATCAGAATACTCTCTACGATGAATTCAAAGGCGAGGAATTTGTAAAAGACATGATGGTTGCTGAAGGTTCCAATGCTGAAAAGGTATTAAAGGACTATATCAGTGACGGTGTTGCAACATTAAAGAAAAATATGGTTGCAAATCTTCATAAAGACACATATGAGGAATGCTATGCATACTATCTCAATGCACAGTATGAAACATTGATTGTTGAAAGATATAAACGTCAGCTTGGTGATGCTTGCACAGTATCAAACGAAGAAGTAAATGCAGAATTTAACAGACTCGTTCAGAATAACATTGAGAAATTCGGAAAATCAGAAACCGCATACTCCACAGCACTCACAAGTTCACTCAGCACAACTTATTATCATCCGTTTACAGTAGATGCAAACAATTCCGGTTACGGATTTGTTAACAATATTCTTCTCAAACTTAATCAGGAAGATGTAAACAAACTTCTTGAGATGGTTAAGAATAATCCATCAAACAAAAAGGCAATTGAGATTGAGCGTAACAGATTAATCTCAAAGATGGAAATAAATATTTCCAATCCGTCATACTACAATGGTGATGACAAGACCGATATCGAGAATGAACTTAAGGATGCCGATATTGAAATCATCGATCCTATGACAGATCCTAACAACAAGTATAACAATGTCAACCCTGATGGTTCAAAAGCCGATGCGGCAAAGGACACAAAGTATGAAAAAGACGGCGGAAACAATTACGAACAGATTATCGAGTTCAAGAATGTTGATGGTAAGTGGCAGATTGTTTATAACGCAACAGAAGCCCCTACAATGCCTTATCTTTTAAATGCTTGGCCGGCATTTGATCTTGATGGTAAAACAGGTATCATCCATCAGATTCAGAACACATTTGACCAGGTAAGAACAGCGGGCCTTTCTGTAGAGGAAACTGTGTACTGGCTCAGAGAAGTTGCAACAGAATGGTTATATCTTGTAGGAGATGATGCAGGTTCTCTCTCAACAGATTCCAATAACAACGGACTCGGATATCTTGTAACACCGGATGGAAAAGATTCTTCCTTCATCACAGGATTCACGGAATATGCAAGAGAACTTATTAAAGACGGAACAGGTTCTTCTACAGTAAGTGCTCCGGTTTACAGCGAGGCTGATGAAAAGGGAGTTATTGCCGGAGATAAAACAGGATATGTAGTAGCAGACAGCTTTATTGAAAGTGGTTCAACAGCTTCTTCAGGATATGCAGGCGTGTTCGTTCTTCTCTGCAGCTATAAGGCATGGGACGCATCACTTTACAATAATTATTCAGGCAATACTTTAGGAGATGGCAATACACTTCCTTCAGATTACATTATCACATTTGCTGAGAGCAAAGAGGATGCAAAGACTATCAGAGCCGAAATAAAAGATTCACTCCTTGAGAGCAAAAAGGCAGATGCATATTCAGTTGCAGTAAATACAATGACTGCAGAAAACGAAGGAAATATTCAGTATTTCAACAAGGTATACAAATCAATCTGGAAAGACCTTGAAAAATAAAATACAATGATTTTTTAAGACCCGGTTTTCCGGGTCTTATATTATCTATAAGAGAGACAATAATGGCGGGATATGTAATATTTACAGATGGTTCGGCAGAATTATATGAAGGATTTTTTAAGAAATATCCGGTTTCCGTGATACCTATTCTGGTCGATGAAAAAGGTTATCACCCTGTGTCTCCTAAAATTGCGAATGACAGCATGGAGGCAGCTCTTTTAGAAGGTTCCGATGTGCTTTATATCGGAATGAGTTCCAAGATATCAAGCAGCTTTGAGGTCGTTGAATATCTTGCCAAGGGACTCAGAATCAAATATCCGGAGAGACAGATAGAATTTGTAGACAGCCTTACCAGTTCCTGTTCGCTCGGGCTTTTAGTATATTTAGCCGCAAAGATGAGAAAAGAAGGGAAATCGCTTTCGGAAACTGCTGGATGGATAGAAGCTAACAAGAAAAGAATCAAGAATATGTTTGTCCTTGATTCACCTTCTGACTGCGAGTATCTGACTCCTGGCGGGGCGAAGAGTTCCCAGCTTGATATAAGGCAGATATTCGGAATAGAAAACGGAACGCTTACTGTTGTTGGCAAAACAATAGGCAGGAAGAAGGCTCTTTCAGAGATGGCAAGAATCATGAAAGATGAAGCTGATCCTTCAGCGGATTTTGTGGTAGTGGAGTATATTGCTCAGAAAATGGAAGCAGAGAATTTCGCTGATAAGATAAAAGAAACAATACCGGGCATCAGTGTAAAGATTATTGAGGCAAATAAATTCGTAAGCCATCAGCTCTCATCGGACGGACTCGGAATAGCTTATATTTCAAAAGAATAAAACTGGAAATTATTATCGCACTGCGAACCTGTATTCAGGTTCGTTTTTCTTTTTGAATGATTCGCAGAATAAAATCAGCAGGAGCTGAGCTTCAGGATAGAAGTACCATACGATGCCATGGAGACCCGAGTAGATATTAAGCATATCAAGGAATATCCAGATATCTGTAAGATAGAATAAGAGAATTGCGAACGGAAGGAAAATAATACGGGCACCTTTATCGCTGAAACTATAAGAGAAGTTGCTTACAATATTCCATCCGATAATTGCTATGTAGATTAGAATCAGCACAAGCATTCCGTACTGAGGATCATCAGAAAGACACGCAAATACAAACAGAATGACTGCTGATATTACAGTCAGAACTAGTCCTAAATAGAAACCTGCATTTTTGTATTTATAACCATATTGCTTAGTTAATGATGTGAAACAGGTAGCATAAACTATGTGTGCTGCAATAAAGAAGGCTGCTCCCGGTATGCCTGAAACAGTGGAACCGAGGCCGAAAGCATCTGTCATAAAGATATCACCGAGAGAAGAAAGCAGCATCGCAATCATGACTTTTTTTCTTGCATAGGTTCTGAATACCAAAAAGAGTATAATGGAGATTATACTTAAAATTGCTGTCATGATCCATTTTGAATACTGCGGTAATACCGGGAATGCTTCTATCATAGTGAATAGATTCTAACAAATTAATTTAATAAAATCAATATCGAGCAAAGCTGTCCGCTATTTACTTAATATAATTATTAAAGTATAATAAACACATTATTCAACAAACGCATATGCGAGGGAATTATGGGAAAAACAAAAGAACCGGCATCAGAAATGCTGGATGAGAAAGGAAGAAAACCATTAAAACTTAATTATGGTATTACTTTCAAAGTAGGTTTTGCTTTTGCAATAGTTCAGATTTTCTGGACAGCATACGACTTTGTCGTACCGCTTCTTCTTGAAGGAGCATACGGACTTCCGTCCTGGGCACGTGGTCTTATTATGGGACTTGATAACCTTCTTGCCTTATTTATGCTTCCTCTTTTCGGAAAAATTTCAGATAATGCAAAAGGTAAACTGGCAAAGAAATTCGGAAGGAGAACTCCGTTTATTTTAATAGGTACAATATGTGCGGCGGTTCTTATGGTGTTTGTCCCGGTGGCAACCCTTAATCAGCAGAAGGCTGCAACGGAATATGTCAATACCCAGATTGAGGCAAGACTGGATGACGATGCATTTATGACGGATACTCTCACATATCTTTATGAGAGTGGAAACGCAAACTACTGTGACAGGGATTATCTTGAGATGAATGGCGTCACAAAGGAAGACTTTGTGTCAATCCGTAATTACAGCAAGATGTCATCTAAGAAGGCAGTATTAAATCTTATCGGAGCTGTTACATATTCATATGACGGACAGGCGATAGATGATGTCAATGCGGTATGCCCTGAAACAGGAAAAACATATCAGCAGATGATAGATTCCAATGACTTATACAAAAAATATGCTCAGAACGGTATAGAAAACTATGAATCAGACCAGGTATTTGAGAGATATACAAAATCAGATGCCGGAATAAAGAGCCTCGTTGTTTATATGGTTATTCTTCTCCTCGTTCTGATTGCAATGGCAACATTCAGAAGTCCTGCAGTTGCTCTTATGCCGGATGTCACTCCAAAACCGTTAAGATCCCAGGCAAATGCTGTTATTAACCTTTGCGGAGGTGTGGGCGGTGCAATTGCGTTCTTAATTTACACGGTTGTGTTATTCGGTGAAAGACTCTCTAACTATATCATTATATTCTCATCAGTAGCAGCAGGAATGCTTCTGCTTCTTGCAGGATTCCTTGCTCTTGTAAAAGAGAAGAAACTTGTAGAAAGATGTCAGCAAATCTGTAAGGAATACGAAATTGATGACTTTGCAGAAGGTGAAAATGAGGAAGCAAAAGAATTTGCCGAGTCTCTTATTAATGAAGGAGAGAAAGTTTCCGAAGAGACTTACAATGCAGCTAAGGAAGTTGTTGAGAATTCAAAGAAAAAGAAGAATCCTAAAGAATGGTGGAGTCTCAAGACAAAGGATGAAAAATCAAAACTTGTGTCATTCTGGCTCATACTTGCATCCATCTTCATGTGGTTTATGGGATATAACGCTGTATCTTCAAACCTCTCCGTATATTCTACAAAAGGCCTTAACCTTTCTGCAGGAATAGCCTCGATTATTTCCGGCGTATCAATGGGTATCTCGGCTATAGCATTCATTCCTGTTGGATATATGGCAGCAAAGATAGGAAGAAGAAAATCAATTATGATTGGTTATGCGCTTGCTGTTGTTTCATTTATCCTTATCTGCTTTGCAATCATGCAGGGTCAGGAAGCATCACTTAAGACAGTTCTTTTCACACTGTTCTATCTTATTGCAGGATTCGGTCTTATCATCGCAAACGTCAATACATTCCCGATGGTAACAGAACTTTCCACAGCAGAAACGGTCGGAGCGTATACCGGATACTATTATGTTGCAACGATGTCTGCCCAGGCAATTACACCGTTTATTGCCGGTCTTGTCATGGATTATGTTCAGGATAAATATCTCTTCTTGTACAGTGCAGTATGTATTGTAATTGCAATCATTCTTATGTGCTTTGTAAAACACGGAGACAGCATTCAGCTTGCAAAAGGAAGAAAGCTTTCCAAGGAAGAAAAGAAACAGATAAGACTTGATTCAATGGATGCGGATTAATAAATAAACATAATATTTCATGAGGCTGTTCTGCAACGGACAGCCTTATTTTATTGTCGTCTAGGAAAATTCTTTTTCTAAATTTAACCAAATTCAATCATATTCATCTTGTTTTTTAAACTTTTCTGAGAAAATCAATGTTCCAAAACAGACATTCAGGCCTTATTGAAGCTTTATTCACATATTGCAGAAACATAATCATTCCATTGCCAATATATATGATAATGTTCGTTTAGAAAGTTATATGAAATAATAACGGCGAGTTAAACGGGAATAAATCCGTAACAGAGGAGACCTAAAACAGCAGATATAAGAATCAGAATTATAGGGGAGATTTTTCTCCCTTTAATTTTAATAAATGATAATCCGAAAAGGATGGCAAACAGTCCTAAACCTATATAATCGGCAGATGCTTTTGAAGTATCATAAACACTTGAAATTCCGAAAAGAACGAGCATAAAGAGGGAAATAAGGACAGCCGTGAGCAATCCGGTAACAGATGAACGTATATAACCAAATACTTCTCCTACAGCCTGTTTTTTCATCAGTGAAGCAAACAGCAGGGCAATAAGCGTAATTATGATAATGGAAGGAAGAACAACGCCTATGGTTGAACAGAGCGCTCCCAGAACCCCTGCAGTCTGTACGCCGGTATAAGTTGATATATTTACGGCAAATGTTCCAGGAGTCGATTCTGATATCGCTATAAAGTCTATAAGATCGGTTTCTGAAATCCAGCCTCTGGCTGTTACTTCTCTCATAATCATAGGGATCATTGCCTGACCGCCACCAAAAGTAAAGAGCCCGATTTTAAAGAATGTCCAGAAAAGGTTAAGATAAATCATTTTTCACCCTCCCTGGAAATTTTAATATTATTCTCTGTGCATGCTTTTTCACAGATGTATTCATCTTTTCCGAGTTTCTTGCCTGTTACTTCGGAATAGTATTCCTGAGTTCCGAGCATATGGAACTTATGGTTGTTTCTGTAAGTGATGAGACATACAGCTATGATGGATATGAAAATGGTTCCGAGTATAACGTAAATAATACTTGTATTCGTCAGGAAAACTATAAGGAAACTTGCTGCAGTGAGAATAAAAGAAAACAGATTCTTTTTTATGGATTTGAAGAATGAAAGAACAGCTTTTAGGATAAGAACTACGACGCAGACTCTTACGCCCATAAATATTACCTGTATCCAGTGATTATCCCTGACAAGGTCAATAATAAATGAAACGAGGAGAATTACAAGGAATGACGGTATGACAACTCCGAGGGTAGCAGTAATTCCTCCCAGGATTCCAAATCTTTTGACTCCGATAAAAGTAGCGGTGTTAATTCCGATAGGTCCAGGAGTGGATTCGGCAATTGCAAAGATATTCATAAGATCTTCTTTTGAAACCCAGTGCCTTTTGTCGACTACCTCATCTTCTATCAGGGTAAGCATTGCATAACCACCACCGAAAGTGAAAAGACCTATCTTGAAAAATACCCAAAACAGTAAAAGGAATTCTTTGATGATATGCTTTTCTGCAGTCTGTTTGCCGTTACTCATAATTTAATGATACCATCTGACAGGCGGAGTGTAAAACAAGATTGTTTTAAGGTTTAATTTTTTCGATATTTGTGGTAAGATAGATATACTATGATTATATGCGGAATTGAAAAGTTTTCTATGGTTGATTATGATACAAAAATTGCCTGCACGGTTTTTACCGGCGGGTGCAATTTCAGGTGTCCGTTCTGCCATAACGGGGAACTTGTTGTCGGAAATTTCGCAGCGAATCAGATAAGCGAAGACTACGTGCTTGATTATCTTGAGAAAAGGAAAGGCCTTGTTGATGCCGTTTGTGTAACCGGCGGGGAGGCTACTCTTCAGAAGGATCTTCCTGAGTTCTATGAGAAAGTCAGGAAGCTGGGTTATATGACAAAACTCGACACTAATGGGCTCAAACCGGATACATTAAAGTCTCTTATTGACAATAACCTGCTCGATTATGTTGCGATGGATATTAAGAACAGCAAGGCAAAATATCCGCTAACAACAGGCGTGGAAAATGTTGACATGAGCAAAATTGAGGCGAGCGTGGATATCCTGAAATCAGGCGCGGTTGATTATGAGTTCAGGACTACTTTGATAAAAGAATTCCATACCGCCGAGGATATCAAAGAAATCTCCGAGTGGATAAGCGGGGCAAAAAGATACTTTATGCAGCATTACAAAGATAATGAGGGATGTATCTCACACGGATATACGCCGGTGGAAAAAGCAGAAGCAGAGGAGTTCAAAAAACTCTTTGACAATAAAGTACAAATAATAGGAATGAGAGGTTTTAACTAAATGGGCGAATGCACACATGACTGTAACAACTGCACCGAAAAGTGTGAGGGTGCTATTGAATTTGAAAAACCGCATGAACTTTCAAAAATCAAAAAGGTTATCGGAATCGTAAGCGGTAAGGGCGGCGTCGGCAAATCACTCGTTACAACACTGTTATCACTCGGTGTTGTCAAAAACGGCAAGAAGGCAGCTATTCTTGATGCTGATGTAACCGGTCCGTCTATCCCGAAAGCTTTCGGAATCAAGGGATTTATGGACAGCGATGGTACAGCATTATATCCGAGAGAATCAAAACTCGGAATCAAGGTAGTATCAACCAACCTTTTACTTGATAACGAAACAGACCCGGTAATCATGAGAGGGCCATTAATTGCAGGACTTGTAAAACAATTCTGGACAGACGTAATCTGGGGCGATGTGGACTATATGTTCGTTGATATGCCTCCAGGGACAGGAGATGTTCCACTTACAGTATTCCAGTCCATAAAACTTGACGGAATTATTATTGTAACTTCCCCTCAGGAACTTGTTTCAATGATTGTCGGCAAAGCAGTGAATATGGCTAACAAGATGAATATCAAGATTTACGGTATTGTTGAAAACATGAGTTATATCAAGTGCCCGGATTGCGGCAAGGAAATTGATGTTTTCGGAACGAGTAAAGTTGATGAAGTCGCAACAGATTATGATCTTAAGGTGCTCGGACGTCTTCCGATAGAGAGAAAGATTGCCCAGGCAGTAGACCATGGCGATGTGGAAAGCCTTATCGATGAGGATTACCTTAAAGATGCTGTTAAAGCACTTGAAAAATAATGGACAGAAAAGAATTAGCATCTAATTATTTTAAAGAAGGGTACAGCTGCTCACAGGCAGTTGTACTTGCATTTAAGGATTTAATAGATCTGGATGAGGAGACACTAATTAAGGTCGCATCTTCTTTCGGCGGCGGTATGGCCAGAATGAGGGAAGTGTGCGGATGTGTGTCAGGAATGTTTATTGTGGAAGGACTTCTCCACGGGTATACGGACCCGAAAGCCGGAGATGAAAAAACAAAGCATTACACTAATCTTCAGAGTATTGCTGCAAAATTCAGAGAGGAAAACGGAAGTATTATATGCCGTGAACTTTTGGGAGGAGTGCAGTCTACAAATCCGGCACCAGATGCAAGAACACCTGAATATTATAAAAAGAGGCCGTGTGCAGAACTTGCCGGTCTGGCTGCGGAAATTCTGGATAATTATCTAAAAGATAAGAAATAAAAGAAGCGGGTTCAAAAGAATCCGCTTCTCATATATGGCCGTAATTTATTCGGTTAAACCGGACATATACTCAAGATATGCAGCAGCAGTTTTATCTGCTTCCTCTTTGGATGATTTGGATGTTGCTACGTAGAATTTAAGTTTCGGTTCTGTCCCGCTCGGTCTTACGCAGATCCAGTCTCCGTTATCAAGATGAATCTTCACAGCATTTGTTTTAGGAAGAGTAAGCATAACTTTTGTTCCGTCCGGGAAAATCTTTACTCTGTCATTGAGGTCGCTTACTGCAATTACTTCTGTTCCTGCAATTTCGGTAAACTTGGTATGACGGAGTTTTACCATAATCTCTCTCATTTTTTCCATTCCGTCTATTCCGCCGAATGCTATTGATTTTGCTTTTTCTGTGAAATAACCGAATTTTTTAAAGAGTCCCTGAAGAACATCATATATTTTTTTGTTTTTGGATGTGTAGTAACATACCATCTCAGCAAACATCATTGATGCAACCACTGCATCTTTGTCTCTTGCATGTGTTCCGATAAGGGAACCATAGCTTTCTTCAAAACCGAACAGATATTCAAACTCTCCTGATTTTTCCCATTCAGCTATTTTTTCTCCGATGAACTTAAATCCGGTAAGGACATCAAATGTCGTGACTCCGAAAGAATCAGCGACTTTCTTTGCCATTTCCGTAGTTACAATGGTTTTTACTATCGCACCGTTTTTAGGAAGAGTTTTTGTTTCCTTTTTTCTGGTGAGAATATAGTTGCAGAGGAGAACACCTATCTGATTGCCGTTTAAAAGAACGAATTCTCCCTTATCGTTTCTTATGGCAATGCCCATTCTGTCGGAATCAGGATCTGTTCCTATTACGATATCACTTCCGATTTTGTCAGCAAGGTCAATGCCCATTTTTAAAGTATCTGCCTCTTCAGGATTAGGAACCCTGACTGTGGAGAATTCAGTATCTGGTTCAGCTTGCTCTTTTACAACATTCACTGTAATACCCATTCTCTTGAGAATGGTAGTAACAGGCATATATCCGCTTCCGTGTACAGGAGTGTAAACAATCTTTATGTCTTTACCGAATTCTTTGACTGCTTCAGGGGAGAGAGCAAGCTTTTCAATGGCATCAAAATATCTGTTATCAACATTTTTGCCGATGATTTTAATGTATTCATCTGCCATGACATCGTTTTTGCCTTTTATGGATTCGGCATTTAATTCAACAGATGCTTCCTCAATCCCGAAATACGGCGTTTTCTCAATGAATTTTACAACCTTCTCTGTATTTTCAGGTGACATCTGGGCGCCGTCATCACCATAAACTTTGTATCCGTTGTAGATCTTCGGATTATGTGATGCTGTAATCATAATCGCCGCAACTGCATTTAAATCTCTTATTGCGAAAGAGCATACAGGGACTGGTCTTACCGATTCAAAAAGGAATACGTTTATTTTGTTTGCACTTAATACTTTTGCAGCACAGATAGCAAACTCGGAAGAGAATTTTCTTGTATCGTATGAAATGACAACACCGCGTTTTTTTGCATCCTCACCGAGAGAGCAAATGAAATCAGCAAGTCCTTTTGTTGCTCTTTTTACAGTGAAAACATTCATTCTGTTTGTACCGAGATCAAGAACTCCTCTCATGCCGGCTGTTCCGAACTCAAGCGGACCCCAGAACATTTCCTTACGCTCATCTTTTGTAAGTTCTCTGAGCCTGTATTTCTCATCTTTTGAAAGTTCTTCACTTTCAAGCCATTCATTATAACTTTCTGTAAAATCCATATAAGCACCTCTAAAACTACTTTAAATATTATATATTTAATCGCAAATAGGTGTCAATATTGATTGCTTTTATATCCTTCAGATGATATCTTATTGTTATGCCAAAACTTTATGCTTTAAAAGTAAATCACCTGTTTTATGATGTGGAGTATTTTACTTCCATCTCTTCGACAAGCACATACCTGAAAAACAAAAAAGAATTAAGGGAAGGTATGACGGTTGTTGCTGCAAAACAGACAAAGGGAAGAGGCAGGGACGGAAAGAAATTCTATTCTCCTTCCGGTGGTCTTTATTTCAGTTTTGTTTTAAAACCTGATGAAAAAATCATGAGTTATATTACTCCGCTTGTCGGAGTGGCGTGCAGGGAAGCAATCTCCCAGCTTGGCGGTGATGATGTCAGAATAAAATGGGTCAACGATATATATCTTGATGATAAAAAAGTCTGCGGCATTTTAGCTGAAACAAAGATTATCGGCGAAGATAAATTTGTTATAATAGGTGTCGGAATCAATACGTCGAAGCCACGATTCGGATTTAATAAGAAAATCAGAGATATTGCAGGAATCGTATGTTCAGATGTACCAAACGAGAACTTAAACACCCAGATACTGAATATCGTTGAAAAGTATTATAAGAAATTTAACAAGGCTCAGCTCTTGGATAAGTACAGACAATTTTCTAATGTAGAGGGCCGCAGTGTAATAATAAAATCAACCGGGGAAAAGGGGAAAGTAAAGGGCATCGATGATGAGTTCAGACTTGTTGCCACACTCCAGGGCGGAACGGAAAAAACTTTGCTGTCGGGTGAGATAGAATTTACTGATTAAGGACTTAAAAAGTCCTTTTTTCTTTTTGCTATTGTTTTAACCGATTTTGTGTGGTAAAGTATTTCTATTAATAGAAATAGGAGTAACTTATGCAGAACGAAATTACAGAACCAACCAAATTACTGGATGAAAACGGCAATATTTTAAAACCTGGCTATGCCAAAAAGTTTTTATATGAGTACAACCGTGAGAATGTAAAAGCAAAAAAGACACGTCTCAAAGAATGGGATTATTACTATATTTCCAATAAAGAATTCGGTCTCTGTCTTACAACTTCAGACCTCGGATATGTAGGTGCACTTTCTGTTACCGTAATGGATTTTGTAACACCTGCACAGTTTACAAACACATCAATTTTCTTCTTCCCGATGGGAAAACTTAATCTTCCAAGATCCACAAAGGAAGGCAGCAGTGCATGGAAGAACGGAAAAGTTGATATGCATTTTGATTTTGACGGGAAAGTAAGACATCTTTACGGTGTATATCCTAATGCGGACAAGAAAGGAACGGACCTTAAGTGGGATATCACAATCACTGACGAGCCTGAAGAATCAATGGTAATTGCAACACCATTCAAAGAAGATAAACATTTTTATTTCAACCAGAAGATCAACTGTATGACAGCAGAAGGTTCATTCTTCCTCGGGGACAAAGAATGCGTTTTTGATAAAAAAGATTCTCTTGCAACTCTTGACTGGGGCAGAGGCGTATGGACTTATGATAACACATGGTACTGGGGTTCTCTCCACACAAGACTTGAGGATGGCTCAACATTCGGATGGAACATCGGCTATGGTTTCGGAGATACAACAGCTGCAGG
Source organism: Clostridia bacterium (assembly GCA_024405515.1). Lineage (GTDB taxonomy): Bacteria > Bacillota > Clostridia > Christensenellales > CAG-917 > CAG-475. Next base: position 59,789 of record JAKSOR010000003.1, read on the forward strand.
GGAAGATATGTTCTTCTATAACGGAAAAGCTCACAAGATTGAAAGAACAAAATTCGTTATTCCTGGAGATGATGAGGGTGCACCGAGATTTATGGAAGACTGGAAATTTGTATCAGAAGACGGAAGACTCGACTGTACATTCAAACCTCTTATCGACAGATATGAACCATTTGATCTTAAAGTCATGTGCATGATACCTCACCAGGTATTCGGTTATATCAGCGGGAAGTGTGTTCTTGATGACGGGAAAGAGATAATTCTTGATAATGTCCTCGGATTTGCTGAGAAAGTTCATAACAAGTGGTAAGAATGGAATATACAGGCGAAGGAATAAATGCACTTGTTTGTGCAATGGATGATCTTGAGAATGCAAGTCTCATCTTTGTGGATCAGCGACTCAGAACTGTGCTCAGATGCATAGCTTATTATCCTGAATTCAGGGATGTTCTTGCATACTGTAATCAGAACTTTGATTATGAGAACGAAAAAAGGAAAGCACTTGGCAAAATAGGTGAGACATATGTACTCCGTCTCCCTAAGAGCCCTAAAAATATGGTGGCTTTCGTATCTCAGCTTCTTGTTGAGTTTGATGCCGGTCTCATTGATATTGTCACATTTGCAGGGAAGTATTATCCGCAGGAAAATAAACAGGACAGTTATAAGGAACTTTATTTTAAAGTTCTTGAACCATTTAAGTTTGCTATTGTGAAATTTGTGACCGACGGAATAAATGATGCAGGTCCTGTGATTGAGAAAAAAGTGGATTTTGCTCCTGAAGGACTCCACCAACAGACAGAATATCTCCTTGTTAATATGGTGAAGGCTGTACAGGAAGCAGAAATAGAAACAAAAGACAGAGAAGAGTTCTCTGTTATGCTAGAAGGGTTCGCCAGCGCACTTGATTCAAGGGATTCGCTTTTAATCAAAGCGGTATGGCTTGGCCTTAGCAGAGCACTTGAATCGAAACATCTTTGCAGTACTGAGATAGATAAGGTCAATGAGGTTTTTAAATTGTTCCTCATTGTAAAATAGGTGAAAAGATGAAGAAAAAATTGGTCGCCATTTTGCTTGTTGTGGCACTTTGTGCAGGAATGTTTGCAGCATTTACGGGATGCAACAAAGACAATGGACCTCAGAAAAAAGATAAGGCAATAATTTATGTAACGGCACTTTTCAGCGGCGGACTTTATGATTCAAAGACAAATACTGCCGTATGGGAACCTGTTTCAGAAGAATTCAGGATATATGATTATGTTGACCGCACTACCGGAGCACTTGATTTTTTAGGAATTCTTGATGCAATCAAGGACGGGGATTTCGGTACAAATGCTGACGGGGAACCATATGACTTAATGTCATATGTCCTTGACCAGATTGAATATGAACCGGGAAGGCTTTTATATGACCTGACACTTGATCAGGACGGTAATTCAAATAATCCCAATATTATTGCCGCAAATGATTCACCGAAAGACAAAAACGGAAAAGTCATGGATATCAGTAATGGCGTTTTCGGAATATATAAGGATTTTATTGATGGTATCAAGGCAAAATACGGCGATGAATATGAAGTTGAAACATTCAACTATGACTGGAGATATTCTCCGGCTGAAGCAGGAAAGAAACTTGAGGAATACATTAATAAATGGGGATATAAGGAAGTAATCCTTATGTCACACAGTATGGGTGGTCCGACAGTAGGAAGCTACCTTGCAAGAAGTCAGGAAAACAGAGATAAAGTAAAACTTTATATGGGATTTGCTCCTGCAACAATGGGCTCATTCGATGCGCTTTCTGTTCTCGCTTCACCTTCGGCATATATTAATAACTTCCTTAAAGGAATGGAACTTGATTCAAGCACGGAAGTTATTATCAAGGGCGTTGTAAACAGTATTTTGTCTCCGGGCGGACTCGGTGATTTCATCTACAACAACATCGGTCTTATGACACTCGTTCCATCATGGCAGCTTATTAATTCAGAGCAGTACGGCAATGGCGAATATGGTATTTATATCGATGGTACGCCGATTTCCTCAAAGGAAGACCTTTATGCTTTCTATGAATCACAGCCATGGGCACTTTATTATGATTTCGAAAAAGATGAAGACGGAAATATAATTTCATATGATAAAGTGGTTGCTAAAGAAGGCGAGTATAAGAATGCAGACGGGTACAAGATTAAAGAAGCAGTGGCAACACTTGAGGACTATTACGATTCATTCTATATTGACGGAAAGTATGTGATGGAACTTGTAAACTCATATTACTTTGTAGGTACAGGTCTTGATACAACTATTACAAAACTCAATGTTACAACCAACGGCTCTGATGATCCTGCTGATTATACATACGAGGTAGTAACCGGTACAGGTAATGAACTTTACGGAGACGGAACGGTTCCTCACTTTGCATCTATCGGTGGACTCTCCGAAGGAGAGATAAGAGATTATGATTCAAGAGTTCTTAAGTATGCCGGTAAGAATCACCTCGACGTCGGTGGAGATTTTGAACTTTTAAGCCCGAAGATTTTTGAACTTCTTAAAGGTGTTATCGGATATTAATTTTTAAAATTAGCATTAATAAAAATAAAGACCGTCAGGATTTTTCCTGGCGGTTTTATATATTGATTGAATTTTTACATTCTTGTTGATTTGTCTTCTCCGATGCCGGTCATACCATCAACGAAATATTTCTTTCCGTTAGGATCTGATACGTACCCGGAAATTGTTCCGTATGGGAGTGCATAATAACAAAGAAGCGGTATAGGCATATAGAATACTTTGCTTATTTTATAGGTTACATCCACGATACCTTCTTCTTTTTCATCAACAATATGCCATTCGTCGGCTTTTTTCTTGCCGTCTTTGTGGATGAATTTTACCGGTGGCATAGGGAATGATTCTTTTTCAAACCAGATTACGTTTTCATTATAATTGTACTGGTCTACGGACTGGTTTCTTGTAAGGTTGAAAGCAAAGAATTTCTTTTCTCCGTTGTCATCGATTGTGCCCATGGTTGTAAGCCAGTCATAATGAGCAAAGAACGGATAGAATCCTTTGTGATCATCAATAATGCCTACGGAGTTCCCGTTTGTGTTATAGGCTTTTCCGTTTACAGTGATGTTTCCTGTTGCTTTAAAGAAATCCTTTTCGCTGTAGAGGGCATTTCTGAATGAGCCGTCTTTATTTTTTGCAAGTGGCATAACTCCGTTTGCAAGAGGGGAGATTCTTTCAAATTTGATATCAATTGAGAAGTCTCCGTTCTTTCCTTTGGACCAGCCCTTTGCTGCAGCCTTTCCGTTCATAAAATCGTTAGTAATCGTATATTCGCTGTTCTTTGTCTTAACATGACTGAAATCATCAATAAGCTGGGATGCAACTTTGGATTTTTTAACAGGAACGAGATTCCTCCAGCTGTAGATTTTATCTTCTTTTTTATCGTACCAGACAAAAATAGAAAATCCCATAGGACCTGTTTTGTACACAGCACTAACAAGTGCTCCTTCATCCATATTCACTTCAAATGCTTCCCATTCTGTAAGACGGGACGGTTTCATGAAGTCAGGCATTTTGCTGCCGCATGGCTTATCACACTCAAGAAGATTCAGTTTCTTGAATGGCTGATCAAATGTTCCGAAATGTACTTTCCCGTTTTCTACTACTGATTCCGGTACAGGTGCAGGGTATCTTTTTTCTGAAATGTTACTCATAACTTTTCTCCTGATTTGATACTGAAAATCTTAACACAAAGATTATTAGTTTTCAATATTTATAGCAAACAAATGTATTATATTTCTATATGTGTTTTGTAGTGAGATTCTCTGAAAGAAACGGCATTGAAAATTTCTTCTTCAGAAAAAGTCATACCTACAGGACATGCTACCAGTTTGTCTTCTACATCATTTTCCCTGTGAATTGTGGCAATTATTTTCCCGTGAAATGTTTGGAGTGGTTCGTTAATGCCTATTATGTAAACATCAAGTTCTTCTCCATCACCGCCAAAAACGCCACTTATAAAACCATAATTAACAGGATAAACTATTGTTTCTGTGTTTTTATGGTGTATGTATCCAATCGGCCTGTCAATGGTGACATCGACTTCTTTATGCATAAAACTGTCTATTAGGTTCTGTCGTTCTTCTTTTGTCATTTGCATTCCTCATATGTATGATAACCCTTCTTTATGCATGTGTACAATTGTTTGAATCAGGTTTTTCAGTTCGCTAATTAAAAAATTATTGAAATTAGTTTTCTTATTTGATAAAATATTTTGGTTAAGGAATATATATGCGCAAATACGTATGCGGGAGTGTAAACATATGCGAATTCAAAGTTGGCCTATAGATTTATATTTTTTATATGCTGTATCAGGACTGATAACTGTAATTGTCAGTGCAATTCTTTTTAACAGGGTATGGCATACAAAGAGAAAGAGCCAAATAGATAAAGACTATTGTTACCTTCTTGTGTTTTTTGCTGTTTTTGGTCTTGTTGATGCAGTTTGGGGATTTCTTGGTTCTCCTGTTGCTTCTCCTGTTCCTAATCCTGATGCTTATAATGTGTTTACATATTTCTTCCATACGATGGCTGGACTTTCGGCTTTTGTTTGGACAGTTTATATAATCAGATATCTGAAACTTAAGGGAAGAATAAGGGTAATTGCTTTGGTCGTATGTGTCCTTTTCCTTATGACGCAGGCAGCTCTTATCATTCAGAACATGTTTACCGGAAATGCATTCGGTGTTGCGGCTGATGGTTCATATCATATAAATAAATTAAGGCCGGTTATGTTTTTTATGCAGTTTGCATATTATGTTTTTGTTGTGGTTCTGTCTCTTATTGTCGGAATACCTGCATATATCAGAAAAGATAAGAAAAAAATCAAACTGGCATCCTCTTCTATATTAATGTCCGCAGTTATGCTTGTAGCAGGTTTTGCACAGATGTTTTATCCGGACGGACCTTTTTATTCAATCGGATTCATGGTAGCGGCTGTGACAATTTATTCATTCAATGTTACAAGGCAGCGTGAAAAATTTATTTATGATCTTTACGAAAGCGAAAATTCAAAACTTTCATCTATTGTCAATAATATAGGTCAGGATTTCAGGGCAATATATTATGTTGATCTTGAAACTATGGCCTATGAAAATTTCGGTGGGGGCGGAGATTCTTCGCTGAACAAGGAAATTAAGGACAACCAGACCAGCAATTTCTTTGATGACGCACAGAATGTTATAAGCAAATATGTTCAGGAAAGCGATAAAGCCGCTATGTCAGAGGCCTTTAAGAAAGAGAACCTTCTGAAGGAACTTGAAGAAAAGGGCATATTTACCATTGAGTACAAAATGGGGCGTCATGTTCAGCGTTATTACATGATTAAATGCAAGAAGACCGAAGCAGATGGAAAAGAAAAACTTCTTGTCGGCGTATACGATATTGACGATCAGGTAAAAGAAAGAATGAAAGTTCAGGAAGAATTAAAGAAAGCGATGGATGAAGCTCTTTATGCAAACAAAGCGAAAACGTCGTTCCTCTTTAATATGTCTCACGATATCCGTACACCTATGAATGCTATTATCGGTTTTACCGATATGGCAAAAAAATATATTGATGATAAAGAAAGAGTTGAGGCAAGTCTTTCAAAAGTTTCAATGGCAAGCGAGCATCTGCTTTCTCTTATTAACGACGTCCTTGATATGGCAAGAATTGAATCCGGCAAAGTAACAATTGAGGAAAAACCGGTTTCCATTACGGCATCAGCGGATAATCTCTATTCTCTTATGGCTTCTACTGCGGAAAAGAAGAATATTAATTTCACAATCAAGACCAGTGTCGAACATGATATGGTCTTTGCTGATGCACTGCGTGTGGGACGAGTTTATATGAATATTCTGTCAAACGCAATCAAGTATACGGGCGAAGGCGGAATGGTCGCTATGAGGGTTACAGAACTTCCTTCGAGCAGTCCTGACAAAGTAAGAATTCAGTTCAGCGTTGCCGATAACGGAATAGGAATGAGCGAAGAATTCCAGGAGCATCTGTTTGATGCGTTTTCACGTGAACAGAGCTCAACAGTTTCCGGAATCCAGGGAACAGGTCTCGGAATGGCAATCACCAAAGAACTTGTCGGACTTATGAAGGGCACAATAGATGTCAGCAGCAAACTCGGTGAGGGTACTGTAATGACAGTAACATTCCCATTCAGAAATGCAGAAGGAGAGTCACTTGTTGAGAATAACGAGTTTGCTGTAGACCCTGGCTTTATGAAAGGGAAGAAGCTTCTTCTTGTTGAGGATAATGAACTTAACAGGGAAATAGCGGTAGATATTCTTTCGGAACTTAATCTTGATATAGATACTGCCGAAGATGGCACTGTAGCTATCAAGAAAGTAGCGGCAAGTATAGAAAACGGAACAGAGTATGATGTCATATTAATGGATATACAGATGCCGATTATGGACGGATACACTGCAACCGGCGAAATAAGAGAACTCCAGAAGGGAGGTAAACGTACCCCTATTATTGCAATGACAGCCAACGCTTTTGATGAAGACAAGCAGCGTGCACTTGCTTCCGGTATGGACGGACATGTTGCAAAACCGATTAATGTTAAACTACTTGTTGAGACTCTTGCAAAATTTATCCCGGGCGAAGGAAACAAATAATGAAACAAAATTTAAAACATACCATTTTAGAGATTAATAAAAAATGGCGAGCTCTTCTGCCTGAAGAAGAAAAACTTAAAAGTGCGCAGTTCACTATAGTTTTCTTCCTCCTTTCGATAGTATCGTTCGTTATGTCTATAATGAACTATTTTACCCATTGGCAGCTGCTTATGTGGTCTACTATTGCATTCGGTATCGGGAATGTCATCAATGCCGTTCTTTCGCTTAGCAAGGGCCCTCTTAAGATGCTCCCGCGAGTGCTTTTTGCAATTGAGTTCCTGGCTCTGTTCACATTCTTTGTAATAGTCGGGGAACCGGAAGGTTTCAGTGCTATATGGTGCGCTTTGTTACCTCTTGCAGGACTTCTTCTTTTCCGTATCAAATCAGGCACAATACTTTCACTTGTTGAATTTTTCATGCTGATTTTCTTCTTCTGGACTCCAGTAGGGAAACAGCTTATATACTCAGGTTATACAGATGCATTCTGTATGCGTTTTCCGGTTCTCTATCTTGCATTCTTTGCAATCGGTCTTTTCTTTGAGTTCACCCGCTGGAGTACTCACAGGGAACTTATTCATGCAAGAGACAAATATAAGATGCTCTACAATGATGAGACAATAAAAGCCGAAGAAGAGAAAGCACGTCACTTTGAAATAATCAATGTTCTTGCATCAGATTATGATTCTGTAACATTCGTAAATCTTAATACAAATTCAATTGAACCGTACTCCATCAGTTCCTCTGATATTCCTGAGAGAATGGGAGTAACGATTGACAGCAATATAAGTTTCGTAAATGTTATGCGTGCATACATAGATAATGTTGTGTACGCTGATGACAGAGAGAACTTTTCAGATACAGTTAAAATAGCTAATCTTAAAGAGGAACTGTCCAACAAGAAATCATTTACATATGTATACCGTGTTGAAAACGAAGGCGATATAAGATACTGGGAAATGAAGATTGTTAAGATGGGAACAGAAGATGAAGAAGCCGAAAAGATTGTTTTAGGACTTGCAGACCGTGATGCGGAAGTAAGAAAGGAACAGGAATATCAGAACACACTTAAAGAGGCAAGGGCAAAGGCGGAGGCTTCAAGTGCTGCAAAATCTACATTCCTTTTCAATATGTCCCACGATATCCGTACACCGCTCAATGCCATAATCGGTTTTGCTGATATGGCAAACAGATATAAGGATAATCCTGAAAAGGTATCAGACTGTATGGAAAAGTCGCTTGTTGCGAGCAACCATCTTCTTTCCTTAATCAATGACGTTCTTGATATGAGCCGAATTGAATCAGGTAAGGTTGTAATTGAGGAAACACTTACTGAAATAGATGTCTTTGCCGAACATATAAACACAATTGTTGCTGAGTCAGCAAAGGAAAAGAATATAACCTTCACAAAGCATATAAGCGAAATTAAGGATACTCATCTTTACATTGACACACTTCATATGGATCAGGTCCTTCTTAATGTTATCAGTAATGCGGTGAAATATACGAAATCCGGCGGCAATGTCGATTTCTATGTGGAACAGCTGGGCGATGTAAAAGAACAGTGCGCAACAATCAGATATACAATTGCCGATAACGGGATGGGTATGAGCGAGGAATTCCTTAAGAGAATTTTCGAAGCATTCGAGAGAGAACAATCATCCACAAAGAGCGGCATTCAGGGAACAGGTCTCGGTATGGCTATCACAAAGAGACTTGTTGACATGATGAATGGTGATATAGAAATCAGGTCAAAAGTTAACGAAGGAACAACAGTAGAAATTACAATGTATTATCACCGTCCTTCCGAGGAAGAACTTGAGGCTCTTAAACCATCAGTGTCTGCAACCGATGAAATATCACTTGAAGGCAAGATTATTCTTCTTGTCGATGATAATGATCTTAACAGGGAAATAGCAAAAGATATTCTTGAACTTGACGGACTCATCGTCGAAGAAGCAAACGACGGCACAATGGCAGTTGAGATGGTCAAGGCACATGACCCTGATTATTACTGTTGCGTTCTGATGGATATACAGATGCCGATCATGGACGGATATCAGGCTACAATTGCAATAAGAGCCCTTGAAAATGCTGATTACAAGAAACTGCCGATATTTGCAATGACGGCAAACGCATTTGCAGAAGACAGAAAGAAAGCATTTGAAAGCGGAATGAATGAACATATAGCAAAACCAATAGACCCTGCAAGGGTACTGTCTACGATTAAGAACTTTATGAGATAATCAAACAGCGCCACAGGAAAACTGTGGCGCTTTAACTGAATGATGAAGAAAACATTTTATTCGCCGGTAAGAGAAGAATGGAGAAAATGGCTCTCATTAAACTATAAGACTGAGAAAGAAATATGGTTTGTTTTTCCGTATGCCGAATCAGGTGAGCCGTCACTATCATATAATGATGCCGTTGAGGAAGCGTTGTGTTTTGGGTGGATAGATTCAACTGCAGGCACACTTGATGATACTCACGGTATAAGGAGGTTCACACCGAGAAATCCCGGAAGTGCATATTCCCGTCCTAATATAGAGCGTCTTATATGGCTGAACGGGAACGGCATGCTTCTTCCTGAGATATATGAAAGTGTAAAAGAACTGATAGAAACCCCGTACATATATCCTGATGACATACTTGAGGAAATAAGAAAAGACGGGGTAACATGGAAAAACTTCTGCGGGTTTACGGAGCCGTATAAGCGCATCAGGATAGCGTATATAGATGCTGCAAGGAAACGTCCTGATGAGTTTAAAAAGAGGCTTAAAAGCTTTATAAATAAGACTAGAAACAATAAACTTATTATCGGATATGGCGGAATAGACAAATACTATAAATAAAGGGACTGCTTTTCGGCAATCCCTTTGATTTTATTAATGTTTCTTCGTTATGCGATCTTTTCGGTTAATACTAATGTGATTACTGAATCTTCATCGATATCTCCCTCATATAAATTAAAATAGCCATCTGAATCATAATAAGTGTGAGCGTCCTCATCATTGATTCTGTATTTCCAGAGTTCATAGGAGTCTTTTATGCTAGGGAAAATTTCAAGCCAGCTGCCGTACTGCATTTTGATTTCACTCGTTGCAGTTACAGCTTTGCCTTTATCTGTTGAAGATGTGAGCACTATAGGTTCGCCGTCGACAGTAGCAATGTTTCCTCTTACATTAATCCCGTCACATACATTATCGAATGCTGTCTGTGTGGTTTCAGAATCAATGTACAATTCAAAGGCAAAACTTATAGAGAGCATATCTGTTTCAAAAACGGCATGGATTCTCATATAATCTTCGTAATAATCACTCGGTAATTTGGAATTAACAATAGGAATCCAGTTGCCTAGTGAATCCTGATATTCAAATCCTTTAAAATGTTTATGAGTATTTGTGGTCGTGAAAGGTGAAAGTGTTACGATTCCGTCATCAATATAGCAGTAACTGTTAAGAGTGTTCGGATTTGCCTCATCGTCTTCAGGATTGTCAAAACTTACAGTGTATGTCCATTTTTCATAGCGTGCTTCTAACTCTACATTTTTGGCATCCATATTCCATCTCGGGAGATACATTCCTCCGTCAATTCTCTGTAAAATAGGATTTATAGCAAGAGTGTTTGTTCCTTTGTAAAAGAATCCTGTAAGTTTATAACCATCAATTTGTGGTGCTTCAAGATAGATAGGATCTGCCTCAAAGAAATAATAAGAGCCATCACTCTGTCTTACGCCGGCTTTTGCAATATCTGCATTTGTTGCACCGGCATCTTTTAATTCTGCTATTTCATCGCTATCTCTTACGCCTTCTTTAACTGTTGCGCTTGGTTCACCATACCCGTAGGTTGCTTTTAATTCGGCTTGGTCAACAGTTACATTTGAAGAAGTGGATAATGTTAACTTATAAAGTGTCGCATCTGCTTTATCTTCATCTTTTGCAAATGGATTGTCGCAGGCTGTCAGAACAAACATACAAGACACAAGCAAACATAATGTTAAAACAATAGTAAATAATATTTTTTTCATAATGTCTCCTTATTTTGTGTATTTTATTTTCTTTATTATATCATATATACAATTGTTTCAAGTACAATATTTGAATCTATAACGTAAGATGAATGAAAGAGGGGGTGTTAAGAAATAAAATTCTTAGCGCCCTTCTTTTTTTGCCAACTCAATC
>JAKSOR010000030.1 GCA_024405515.1 Clostridia bacterium
GATTCCGTCCTCTTTTAAGATTTCCTCAAGTGCAGTTACCGCACCGTTGCATCCGAGTTCATCAATGGATTTGGACTCACTTTCAAACGGTTCTGCTGAAGACATCCATTCACCTTCGTTATAAATAAAATATCCGGCAGTATCATAGTCTTCAAGAAGTTCATTCCACATCTTTCCGATGAAGATCTTTTCTCCATCAGGGTTTGTTCCCATAAGGGCACTTCTGTTTTCCTGAGCCATAATTATATACTGAGCTGAGCCATCATTATCTGTAATTGTAATTGAAAAACCTGTTGTGTTTGCTGTTTTTTCAGTAAATTCTGCAATTATCTCAAGTGCTTCTGCACTGTCAACATCAACTGATTCAAATGTATCCTTGTTACATGCGGCAAAAGATACCATAAGCGCTGCAACAAGAACAAGTGTAAGAATAACTGATAAAGTCTTTTTCATATTGTACCTCACTAATGAGTTAATGATACAACAAAAAGCAGAAATAATCTACATGATTATTTAATAGCTGTCATGCGGATCTAAAGGGAAATAAAATTCAAAGTCCATCGAGTCAGGGTCACTCCCTGCACCGGACGGATATTCATCAGATTCTCTTTTATCTTCATACATTCCAAACGTATCATACTCAGGTGAGTTTCCAGCATATGGCGGACGATAATACGGGTCATAAAGAGGGTCGCCGGGACTCATAGGTTTTCCGGTTCTTTCATATTCCATATCCCTTATCATATCCTCGTAAAGTATGGCATCAACAACATTTGTCCTGCCGTCCCCGGTCATATCAGGAATTCCCATATCAGAATAAAACTTATCCATATCATCCATATGTTTCACCTCACTAATAATCTATACAATTTTGAGATGAAAGTCTATGCGTATTTTACCTTTCTCACTTTTATCTGCGCAGATCTTTTTTCAGCTACACACTGAGGAATATTCTTTGTACACTCCAGAATAACCGCCGACTGTGCTTTTTTATCTTTCACAACCGATACCACTGCTTCATTGAAATGCTTTACGAAAGCACTGATCTGTTTTTCCGTCGCATTCTCCGGGGAGGACACCATATCGTACTCATCAAATACCAGTTTCTCAAGAAGACAGACTGTTTCATGATTCCCGCCTGAAAGTTCATATCTCGTTACTAAATCTATAAGAGACCTTCTGAATGAATCCTCAAACGGGACATTTATCACGCCGCAGATATAATACCTTAAAACAATCTCCGTGATATAAACGAGAAGCTTATCAGAAGAATTTGTATATACCCACTTATCTGACACAACTTTCCTTCCGTTAATAACACTGATGTTTCTTAACCTTAAAAACCTGGTTCTTCCGGTGATGTTTCCGTTTGTAAGAATGCCGGCAAAGCTGCTTGGATTATCAGCTTCTCTGATTATTTCCTCAGCAACTTCCCTTCTGTGCTTTTCCCTAGGGGTTTCATCAAGATAATGTGCTTCCCTGTTAATTTTTTCAATAAGTTGTTTTACGCTCATTTTAGTTCTCCTTTCTGTCCAAATACACCTTAACTCTTTTTATGCGAATCTTAACTCTTCTTCGAACGCAGATCTTATATCCTTTATAAAGTTGTACTTTTTAAATCCGTTTGATTTACTGACCGCTGCTTCTGTCCATTTCGTTTCCTTCTTACCTGCCGGGAACACTGTGACCAAAGCACCAAAATCTTCAGTGAAAACATAATAGTAACCACTGTAAAGAACTATTTCCTTACCGTCACTGACATCATGTTTCATCATCTGTTTTGCAATGGAATCTTTGGCATTCTCAATTCTTATGCCCCTGTCCAAAGCAAGAGATGCCATACGTATCATTCTGTCGAGATTTTTAATCCCGAGTCTTTCCTTCATTCTCATCTGTGCGTGAAATGTAATAAATGCTGTTTCCAATTCTCTTTCCATAATTGTTCCTCCAATTTTTATCTTACCGGGGTCTACTTTCCCCTCACCCAATCTAATCATAAAACAACAAGAAGTCAGAATAAATGACAGATTTATGTAAAAAATAGTTGCATTAAAACCTTGTAAACAGTAGGTTTTTTAAGTATAATTAATAAAAAATAGGTTGCATATTCTGCAACCAAAGGAAAATTTGTATGGATGAAATCAAGATTACTGTTAGCGATGATCTTTATTTAAAACTTCTGGATGATAAAACAGAGTTCGGTTTTGAAGAAAGCAAAAAGAATGGTTTTTATTCGCGTGCGCTCTTTTATACTTATGAATACCTTACTTCCAAAGACAGGCTCGAAAGAATCAAAAACATATTAAAAGAATCTGTGGGAAGTAAAATCCTGTCATCCGTAAAAGAACCGGAACTCAACGAAATGGCAAGAAAAATAAATCAGAAAATTCAGGGCAGTCACTATAAGCCAGCAGCAGTACGGCAGATCTATGTCCGCCCTACGGGAATACTTGCACCTGAAATAGACAGGATTATCTGTGAAAACAACACTCAGGCCGCATCCACAACTTTCAGGAACATACTTCTTGAATACATATCCCTTCCTCAGTACATAAGAGAGCAACTTATATTCGGAAAAAATTACGAGGTACTTTTAAGAGCATTTAAAGAAAAAAGAAAAGTCCTTATAAAAATAGACAATGGCTGCGCTACCGAATATGTCATGGAACTTTTCGGACTGATCAGGGGAAAAGAAGAATTCCACACATATGTTACCGGATACATATACGGAGAAAACAATACAAAGGAACTCCGTGCATTAAAGCTGTGCACCATTCAGGATGCAAAAATAATAGAAGGCACTTATTCTCTTTCGGAAGAAGAGAAAAAAGAAGCCAGAGAAAGAATAAAACAGAACCCTGCCTTTATCAGCGGAGGCTACGAAACAGTACAGGTCAGATTTACGGATAAAGGTAAATCACTCTATTCACATCTGTACAAAGACCGCCCTAGATATAAAGAAATAAACGGAGACATCTATACATTTGAATGCTCCGTTTTCCAGATAACAAATTACCTCAAGTCCTTTGGCAAGGAAGCGGTAATTATAAATAATTCAAAAATTAAAAATGAACTTAAACAGTTCTATTTGGATGCTTTAAGTGCCTATTCGGACTAAGGACGATACAGACAAAGATAAATCGTCATAGACGGATTATCCTTTAAAAACTCCCTGGACATGCTCTCGGCCACCTCAATTGCCTCGTCTTTCGGATACCCGTAAACGCCTGCCGAGATAAGCGGAAATGCTATAGTTTTCACATTAAGGTTCTTTGCAATTTCAAGGGATTTTCTGTAACAGGATTCAAGAAGTTTTCTCTCTCCGTTCTTTCCGTCAAAGTAAACAGGACCTACAGTATGGATAACATACTTCGCAGGGAGATTATACCCTTTTGTATACTTTGCATCACCTGTTTCACATCCGTTTAAGGTAAGACACTCTTCATAAAGTTTATGTCCTGCAGCTCTGTGAATGCAGCCGTCCACTCCGCCACCGCCAAGTAGCGAATTATTAGCCGCGTTGACTATTGCATCTACCTTTAATGTTGTTATATCCCCGTAAATAATTTCAAACGGCATAATTGCTCCTTAGCAGAATCCGTGATTGTCAGGATCTCTGAACTGCCTTATATTTTTATCCATACTTTTAATAAGTTCCATGTCCCCTGTTTCAAGTGAAAAATCAAAAATATCGAAATTCTCTTTTATTCTTTCTTGATGGGTGGACTTTGGGATTGTAAGAATTCCTGCCTGAAGGTCATATCTTAATATAATCTGGGCAGGAGTCTTATTATATTTTGAAGAAAGTTTTACAAGTACTTCATCATCAAAAAGTTTTGCACGCATAAGAGGTGCCCATGCCTGGCATGCTATATTCTTTTCTTTAAGGTAAGACCTTAATTCTTTCTGCTGGAAATACGGGTGCAGTTCCACCTGATCAAGACACGGAATAAGACCTGTCTTTTTGATGAGACTGTCTATATGATGCTCTTTGTAGTTAGATACACCTATACTTTTTATAAGTCCCTTTTCCTTATATTCATTCATTGTCTCAAATACAGTGGCATCTGCTTCATGAGGCCAGTGAATAAGCACCATATCTATATAATCACTTCTGAGCCACTCAAGACTGTTATCGAGATTCCTTTTCACATCATCCTTTTTCTGGACTGTCGGCCATATTTTGGTTGTAACAAAATATTTGTTTCTCTTAAGCCCGGAAGATGAAAGTGCTCTGCCTACTCCTTTCTCGTTTTCATAAAAGGTAGCTGTGTCTATTAAATCATATCCCGCTTCAAGTGCTTCGTTTACGCATCTTTCGGCTTCATCATCACTGTCTATCTTATAAGTGCCAAAACCAAGTGCAGGTATTCTGTTTCCGTCATTTAACAAAATATATTCCATTATTCTTTTCCTCCGAGAATTTTACTTAAGAACTGTCCTGTATAACTTTCATCTACTTTTGCTACTTCTTCAGGTGTTCCTGTTGCTATTACCTTTCCGCCGCCGTTTCCGCCTTCAGGTCCTAAATCTATAACATGGTCTGCTACCTTAATCACATCAAGATTATGTTCGATAACAACCACGCTGTTGCCTCCGTCTACCAGTTTCTGGAGGATAGTAATGAGTTTTGCCACGTCATGTGAATGAAGACCGGTTGTAGGTTCATCAAGAATATAAAGTGTTTTGCCGGTTGATCTTTTTGAAAGCTCTGTTGCAAGTTTTACTCTCTGAGCCTCGCCGCCTGAAAGCGTAAGTGATGACTGACCTAGTTTTATATATCCGAGGCCCACTTCCTTAAGAGTCTGGATTTTATTCTTTATCTTCGGTACATTCTCAAAGAATGTGCATGCTTCCTCTATTGTCATATCAAGAACTTCTGATATATTCTTGCCTTTAAATCTTATCTCTAAAGTTTCCCTGTTATATCTTGCGCCCTTACACACCTCGCACGGGACATAGATATCCGGGAGGAAGTGCATTTCTATCTTGATTATTCCGTCTCCCTGGCAGTGCTCGCATCTTCCGCCTGAAACGTTGAATGAGAATCTTCCTGCGCCGTATCCTCTGGCTTTTGCATCCGTTAATGCAGCATAAAGCTCACGTATAGGGGTAAATGCACCTGTATATGTCACAGGGTTTGACCTTGGTGACCTGCCGATAGGACTCTGGTCTATGCAGATAACTTTATCTATATTTTCAATTCCTTCGATTTTTTCAAATTTTCCGACAGGAAGGAGACTTCCCATTATCTTATTCGAAAGAGCAGGATAAAGCACTTCATTTATAAGCGATGACTTACCGCTTCCCGAAACACCCGTTATAACGGTAAACTTACCGAGCGGGATTTCCGCATCAATGTTTTTAAGGTTATTCTGTGCTGCTCCCTTAATCTTTATATATGTGCCGTTTCCTTTTCTTCTTACACGAGGAATATCTATCTTAAGTTCACCGCTTAAATATTTGCCGGTAACAGAAGACGGTACCTTCATGATATCCTCAGCAGTTCCTGTGGCTATTACTTCCCCTCCGTGCACACCTGCGCCAGGGCCTATATCCACTATATAATCGGCACTTCTTATCGTTTCCTCATCGTGCTCAACAACAATTAACGTATTCCCGAGGTCTCTTAAATTCTTAAGTGAATCGAGAAGTTTTTCATTGTCTCTCTGATGAAGACCAATACTTGGCTCATCAAGTATATAAAGAACACCGGTAAGTCCGCTGCCTATCTGAGTTGCAAGTCTTATTCTCTGGGATTCACCGCCTGATAAGGTTGATGCTGAGCGTGAAAGCGTAAGATATGAGAGTCCTACATTTACAAGGAATTCAAGTCTTGTCTTAATTTCTTTTATTATTCTGTCCGCAATAAGGTGCTCTGTATCAGTAAGGGTAATACTCCCTATAAAGTCCATAAGTCTGTCAACTGGCATCTCTGTCATGTCATATATGTTAATTCCGCCGACAGTTACGGCAAGGGCTTCTTTTTTCAGTCTTTTGCCGGAGCATGATGAACACGGAACCTCATTCATGTATTTTTCTATCTCGTTTTTTACAAGATCCGAATCGGTTTCCCTGTATCTTCTCAGCATATTATTGACGATTCCCTCAAAACTCGCATGATAGAATCCGCTGAAAGTACGGGAATTATATTCAATAGGGATATTCTCTCCGCCGTTTCCGTAGAAGATTATGTTCATTGCCTCTTTAGGAAGATCCTTTACAGGAACATCCATTGAGAAATCATAGGCAGATGAGAGCGCCTCAAACTGAGCCTGTGCCATTTTGGACGAATCTGCTCCCCATCCGAAGACCCTCATTGCTCCTTCCCTCAAGGATTTGTCCGGGTCTGCAATAAGAAGATTAGGATTGATTTCGTTTCTGTATCCTATTCCGCTGCACTCAGGACAGGCACCGAAAGGATTGTTGAAAGAGAAAAGTCTCGGAGTGAGTTCCTCTACCGAAATCTCGCAGTCCGGGCATGCATATTTTGTTGAATAAAGGATTTCCTCACCGTCAAAATCGGCTATCACGAGTCCTTCACCGAGTTTTATCGCAGTCTCAAGTGCGTCTGTAAGCCTTGTCTCGATTCCTTCCTTAACGATTAATCTGTCTATGACAACATAAATATCGTGTTTTATGTTTTTATCAAGTTCAATTTTCTCATCAAGGGTATAGTTTATTCCGTCTATCCTTACTCTCACATAACCTGCTCTTAAAAGCTGTTCAAGTTCTTTTCTGTATTCGCCTTTCCTGCCTCTTACAAGCGGAGCCATAATCTGAAGTTTTACGCCCTGTCTTGACATGATACGGTCTGAAATCTGGTCTACTGTCTGTCTTTTTATTTCCTTTCCGCACTTAGGACAGTGAGGATGACCGATTCTTGCAAATAAAAGCCTTAAATAGTCGTAAATTTCCGTTACTGTTCCTACCGTGGAACGCGGGTTATGGGATGTTGTTTTCTGGTCTATTGACACTGCCGGTGACAATCCCTCGATATAGTCCACATCAGGTTTCTGCATCTGGCCTAAAAACTGTCTTGCATATGAGGATAAACTCTCAACATACCTTCTCTGGCCCTCAGCAAAAATCGTATCAAAAGCAAGCGATGATTTACCGCTTCCTGATAATCCCGTGAACACAACCAGTTTGTCTCTCGGTATCTCAAGGTCTATGTTCTTTAAGTTGTTTTCTCTTGCACCTTTAATAAAAATTCTGTCCATTTAACTAAACTTCTTTACCTGTTTTTTAAGTTCGTCAAGCTCATTTCTGAGCACTATTGCCTTTTCAAAATCAAGATTCTGAGCAGCCATCTGCATAAGCCCTTTGATTCTGTCAATTTCAGAAAGCATCTCTTTAACTGACAGTTTCTCCTTATTAACCTTCTTTTTGGTAATTTCAAGTGAATCCTTGACCTTGCTTACAACTGTCCTCGGGATGATGCCGTTAGCCTTATTATACTCATCCTGAATCTTCCTTCTTCTCTCTGTTTCATCTATTGCTCTTCTCATGCTGTCGGTAACTGTATCTGCGTACATAATTACCTTTCCCTTGTCATTTCTTGCTGCTCTTCCTATAGTCTGGATAAGTGCACTTTCTGATCTTAAGAACCCTTCCTTATCTGCATCAAGAATTGCCACAAGTTCAACCTCAGGTATATCAAGTCCTTCTCTTAAAAGGTTGATACCGACCAGCACATCAAATTCATTAAGTCTTAATCCTCTTACTATTTCTATTCTCTCAAGGGTATCTATATCGGAGTGCATGTATTTGACTCTGATTCCTGCTTCCTTAAGATAGTCGGTAAGATTTTCCGCCATCTTTTTTGTAAGGGTGGTCACTAAAACCTTTCCGCCGCCTTTTGTAACTTTGCCTATCTCATAAAGGAGTGAGTCTATCTGTCCTGTTACAGGTTTCACCTCGATTTCAGGATCCAGAAGTCCGGTAGGTCTTATAATCTGCTCCGCTATCTCGTCTGCTCTTTCAAGTTCGTATTTTGCAGGTGTAGCGGACATATAGACAATCTGTCTCATCTTTGAATCAAATTCATCAAAAGTAAGCGGTCTGTTATCGTAAGCTGCAGGAAGTCTGAATCCGTAAGTTACAAGATTATCCTTTCTTGCCCTGTCTCCGTTATACATTGCCCTTATCTGAGGAACTGTCATATGACTCTCATCTATGAATGTAATGAAATCACCACGGAAAAAGTCAATAAGGGTATAAGGAGGTTCACCTATATCCCTTCCGTCAAAATATCTTGAATAGTTTTCTATTCCGGAGCAGTAACCTACCTCTCTTATCATCTCGACATCGTAGTTTACCCTCTCATCAATTCTCTGAGCTTCTATGAGTTTATTGCTGCTTTCAAACTCTTTCACCCTTATGAACTTATCTTCCATTATCCTTTTAAGGATTTCTTCCCTGTCTCCGGAAATAACATAGTGGGTTGCAGGATAGATAAGAGTGTGACTGAGTTCATTAATGACTTTGTTAGTTGTTCCGTCTATTTCGGAAATTCTGTCCACAGTGTCTCCGAAAAACTCAATGCGGATTGCAATCTCAGAACTGTTTGCCGGGAACACGTCCACCGTATCCCCCCTGACTCTGAACGTTGAACGCTCAAAATCAAAGTCAGACCGTTTGTACTGAATATCCACGAGCCTTCTTAAAAGTTCGTCTCTGTCTAAGGTGTCCCCTTCTCTTACTGATACTGCTAGTGAAAGATAGTCAACCGGTGCACCGAGTCCGTATATGCATGATACTGATGCAACAACAATTGTATCCTCTCTTTCACAGAGCGATGCTGTTGCGGAGTTTCTCAGTTTGTCTATCTCATCGTTGATGCTCAGATCCTTTTCAATATAAGTATCTGTTCTAGGGATATATGCCTCCGGCTGATAGTAATCATAATATGAAACAAAGAACTCAACCCTGTTATGAGGGAAAAATTCCCTGAGTTCATTGCACAGCTGTGCAGCAAGGGTTTTGTTATGGGCAATTACGAGAGTTGGTTTCTGAACTTTTTCTATGATATTTGCCATAGTAAAAGTTTTGCCGGAGCCAGTGACCCCGAGCAACACCTGTTCCCTTAACCCGTTTTCTATTCCGTCAGCAATTTTTTCAATTGCCTGAGGCTGATCCCCGGTAGGGCTGTAACTGCTTACTAGTTCGAATTTCATTTTAAATATGACCCTGGGTAATGAGCGGCATAATGACATACTTGATAATTACACCGACTATCGCACCGACAGCACCCGTGCCGCATGCAAGCAGAAGTCTGAAAGTAATGTTCTTTTTAAACGCTCTCTCAACCCTTGCAAACTGAAGGCCCTTTTTGTGCATGTTGATGCAGTACACTAGTTCCCCTTTCTTATCTGATTTTGTCACATCGAAATAATCATCAATCTCAAGGTTTCTCAAAGCCACATCGAGTTCATCTTCTTCAATGTCAATATCAAGAGGAATCTTTTCAAAAATGGAAATAGGAGTAAGAAGGCATGCGCCTGTCTGCATGTCAGTCTCATCATAAACAACCTTCATAACTGCCTTTTCCTTTTTGGTAAGAACGTGTTGCTTTTCGAGCTGCATATTTACTCCTTCTGATGTTTATCTGTTCAAAATACTGTTTTAAAGTATGATTTTCGACAATACGAGAGCGATTGCCGCAATTACTCCACTGCCAAGAACGGCACCCAAAAATGCCATCAGAAATACTACTCCCGGCTTGACAGCCTTTATAGGTTTTGCTTCATTCTGGGCATATGAAATGCGTTCTTTTTTTGAGGCGTCATCATCTTCCCCGTCCTGTTTTGTTTCTTCTTTTGCTGCAGGAAGAGGTACATCCTCAATGATTTTCAGGGTTAAAAGACAGTACTCATCTGGGGTGAAATACTTGACATTTATATAGTCTCTTTCCTTCAGATCCTTGATAATAGCAGAAAGCTGGACCTTTGTAAGTTCCATGCCGTCAAGCTGTTCTAGAACCTCATCAGCGTCAATGATTTTATAGATATCATCATCGCCTGTGAGCTTTCTTAAAATATCGTAAATCTGTCTGCTTTCCTGACTTAACATTACTTTTACCTCAGTTTAATATTCTACCACACAATGTCTGTTCTATCAATTATTTATCAATTTTGCTACACAAAAAGCGCACTCTGTGATATTATTTTAATAATTATCACAAGTCAAGAGGCAGCATATGAATCTTATATCAAAATTTTTAGAGAGAACAGAGTACAAAGATTACGAGGATTTTTACAAAAATGCCCGTATTGTCGTCCCTGAAAATTTTAATTTTGCCTTCGATGTAATTGATGAATATGCAAGACTCTGTCCTGATAAACGTGCTATTGTCTGGTGCAACTCAAAAGGAGAGGAAAAATTCTTCTCATTTAAAGATGTTTCCGAAATGTCCAATCAGATAGCAAACTACTTTTTAAAGCTCGGACTTAAGCGTGGTGACTATATCATGACCATGCTCAACCGCAGATGGGAATACTGGATGACAATCATTGCATGCCATAAAATCGGTATCACAATCATTCCTGCAACCCACCTTTTAACTTCCAAAGATATCTATTTCAGACTCAATTCAGCAGAAGCAAAACTTTTAATTGCAACAGCAGAAGAAGATGTGATTGAACACATTAACAGTGCTCTTGATAAATGCACTACCCTTATTAAGTGTCTGTACACAGAACCTGTTGAGGGCTTTGAACATTTTGATGAACTTTTTGCAAAAGAAAGCAAGGAACTGAATATTGATTATAAGCCATGCGGGGATGAAAACCTTATGTGTTATTTCACATCAGGAACAACCGGCATGCCGAAAATGGTACAGCATGATTATAACTATCCGCTCGGTCATATATTTACTGCATACTACTGGCAGAAAGTTGTTGATGACGGACTCCATTTGACTATGGCAGAAACAGGATGGGCAAAATGTTCATGGGGAAGACTTTACGGTCAGTGGATATGCGGAACAGCACTCTTTATCTATGACTATAACGGAAGATTCACCCCGACTGATATTCTCCCGTTTATTCAGAAATACGGGATTACAACATTCTGTGCACCGCCTACAATTTACCGCTTCTTTATAAAAGAAGATTTAAGTTCTTACGATTTCTCTTCACTCGTTCACTGTTCAACAGCTGGTGAGGCTTTAAACCCTGAGGTTTACAGACAATTCTTAAGTGCCACTGGTCAGAAGATTTATGAAGGATTCGGACAGACTGAATCGACTCTCATTCTCGGAAACTTTGCTGACTTCGGAGAACCTATTCAGGGCTCACTCGGAAAACCAAGTCCTGTGTATGATGTTGTTCTGATTGACGATGATGAAAACGTTATCGGCAATAACCAGGAAGGTGAAATTGCAATAAGACTTACAGAAGATCAGATAGGTCTTGTAACAAACTATAAAAACGATCCTGAAAGAACCCTTCAGGCAAGAGGCGGAGTATTCTATCACACAGGAGACCTTGCAACAAGAGATGATAACGGAGTTTATTGGTACGTAGGAAGAAAAGATGACATCATCAAATCCTCCGGATACAGAATCGGACCTTACGAAGTCGAATCTGCCCTTATGGAGCATCCGTCAGTTCTTGAATGTGCTATCACAGGCGTTCCGGATCCTCTTCGCGGACAGGTAGTAAAAGCAACTGTTGTTCTTGCAAAAGGATACACACCATCCGATGAACTTATAAAAGAACTCCAGATGTTCGTAAAGAAACTGACAGCTCCTTACAAATATCCGAGAATCATTGAGTTTGTTGATGAAATGCCGAAGACTATCTCAGGAAAAATAAAACGTGTCGATATTAGGAAAAAAGACGAGAACAAATAATAATTAATCCCACAGCGATGTGGGATTATTAATTTCTTTTAACTTGTTTTCGTTGCAACAATTTCGAATGTTTTGCTGCAACAATTTCGAATAATACAATTATTAATTATTATACCAAAAGTGAAATTCCGCTTATAAACATAAGAAGGCATATACATCTGCATATATACCTTCTTATTTATCTTATATTTCTAAAACAAATCTGAATGTGAACCAACTCTTACCAAATAAAGAACTATTTCCTTCTCTTCAATTTGATATATCAACAACAAATCGGGTTCAATATGGCATTCCCTTTTACCCTCATACTCGCCTGTGAGTTTATGATCTTTATATTTAGGATCTAATTGTTGCCCTTCACTTAACATATCTACAACTTCAAATAACAAGTCCAGATTCTTACCTTGCTTACTGACTTTCTGGATATCTTTCTTGCACTTATTGGTAATTACAATATCATATTTCATACACCTAAATCTTTTCTCAAATCAGCAACACTGGAATACCTTTTTGCCTTTTCTTTTCCTGAAATCATGTCTTCCACTTCTTTAAAAGCCTGTAATGTCTCTTCATTCGGTATTTCCAAAGAAAAAGGAATCCCATTATTTCTTACAACAGCTTTTAGGAAAATAGTCATAGCAGAAGTCATTCCAAGACCTAACTCTTCGAAAATTCTCTCCGACTCTTTTTTTAATTTTTCATCCACTCTAATGTTTATTGTCGCCATGATATCACCTCTTTTGTATCATACAATATTGTGCGCACAATGTAAAGCAATATGCATTACAAACAAATAATCATTATCACTATGGATATTCTATCTCATAGATTAATAAAATTCAGAACAAATCTAACTTGCGTTAGAAATTTTATGCTGGTACTAGTTACAGGACTAG
>JAKSOR010000031.1 GCA_024405515.1 Clostridia bacterium
ATTGAATACACAAAACAGCTCGCAGTAAACATAGGAATAGTTTTTCTGATTACACTTGGTATTCAGCTGGTTACTTTCTGTGTTCTGTGGCTTTGCCTTCGCAGGTGGTTTGACAAACCTGCAAAGACAGCAGAACTTTTAAAAGGCGGATACGTAGGTGAAAATCCGTTAATTATCGGGGATACGATAACCGGAATAGGTGAGGACATAAAACTTGAACTCGCCATGACAAACCGCGGAAGAGCATTAAGAATACTGGTTCTTAATGCATCTATGGGAAACGTAGGATTCTTCGGTATTCCGCTTCTTCAGCTTATGTTCCCTGAGCATCCGGAATATATAGCATATTCCGCTGTTTATATTGTCTCGCTGAACCTTATTGCATGGACACTCGGCGCATATGTGGTTTCGGGAGACAGGAAATTTGTAAGCATAAGGAAGGCAATAATAAATCCGCAGGTAATTACGCTGTGCGTGGCACTGCCACTGTTCTTCTGCGGAGTAACAATAAATTCCCTTCCGGTTCAGATATCCAAGATAATCACTTATCTTGCAGATATGACAGTACCGATGTGTATGATCATCATCGGAATGAGACTCGGAGCAGCAAAGTTTAAGCAGACATTCACGGATGTGAAGGCATATCTTTCAATGATATGTAAAAATCTTCTGCTTCCGCTCTTTGTATATTTGGTCCTGCTTCCGTTTGATATGATGGACGGGGGAGCAAGGATGGCAATAGTACTGCTTTCAGCAATGCCGACAGCAGCAATAGGGCACAATTTTGCCGAGATATATAACGGAGATAAAAGAACATCGATTAATTCGATACTTATTTCCACAATTTTCTCGGTCGTAACAATACCGCTTATTATGCTTCTGATCACAAAGACCATGTAGCTAATGATAAATTAATAATAAAATAATAATTTTGACAAAAATAGAGGAGAAACAAAATGGGATTCTTTAAAAACCAGCTTTTAAAAGTCATTAAATGGGAACCTAAGTCACCTAGTACTATCGTTGAGAAATACACATATGATGACAGATATGCAATCATGAAAGGCTCTCAGCTTATTGTTAAACCTGCACAGGCAGCAATTTTCATTTACAAAGGTTCAGTAGCAGATGTTTTCACAGAAGGCGAATGGAAACTTGAAGACGGTTCACTTCCTTTCCTTACAAAAATTGCTAACTGGAAATATGCTTTCGAAAATCCGAAAGATATCGAGGTATATTTTGTTAACTTAAAGAGATTCACACAGAATAAGTGGGGTACTCCAAATCCTATTATGATGAGAGATAAGGATTTCGGCATGATCAGAATTTCAGGTCATGGTGAATATTCATTCCATGTAATGAATCCTCAGCTTTTCATGCAGGAATGTTTCGGTACAATCCGTTCATTCAGCACAGATGATATTCAGGATCACTTAAAGAGCATTGTATTATCAGAACTCACAGACCTTATGGGTGAGTGCTCAATTCCTGCTCTTGATCTTGCAGCAAACTATAATGAACTTGGTGAAACAGCAAAGAATAATGCTGCCGGTAAGTTCCAGGCAATCGGTCTTGATATTGACCAGATTCTTATAAGAAACCTCAAACTTCCTCAGAATGTTGAAGAAGCTATGGATAAGAGAACAACTCTCGGAGTATTTTCCGATTCAATGTCAAATCTTGCCCAGTATGAGTCTATTCAGGCAATGAAAGATGTAGCAAAGAACCCTGGAGCCGGTGCAAGTTTTGCAACAATGGGTATGGGACTCGGTCTTGGTACAAGAATGGCAGGTCAGTTCTCCACCGGTCTTGATCAGGCTTCAAACAAGGTAAGTGTAAAATGCTCAAAATGCGGAGCACTTGTAGATCAGAACGCAAAATTCTGTCCGGAATGCGGAGAGAAAATGGGAGAGGAGACAGTTAAGTGTCCTAAGTGCGGTCAGGATGTTCCTGCAGGAACAAAATTCTGTCCTAACTGCGGCGAAAAACTCACACAGGTATGTAAAAAATGCGGAACAGCATTAGCACCTGGTGCAAAATTCTGTCCTAACTGCGGAGCCAAGGTATAATTTATGGCAAACGACGGAGAGTTTAAATACAGTCTGGCCGAAGTTGTTAAATGCCCTAACTGCGGTGCGGATATGGTTTACGACCCTGTATGCGGCAAACTGAAGTGTGCATACTGCGACAGCACGAAGGAAATATTAAAAAAGCCTTCGTACATGAGAGACTATGAAGCCGAAAAGTCCAAAGGGACAATCAGTTCGGATGACAAAACATACAAATGCCCAAACTGCGGTGGTATAATTGAACTGTCATCTTTTGAAACGGCTACGGTTTGTCCTTTCTGCGGTGCCACTACAATTGTTAAATTCGATGATATTAAGGGAATGAAACCTGACAGCATCCTTCCGTTTTTGATTTCAAACGAAAACGCAGCACAGGCAGGTAAGAAGTGGATAAAGAAAAAACTTCTTGCGCCGGGTTCTTTAAGGAAGAGTCTTCAGGTTGAAAACTTTAAAGGTGTATATTTCCCGTCTTTTGGGTTTGATACGGATACTTACTCAAGTTATTACGGCAGACTCGGTGAAAAAAGGACAAGAACTGTAGGCTCCGGCAATGACAGACACACTGAGACTTATATTGAATGGTATGAGGTCAAGGGAACATGGAAGAAGAACTTCTATGATGTCATGGTTGAGGCAAGTACACAGCTTACTCAGAAGGAGATGAAGAATATCCTTCCGTATGATATGAAGAATGCCGAAGCATATAACAAAGAATATCTTTCAGGTTTCGGTGCAGAAAGATATGATACGCCTATTGAGGATTCATACAGTATCGCAAAAGCACAGATGGATGCAACAATCCGTTCGGAAATTATTAATAAATATCATGCGGATGAGGTTGATTATCTCAACATAAATACCGATTATTCAAACAAAAAATTCAGATACACGCTTCTTCCTATATGGATATGCATGTATAAATGGAAAGACAAAATGTACCGTTTTCTTGTAAACGGACGTACAGGAACCGCATCAGGAAAAGCACCGAAGTCTCCGTTAAGAGTGACATTTACAGTGCTTCTGACAATTGCACTTGCTGCACTTATTGCTTTCCTTGTAATAATAAACAAATAATACTGACAGCTTAGGAGGTCTTAATATGATTACAAAAGATATGTTACTTACAGATATTTTAAAAAAGGGCGATCCTGAAAAACTTTCGGATGTTCTTATCAAGAACGGAATGCATTGTCTTCACTGCATGCTTGCAGGTGATGAAACATTAGAACAGGCAGCTATGGTTCACGGACTTGATGCCGATATGCTTGTTAAAGAACTTAATAAGGTTATAGAAGGATAAAAGAATGGCTAACGATATTCAGTCAATAGCAAAAAGATTGTATGAACTCAGAACTTTTTCTGATTATTCCGCTAAAGAAATGGCAGATCTTTTGAAAATTGATGAGAAGGTCTATCTTTCTTATGAAAATGCAGAAGATGAGATTCCTATTAATCTGATTTATAAATTTGCAGCAATTCTTGATACAGAACCGCTTTATATCCTTAATGGTCAGATGCCTGAAAAGGATGATGTCTGTGTCGTATACGGAGGAAACGGCGTTTCTGTAAAAAGATATGAAGGATATTCATTCTCATCTCTTGCTGCAGATTTCAAGCACAAGACAATGAATCCGATGCTTGTTACAATTTCTCCTCAGGATTCCCCGGAACTTGTTGTTCATACAGGACAGGAATTCAATTACTGCCTTGAGGGAGAACTCAGAGTAATTGTTGACAATAAGGATTATTTTTTAAGGGCAGGTGACAGTATTTATTTTGATCCGTCACTTCCTCATGCACAGCTCGCAATGAATAATGCTCCTGCAAAATTCATTACAATAATAAATGAACTCTAATATCAGGCTTTCATCAGGTACTGATAAATTACAACTATGGAAAAGAAAAAATTTTATTTAACGACAGCAATAGCTTATGCATCAGCAAAACCACATATCGGCAACACATATGAAATTGTGCTTGCCGATTTAATCGCCAGGGCAAAAAGAATGGAAGGATACGATGTTTTCTTCCAGACCGGCACTGACGAACACGGAGAAAAAATTCAGCTTAAAGCTGAGGCAGCAGGTATCACACCTAAACAGTATGTTGATAATGCTGCAGGCGAAATCAAGAGAATATGGGATCTTATGAACTCAAGTTATGATAAGTTTATCAGAACAACTGATGACTACCATGAAAAACAGATTCAGAAGGTCTTTAACAAAATGTATAAAAAGGGTGATATTTACAAAGGCTCCTACAAGGGCTGGTACTGCACCCCGTGTGAATCTTTCTGGACAGAAAGTCAGCTTGTGGACGGCAAATGCCCGGACTGCGGACGTGAAGTAAAGATGGCAGAGGAAGAAGCATATTTCTTCAAAATGAGCAAGTATGCCGATAAACTCATGAAGTATTATGATGAGCATCCTGATTTTATCGTTCCTGTTTCCAGAAAGAATGAAATGGTAAACAATTTCTTAAAACCGGGTCTTCAGGATCTTTGTGTTTCAAGAACATCTTTTAACTGGGGAATTCCTGTTGACTTTGACCCTAAACACGTTGTTTATGTATGGCTTGATGCACTTACAAACTACATAACAGGTGTGGGCTTTGATGCTGACGGAAACTCTTCGGATTTATATAAGAAGGAATGGCCGGCAGATGTGCATATCATCGGAAAGGATATCATAAGATTCCATACAATTTACTGGCCGATTTTCCTTATGGCACTCGATCAGCCGCTTCCGAAACAGATTTACGGACATCCGTGGCTTTTACAGGACGGGGACAAAATGTCCAAGTCAAAGGGTAATGTAATGTATGCTGATGATATGGTGGATATCTATGGTATTGATGCTGTAAGATATTTCCTCTTATCCCAGATGCCTTTTGATAATGACGGACTTATCTCATGGGATATTGTCACAAACACTGTGAACAGTGACCTTGCAAACGTTTACGGTAATCTCGTTCAGAGAACGATTTCAATGTGCAATAAGTACTTCGGCGGTATTGTTGAGAATAAGAACGTAAAAGATGATATGGATGATGACCTTATCGAAACAGTTAAGGCAGCAAAAGAAAAAGTGTTCTCAAAGATAGATTCATATCATATTGCCGATGCACTTGACCAGATTTTCGTGGTATTAAGAAGAGCAAACAAATATATTGATGAAACAATGCCGTGGGCACTTGCAAAGGATGAGGCAAAGAAAGACAGACTCGCAACAGTTCTTTACAACCTTATGGAGACAATCACAATTACAACGACACTTCTCTCTCCGTTTATGCCATCCGCTTCCGAAAACATCATTAAGCAGTGCGGAACATCATTCCGTGCATTTGATGATCTTGATAAATTCGGTCTTCTTGAAAACGGCACAAAGGTAACAGAAACACCGGAAATCATCTTCAAGAGATTTGATGCCAAGGAAGTAAATGAAAAAGTTGAGGCAATGTACGAATCAAGAAAAGCTCCTGAAAAGAAAGAAGACAAGAAAGAAGAAAACATCGTTGATATCAGTGAGATAACAATTGATGATTTTGCAAAAGTCCAGCTCAGGGTAGGCGAGATTTTAACAGCAGAGAAAGTAGAAAAAGCAGATAAGCTTCTTAAGTTCTCGGTGAAACTCGGTGAAGAAACAAGAACTATTGTCAGCGGAATTGCAAAATATTACACACCGGAAGAAATGGTAGGTAAACAGGTAGTTGTCGTATCTAACTTAAAACCGGCAAAATTAAGAGGAATTGAGAGCCAGGGAATGCTTCTCTGTGCATGCTCACTGAATGAAGACGGAACAGAGAACGTGGTTCTTGTGTCTCCTGAAAAGAAAGTTAAGTGCGGAAGTACGGTAAGATAATGATTATCGACACGCACTGTCATTTAAATGATTTGAAACTCCTTCCAGAAGCCTCTCGCATCGTGGGGGAGTTTTTAAATGACGGAATTGAAAGCGCTGTGTGCGTCGGTAGTGATATTGAGACCTCAAGACTTGCAGTTGAACAGGCGGGGGAGTTTGATAATATCTATGCGGCCGTAGGGATACACCCACATGAAAGTGAAGGAACGGATAAAAAAGACTACGAAGCCATTAAAGAAATGTCCTCTAACCCTAAGACTGTGGCAATCGGGGAAATAGGTCTTGATTATCATTATGATCTTAGCCCGCGTGATATCCAGAGAAAAGTGTTCAGTGATCAGCTTGTTCTGGCCGACGAGGTTAAACTCCCGGTAATCCTTCATATAAGGGATGCTTATGAAGATGCAAGACAGATACTTTTTAACAATAAAGACCATATTAACAGCGGACTTCTGTTCCATTGTTATTCGGGCTCAAAAGAGTATGTGAAGATATATTCCGAACTTGATGCTTATTTTGCATTCGGCGGCGCAATCACTTTCAAAAATGCCGTTCACAATATAGAATCACTCAAGGCGGTCCCTCTCGACAGACTTCTTGTCGAAACTGACTGTCCGTATATGACCCCGGTTCCGTTCAGGGGAAAAGATAATGAACCTAAGTATATTAATCTTGTTGTTGATAAAATGGCGGAAGTTCTCGGGATGAGTAGGGAAGATATTATTAAAATAACAACAGAAAATGCAAAAAGGCTTTTTACAAGACTGAAATGACAAACAATTACGTATACGAATTAGGCAATAATCTTTATATTAATCTTACAAACCGCTGCCCGAACAGCTGTGAGTTCTGTGTTAGAAATATTAAGAAAGAAATAAACGGTAATGATTTATGGCTTCTAAAAGAACCTACGATGCAGGAACTTGAGGAAGATCTTTCAATGTATCCTCTTTCAAAATATGAGGAAATTGTGTTCTGCGGATACGGCGAACCGACATACTGCCTTTCAATGATTTCACAGGCAGGGCCGTTCCTTAAAAGAAAAGGAGCCAGAGTAAGACTCAATACAAACGGACTCGGCAATCTTATTAACAAAAGAAACGATGTTCCCGAACTGCTTTCAAAGTATGTGGACTGTGTTTCTGTTTCCATGAATGCATCAGATCCGGAAGTATATCAGGAAATATGCAGAAGCAGATACGGTCAGGATGCATTTTATGCAATGCTGGATTTTCTTAAGGGATGCGTAAATGCCGGAATTGACACAACAGCCACAGTAGTTGATTTTATAGGAGAGGAAGAAATTGAAAAGTGCAGGGAACTTGCACTGTCGTGTGGCGCGAAATTCAGGGTAAGACCTACAATATACGATGATACGGAATACTGATATGGAAAATATTAACATTAAAGATATTATTAGAGACTGTGATTTTCACTTTAACAAAAACCTCGGCCAGAACTTTGTCTCGGACGGAAATCTCCTTGATGCCATAGTTTCAGACAGCGGCATAAATGAAAATGATACTGTAGTTGAAATAGGTACGGGCGCAGGCACGCTTACACGTGCGCTTGCGAAGAAGGCCAAAAGGGTTGTTTCGTTTGAAGTTGATCATAATCTTGAAAAAGTTCTTAACCTGTCCCTTCAGGGTGTCGAAAACGCAGAAGTTGTTTTCCGTGACATACTGAAAATGAACGATTCCGAAATAGAGGATATAGTAGGAGGGGATTTCAAGGTCGTGGCAAACCTTCCGTATTATATCACCACTCCTCTTGCCATGAGATTTTTGGAGAGCACACTTCCTGTTAAGAGTCTGACTATCATGGTCCAGAAAGAAGTGGCGGACAGATTTGTTGCAAAAGCAGGTTCAAAAGATTATGCGGCAATAACTCTTGCAATAGAAATGGCAGGGGATGCAAAGATTACGAGAAATGTCTCAAGACAGATGTTTTTCCCGGCCCCTAATGTTGACAGTGCTGTTGTCAGAATCGATATAAACAGGGATAAACTTGCGGGTAAAAACACAGAGCTTATCTCAAAACTTGTTCATGCGGCATTCCTTATGAGAAGAAAGACTCTGGTCAACAATCTCAGTACGGCATTCGGTATTTCAAAGGAAGAAACCATATCAAAGATAGAAAAAGCCGGTTTTTCATCCATGATAAGGGGAGAAGCTTTATCTTTACAGGATTATATCAGGTTGTCAGAAGAGTTCTGATACTATATTTTGTGGGCATAAAAAGACTGCTTACACAATATAGAAAAAAAGTAATATTTTTTCAAAATTAGCCTGAAAATCACTTGACTTTATATTGCAAAAAATAATAAGATTATCAAGCGTGTCAGTATAGACACGTGCTTTTCGCCGGCAAATCGGCGGTAAAAAAATAAATGACACACACGGACAAGTGTTAAAGTAGTTATAATTAGGAGGCTAATATGGCTGGACAAAAAATTAGAATCAAGCTCAAAGCTTATGACCACAACCTTATCGATCAGTCTGCACAGACAATCGTTGAGACAGTTAAGAATGCTGGAACAAAGGTATCAGGTCCTATTCCTCTTCCGACAGAAAAGGAAATCATCACAATACTTCGTGCAACACACAAGTATAAAGATAGCCGTGAGCAGTTTGAATTAAGAACACACAAGCGTTTAATTGACATTTACAACCCGACAAGCAAAGTTGTTGATTCATTGATGAAACTCAACATTCCTGCTGGCGTTGACATTTCAATTAAACTCTAAGCAAGAATAAAGAAAGGAGGATGAACTTTACATGGATAAAGCAATCATCGGAAAGAAACTTGGCATGAGCCAAATCTTTACAGCTGACGGAAAGGTAATCCCAGTAACAGTAGTTGAAGCTGGTCCTTGCCCGGTAGTACAGGTAAAGACAAAAGAGAACGATGGCTACGAAGCAATTCAGGTTGGATTCGGCGCTATCAAGGAAACAAGAGTCAACAAGCCGGAAGCCGGACACTTCAAGAAGGCTAATGTGACAGTCAAAAAGTACTTACGTGAGTTACGTCTCGCAAACTGTGCAAGTTATACACTCGGACAGGAACTGACCTGCGATATGTTCTCAGAAGGTGACAAAGTTGACGTTACAGGAACTTCAAAAGGTCACGGATATTCAGGTGTTATCCAGAGATGGAATTCACAGAGAGTAGGATCTATGTCACATGGTACTGGTCCTATCCACAGATCACCTGGTTCACTCGGCGCATGTTCTTCACCATCAAGAGTTTTCAAAAACAAGACGATGGCAGGACAGTGGGGACACGAAAAAGTTACTATCCAGAATTTAATGGTAGCTAGAGTAGATGCAGCAAGAAATCTTCTTCTCATCAAAGGTGCAATTCCAGGACCGAAGGGCGGTTTGGTAATTGTTAAAGAGTCTGTCAAAGGCTAAGCGGAGGTAGAATATGAAACTTAATGTTTTAACTATGGCTGGAAAAGCAGCAGGAACAATTGAAGTTAGTGATTCAATCTTTGCTTGTGAGTATAATGAAGCTTTAATTCATCAGGTAGTAGTAGCTCAGCTCGCTAACAAGCGTCAGGGTACAATGAGTGCATTAACAAGAACAGAAGTTCGCGGAGGCGGTGCAAAACCATATCGTCAGAAGGGAACAGGACATGCACGTCAGGGAAGTATCGTAGCTCCTAACTATGTAGGCGGCGGTATTGTTTTCGCAAAGAAACCAAGAGATTTCTCACAGAAAATTAATAAATCTATGAAGAAGGCAGCTTTCTATTCAGCACTTTCTGAAAAGATCCGTCAGAACGAAGTTATCGTACTCGACAAATTTGAAATCGCAGAAGCTAAGACAAAATTAGTTGCAGGCGCAATGAAGACATTAAACGTAGAAAAAGGCTTAATCGTTATCGATGGTTATAATCAGGATATACTTAAAGCTTCTAATAATATTCCTACTATTAATGTATGTGATGCAGCTTTATTAAATGTTTACGACATTGTCGCAACAAAGAACATAGTAATCACAAAAGATGCTATTAAGAAACTTGAGGAGGCAGCAAAATGACAGCATACGACATCATTATAGAGCCAATTCTTTCTGAAAAGAGCAATATCGGTATTGACTACAAGAGATATACATTCAAAGTTGTCAAGAGTGCAACAAAAGACCAGATCAAGGTTGCAGTAGAGAAAATCTTCGGCGTAAAAGTTGCAAAAGTCAATACATCTAACTATGACGGCAAAGTAAAGAGAATGGGAAGAAACGAAGGCAGACGTCCTGCATTCAAGAAAGCCATTGTTACTTTAGCTGCAGATAGTAAATCAATCGAATTCTTCGAGAGCATGGCATAAAAGGAGAGTAGAAAAATGGCAGTTAAAAAATATAAACCAACATCTCCTGCACGTCGTTTCATGACAGTATCTGCTTATGAGGAAATCACAAGCACAAAACCAGAACGTTCATTACTCGTTTCTCTTAACAAGAGCGGCGGAAGAAACGCAATGGGAAGAATCACTGTTCGTCATATCGGCGGTGGAAACAGAAACAAATACCGTATCATCGATTACAAACGTAATAAAGATGGTATCAAAGCAACAGTTGCATCTATTCAGTATGATCCGAACCGTTCAGCAAACATTGCATTATTAAATTATGCAGACGGTGAAAAGAAATATATCTTAGCACCTTTAGGTTTAGCAGTCGGTGATGTACTTGAGAGCGGAGAAAATGCAGATATCAGAGTAGGAAACGCACTTCCGTTATCAGCTATCCCAGTAGGTACAATGATTCATAACATTGAATTACACCCGGGCAACGGTGGCATTATTGCAAGAGCAGCAGGTGATGCAGCTCAGCTTATGGCTAAAGAAGGCAAATATGCAATCGTACGTATGCCAAGCGGTGAAATGAGATACATCTTAGTCCAGTGCAGAGCAACAGTAGGACAGGTAGGTAACTTAGACCATGAAATTATCCGCGTAGGTAAAGCAGGTAAGACACGTCACATGGGAACAAGACCTTCAGTCCGTGGTGTTGTTATGAACCCGAATGATCACCCACACGGCGGTGGTGAAGGTAAGTCTCCAGTAGGTATGCCGTCACCTGTAACTCCATGGGGCAAACCGGCTCTTGGATATAAGACAAGATCTAAGAAGAACAGATCTAATAAGTTTATGATTAAACGTATTAACTAATCGGAGGAGAACATGAGTAGAAGTTTAAAGAAAGGTATGTTCGTTGACGAACGCCTTATGAAAAGAATCAATGAAATGAACACATCCGGTGATAAGAAAGTTGTTAAGACTTGGTCCCGTAGTTCAATGATTTCTCCGGAGATGGTTGGTCATACAATCGCAGTCCACAACGGACAAAAACATATCCCAGTATACATTACAGAAGATATGATCGGATATAAGCTCGGTGAATTCGCACCTACACGTACCTTCAGAGGTCACGGTGGCGACAAGACATCAGCTAAATAAGGAGGTTAGTTATGGCAACAAGAAGTAAACAGAAAGCTTTAAATCGTCAGGCTAATGCAGACAGCAGACCAAGAGCAACTGCAAAATTCGTAAGAATTTCCCCATTCAAGGTCAGAGTTGTATTAGACATCATCAAAGGCAAATCAGTAAATGAAGCAATAGCAATTCTGGAAAACACACCGAAGGCAGCAAGCGAAGCTTTAATCAAACTTGTTAACAGCGCAGCAGCAAACGGCGAAAACAACCAGAACTTAGCAAGAAACGATATGTTCATAGCAGAATGCTATGCAAACGAAGGTCCGACACTTAAACGTGTACAGCCTGTATCAAAAGGAAGAGCATATCGTATCAATAAGAGAACAAGCCACATCACAGTAGTTCTCGACACAGTAAAAGCATAAGGAGGAATTATCATGGGACAGAAAGTTGATCCAAACGGACTCAGAACTGGTGTTATCAAACCTTGGAATTCCACATGGATTGCAGACAAAAAGAGTTTTGCAGATAACCTTGTCGAGGATAATAAGATTCGTAAGTTCATCAAAAAGAAATATTATGAAATGGCAATCTCCAATATCGTTATCGAAAGAGCAGTGGACAATGTAACAGTTTATATCTATACATCACGTCCGGGCATCATGATCGGTAAATCAGGAGAAGGCGTTACAGAAATCAAATCTGAAGTTGAAAAACTCGTATCAGCAGGCAAGAAAGTCAACATCAATATCATGGAAGTTAAGCATGCTGATTCCGACGCTCAGCTTACAGCTGAATGGATTGCTAAACAGTTAGAGGGACGTGCATCATTCCGTCGCGCTATGAAACAGGCAATGACAAAAGCTATGAAAGCCGGTGCAAAGGGAATCAAGACAATGGTTAGCGGAAGACTTGACGGTGCTGAAATTGCAAGAACTGAACAGTACAGAGAAGGCTCCATTCCACTTCAGACACTGCGTGCAGACATCGATTACGGTGTAGCAACAGCAAATACCACATTTGGTGCTATCGGCGTCAAAGTGTGGATCTACAAGGGTGAAGTCCTTGGTAAAAAACCACTTGAAGGAGGTAACCGCTAATGTTAATGCCGAAACGTGTTAAAAGACGTCGTCAGATGCGTGGTAGAATGAAGGGCAAAGCTAATAAGGGTAACATCGTAGCATACGGTGAATACGGCTTAGTAGCAGCAGAACCAGGCTGGATTACATCAAACCAGATTGAAGCAGCCCGTGTCGCAATGACAAGATATATCAAGCGTGGCGGACAGGTATGGGTAGATATCTTCCCACACAAACCAGTAACAAAGAAACCTGCTGAAACTCGTATGGGTAGTG
>JAKSOR010000032.1 GCA_024405515.1 Clostridia bacterium
TTGGTGCCGTAAGCGGCACACTTAAAGGATGCACAATATCAGGAAACACTTCCCTGTTCGGCGGAGGTGTGGGCTTTGCATCACAGTCCACAGTAACCGGAGGTTCAAAAACCATATTTGAGGACTGTGTAATAAGTAACAATACGGCAAAATACGGTGGTGCAATTTACGGGCAGAGTTATCAGGGAGCAACCTGCAGTTTTATTAACTGCTGCATATTCGGAAACAAAGCTGAATCAGGAAGTGTAATTTATGTAACAGCCCTTGGTCCGTGGCAGAAAAAATATGCAGGGAAAGTTGATTTTATATTCTGCACAATTGCCGGCAATAAAGCCAACGATGCCGGAACATTTGAATTCTATGATCTTATTGAAGAAACATATGCAGGTTTTATAGATATAAAAGGAAGTTTCATTATTGATGATTCTCCTTATAATTCGGAAGATAATGATTACAACTATATTGCAACTAAAAACCAGGCTCTTGAAGATGGTGTGATAACGGAAGAAAGTCTTGATAATTTCAATATAAACACACGTCCTGTAAGCGGCAGTAAAGCAGATATCACAGTGCCTTATGAAGTTTATTCAGGATGGATTGCAAACAGCGGAAATTCGCAGAAAGATAGGTTTATAGGTGCTGATTTAGCAGAACAAACCCCTGACAGCGGAAAATCATTCCCGTACTGGACACTTGTCTTCCCTGCTCTTGCAGTCGTTGCAGCGACAATTATATTAATTGTTGTTATCAGAAAAAAGAAAACCTGTAAAGCATCAGATGTCACTCAGACAGAAGAATCTTCTGATGATACCGCCCCGATAAATGATGATGAAAAATCCGATCAGGACACAGGAGAATCTGTGGATTTTAAAAACTATTCATATGATGAACTTTATGACAAGATACAAAAGGCATATGGTACACTTCTGACAAAAAAAGAGATGATGGTTGCCGTGCATTTCCTGAGAGATAAAAGCAGAAAAGAAATTGCTCAAAAGCTTGGCGTCTCAGATGAGACTATCAAGAGTCATCTCTCGAATATCTATAAAAAACTCGGATGTTCATCCAAGAATGATTTCAAGAATTCTGTAGCAAAGACCTTAAAATAGTATAATTGGACTAATCTTGCTTGCGTTAGAAATTATTTATGCTGGTACTAGTTACAAGACTAGCCGACGCACCAAATTGTTACACCACTATTCACAGACGGGAAATTAAACTCCCGTCTTCTGTTTTACAATACCTATTTTCTGAGAGATATTTGAAAGTGTGAGTAAATATTCTAGAATTTGATTGATTATAGAAAAAGAATTTTCCTAGACGATAAAATACCCGCAGAGATCAGTCTGCGGGCACACATTCAGTTAAATTCTATTTACTATTTAATGTCTTGTTGTTTACAACTGTCGGTTCGTTCTTTGACTTTTTATCACTTATTCTGACATTCTTATCTGAGAACTCTTTGGCAAAGTCTTTGTTAGTTTCGGAAACGCGCTTCTTTTCTCCCGTTTTTTTCTCAGGTTCATCAATTATTGTTACGTTACTTTCCTCATAGACTGCCTCCGAAGAAAGCATCATTTCCTGGTTTGATATAAATTTTCCGCTGGTTTCATCATAATAAAATTTATCACTGTTTTCAGGAATTGCTTTGTCTATTTCTTTATCCTCGACTCCCGTTTCTTTAAGTGCTGCTTTATAGGCATTAATCTTTTCAACGTCCTTTGCAGGTCCGTATAAAGACGGACCGAGTATATTTGCCCACATTCTCTGCCATAAATTATATTTGTTTCTGTACTCAGCTCTTGCAGCTGTCAAAAGATCAAGACCGGCCTTCTTTCCGTCCTCTGTAAGTGTCTCTTTATCAACAATTCTATCTGCACCTAGATTTTCACTGTATGCTTTTAAATCTTTTAAATCCTTTTCTTTATCTTTGAGTATTTTCTTTGCTTCATCGTACTCACCGATATACTCAATAGCTTCATACTTCTCTTTGTATGTAGCTTCTGCCTGTTTGAGTTTCTGATCTCTGATTTTCGGGGCATTACGGAGCTGCTCAACTTTCTTAGGGCCGTCAC
Source organism: Clostridia bacterium (assembly GCA_024405515.1). Lineage (GTDB taxonomy): Bacteria > Bacillota > Clostridia > Christensenellales > CAG-917 > CAG-475. The sequence continues at coordinate 2,076 of JAKSOR010000032.1, forward strand.
CTGTTTCAAGCAGTTTATAATGGTCGTAATAATTTGCAACCATAGTATACATATGTGAATTCACAGGTATTGATTGGAATGCCGGTGTATCAGTGAAACTAGGGGATAACGGTTCACCGGTTTTCGGGTCCACTTTAGGGAGTTCATTATATTCCTTCATAATTCTTGCACAGAATTCATGAATGCCCTCAGTAACTGTTATTATTTCTCCGTTATGTTCATACTGTCTGCCTTTGACCTCTTCATCCCACTCTTTACCATCATCTCTTTTATGACTGAGTGCTACTCTGTAGTCACTGTTATCTTTCATTACAGTTTTGTATTCTTCTTTTGCAGCTACCTCTTCATTATAACGTTCCTGATCAATCTGATTGATATTACTGGTTATTCCCTTAATAAAAGTATTAAGTCCCTTAACGTCTTCAGCCATGTCATTAATTAACTTTTCAAGTTCGATATCACCATTTTCCGAAAGAGTTTCATAGACATTTTTAAGCCTTATCTCTTCAGCTGTAAAAGAGTTGTCTGCAAGGACTTTTATCATTTCCTGTTTATAATCTGGCATATTCTTCCTCCGCTTTACACATCTATCCTATCATACACATTATGACAACACTGTGACAAATAAATAACTTCGATAAATTATTTTTAATATTTATTGGAAGTTCTTTTCATATATAAGTTTTGAAAGATCCTCATCTATGAAGTCCACAAGAACCAATCCGTAATTTCCTTTCGGCATAGAGGCAAATTCATTCAGCAGTTTATCATGAATATAATCTGAGACTACCTTTATATTCGGGAGCCCAAGAAGTGCCGGTACATATCCGCTTGTGAAATTAAAGACATAACTTTCACCGGTATCTTCTTCCATAAGATTTTTAATTTCTGTCCACTTCTTTGAAAGATTGTCCTCACTGTCAAGATTATAGTAATCCTGGACGAAGCATTTTACTCCGTTATTCATTTCGAATGAAGTATTATCCCTCCATCCGTCAGCGCACTGTACTCCGGCATCTTTGGATGAATCAAATCTGTTGAGTAAAACTACCTTACCTCTTACTTCGGAAAGCTTCGGAATTTCATTCTCGAGATAGAATATTTCATCAGTCAGATACCCGTTTAAAGCACTGAAGAATTTTTCCCTGTCATCGCCGTTTTCGTTCTTGATAAAGATTATTACCGTTTCGGTAGGATTTGCACTTAAAAAGGTTTTAAAGTCGTTTACTATATCTTTAAAGTCCACTTCCTGATTAACAACGCCATGGAATATCTGCAGTTCAGTGCTATCATCGGACTCAAATCCGAGGCGAAGATCGAAGCCTCTAACACCTGCTTCAAGCTGCTCTTTTAATGTCAGTGCCTGGCACTGAGAAGGAGGGAAATCCAGAGCGGATCCGCTGTCATGAGTGGATGGAATTGATATCATGGAAATTAATGTATCATCACTGATTCCTGACATCCAGTTTGAACCGGTGATTTCTGTATCATTGTTATTATTGCAGGCCGCAAAAGTAAGTAAAACAATAACCATTAAACAGAGTAACAGAATATGTCTGAATTTGGTTCGCATAATGCTATTCCCCTTACATGTTTTACATATTAAAAGGCCAGCTATATGACTGGTCTTTTCATTAAATACTATTTTTATTTTTTTACTTTCCCTTTAAAGACTGGTTTGATAAGCGGCTTTGTAACCATTATTACACCTTTATGTTCTATGTTTGTTACCCAGTCAGGAAGAGTGTCTACCTCGTCCATATGCCCTAATGCCCAGGACTGGAAGGACGGATATCCCTCAGACTGGAGCTTGAATTTCTTATCATCAAAGGTGAATGTCCAGTTAGTATAACCAGCCGTTTCTATCGGTCTTATCTGGGCAAAGAGTGTCTTCTCATCAATCCAGTATGCATATCCAAGGGTTTTGAACGGGAACGTTGCAAGTGTCATGTTATCCTTTGCCCACTCTCCGTTCATTCCGCATCTTACAGTATTTGTATCTTTATCCTCTCTCCAGGTAATATCAACATAATCCTCTCCGAACTTAAAACTGAAATCATTGAAATTATCCCACGGGATTCTTGAGAATGTGGCTTTTATACATGTAGGCATTACAGACTGTGCATGTCCGTAAATCTGGAATCCTCTTGCAAAAGCACCGAACTTCTTTAATTCAAAAGTTTTGCCTTCGATTTTCTTTTCTGTTTCTTTCTGACGCGGGGATGTAGGTATAACAAATTCCTTTGATTTTTCAACAGCAGCAACATACTCCGGATAATTTTCTTTTTCATCACCAGGTTCTTCGAAAATACGCGGCAGATAATCAAAAATCTTCTCGATCATTGCCTTTTCCGTATTACCGACGTCAGTCATTACGACTACGGCATTCCATTTCGGGCACACAATTCCCCACTGACCGAACATTCCGTCGAATCTGTATCCGCCGTATCTGTCTCCCCAGAAATAATATCCGTAATCCTTACTTGTTCCGTAGAACTTCGGAAGAGGTACATAATATTTGCCTGCTGCCTCAGCCCAGTATTTAGGTATTACCTGCTTTCCTTCGTAAACGCCGCCGTCAAGATAGCACTGACACACTTTCGCGAGATCCATACTTTTCAGATAAAGTCCCGTGGATCCTGCCTCACATTCCTGAGTTGTTCTTTCCCAGAACGGTCTTTCGATTCCAAGCGGTTCAAAAAGTCTTGGCATAAGATAATCAACCACTGTCCCGCCTGTCAGTCTGCATACAATTCTGGAAAGCATATAAACATCGTCATTACTGTATACAAAATGAACTTCTTTTTTGAATTTGGCTTTCATGAAGAACTCATCATAGTTCCCTCTTGCCATGTGCCTTATAAATGAGCATTTCTTGCCGCTGTGCATCGTAAGAAGTGCCTCAATCGTAATATTGTCATATCGGGCATCGCTCTTATACTTTTCAAACTCAGGCAGGTAGTCAAGCATCTTGTCCTTAACGGATTTGATCTTGCCCTCATCGATGAGATAACCTACCGCAAGAGATATGAATCCCTTTGAAACCGAGAACATGTCATGGGCATATTCCGGTGAATACGGTGCATTGTATTTTTCAAATGCAATTTTGCCGTTTCTTAAAATGATTGTACTGTGGTTATAAACTCCGCCTTTCTCAACTGTATCCAACATTTCAAGCACAACTCTGGAATTTACGCCAACTTCTTCAGGAGTATTAGCTTTCTGATACATAATTAAACCTTCCTTATCAATTAGATTTCACATAAATAATAATATAATTATTACGTCAATTCAATAACACTATTTTTTCTTTTTCCTGTGATACCGACGACTAAAAAGCGCAACCTTAATACGATTGCGCTTTGGTTTTGTTCTGAAACAGATCCTTCTGCACGGATATTATTTCCGTTCTTGCTGATGACACATTATCATTTATTATTTTTCTCTTCCGGTTTTTCGAGTTTCTCAATTGCCTGAGCATACCCGCCGCTTCCGTAGTTAAGGCACTGGTTTATTCTGCATATTGTTGCAGAACTTGTACCTATTTTTTCCACAACAGACTGATAACTCTCTCCTTTTTTAAGAAGAATAGCCGTACTGAATCTCAGGGCCATATCCTGAATTTCCTTTATAGTGCAAAGATCTTCAAACAGCGCATAACATTCATCAACACTTTCAATGTTCGTAATTGCCTGCATAAGTTTATCAGTATTATCGTTTTTATAATTTTTCATATGTCACCTCATACCTTTTATCATTTTATCTATTTAACGTGTTAAAGTCAACAATGATTGCATATTTAACACATTTTCATGTGATACAGCTGCCTGATATTGAACTCACAGTATCTTTGTATTAATATTGAATTGTGAGGTGCATATTATGGGAAGAATTGTAGTAATAACCGGTGGCTCCGCAGGAATAGGAAAAGCAACTGCGGAATATTTCAGAGAAAAAGGCGATACAGTTTACTGCCTTCAGAGAAGAACTGTCGAAGGGTTTAACAGTATTACTTTAGATGTCACAAAAGCAGAAGATGCAAAAGCAGTAATTAAGTCAATTATCGATAAAGAAGGAAGAATAGATGTCCTTGTAAACAATGCAGGATTCGGTATTTCAGGAGCAATAGAGGACACATCGGAAGAAGCAATGAAAAGACTCTTCGATGTCAATTTCTTCGGAGTGGTCAACCTTTCGCAGGCAGTCATTCCTTATATGAGAGAAAAAGGCGGAGGGACAATAATCAACATAAGTTCAGCAGCTGCTCCGATAGCAATCCCGTTCCAGGCATTCTATTCAGCATCCAAAGCCGCAGTATCATCATTTACTGAGGCACTGAGAAATGAGGTAGCCCCGTTTAATATCAAGGTGACTTCCATACTCCCTGGAGATGTAAAAACAGATTTCACTGACAAAAGAGAAAAGAACAAATCAGACAGTCCTATATACGGAGACAGAATCAACAAAGCAGTTGCGGCAATGGAACATGATGAAAGGAACGGTTATTCACCTATGATAATTGCAAAACTAGCATACTCATTATCAAAAAAGAAGAACCCTCCTGTTCAGAAAGTCGGAGGATTCTCATACGCTGCTCTTATAGTTCTTGCCAAGTTCATGCCAAAGAGATTTGTTATTTATGTGACTGGCAAAATGTATTAATCATTTTCTCTATAATAACAAAACCCCCGGTTGTCCGGGGATTTTTTTATTATGCTTCAATTAATCATTGGTCCTTTGAAATAATATTTTCCTTATTCAGCTGATTGCCTTTTTCAGGCTGAACAGCTTTGGATTTATCCAATTCATTATTCTCGCCAAGGCCTACCTGAGCATCTTCTTTTTTAAGTTCTGCAGGTTTTTTGTTAACTTCTTTATTATCATTATTGTTGTTCTCTGCCGGCTGATTCTGGACCTCAGGTGCATTTTCAAGCTGACTGATTTCTGCAGCAGGTATACCCTTGCTGATAAGGTCCTGCCTCATGAATTTAATCTGATCATTGATTTTTCCGGCTTTTGTCGGGAAGATATATCCGAAAACCTGACTAAGCCATGAGCACCCGTTATATTCCGCTTTTGCCTGCTTAATAAGATCTATTGCTTCGTTCTTGTATTCTTCAGGCTCCTTTGCAGCAGGATCTGTTAACTTCTTCATACCAAGAGCATCCATATACTTTTCTTTGTAGGAAAGTGAATTATAGATAAGGGACTCAATCTGGTCCTCTGTATGACTGCCGTCAAGATAGAATCCGGATGCCGCTAACTGAGCCGGGGTTTTAGCCCTGTCAGCTTTTTCAATATTGGCTATGTTGTACTGCTCTTTATCTGTACTGTTACCATACATTTCAACAAAAGCATCTGTCTGAGCACATTCAAGGCTGTTAAGATAGTTGATTATCTGCTCTCTTCCTGCCCTTCCGATTGCAAATTCCGGCTGAGTAGCAAATATCTTTTCACCCTTTGCGAGCCTGTTAAAAGCCTCATCAAATCTTGAACGCATATACTTACCGTCACCCATGCTGTCGTACTTCATGTAGTCATCATTTACCTTGCTCATATATGGAATAGCATCAGGATTAATGTCATCCTTATCCATTTTGTTTAACAAAAGCTGTTCATCAAGAAGTTTATTAAAATCAATAGCGCTCTCTTCAGGAATATTACGCCCATTTTCAGAAGCCGGTTCTTTCTCTATTACAACTTCATCTTCCGGTCCATTAATCACCACATATTCCGGATGATATTCTTTGTTGTTTATGGCTTCGTATACTTTTTTGGTTGCTCTTACCACTTCAAGACGGTCTTCTTTGATTTTCTTAACCTCATTGAATAAATCCGTTTTTTCTTCTTTTGAGAGGTTATTATAATTATCATTGTCAAAATGCAGTTCCATATCTTCCATGCTCTTAATTCCAAGCACATTATTCAGCTGCATTTCGCCTATTATGGAATATTTCTGTCCCCAGTCCGTTATCCTGTCAGCAGTTTTAAGACCGATAAGATATGTTCCTATCACTTTTGTTCTCTCAGCCGGGTCACCCTTTGTCCAATCAGCACCCATTTTTTCTCCGGAAGCAAAGGCAATATCACCATTAAAGATTTTCTGTATTGCTGCGAGCTTGACTTTGTTTTCAAGAACATCCTTAATGAGCTGTTCATAGTTGTTACCATATGTACTCAATAAAAGAATATCCGACTCAAGATCCGGATCATGATAGTACCTTTCATTTGCATATTTTTTATAATCAAAACCTGGCATATTTATCTCCTTTCTGAAACCCAGTTTCTTTATTCTTGATTATATTTTATTATAAGCACTATGACAACACTGTGACAAAAGAAAATAATTACATAAAAAATCTAGAAGTCGGAACGTTTGCGTCAGAACTTCTAGATAAAACGCGTATTTTCTGCCCTTATTATATATCCAGGCTGATAATATCTTCTGTAGTTTCCCTTCTTACCGCTATGAAACTGGAACCGTCTTTTAACATTACCACAGGAGGTCTTGGAATACGGTTATAATTAGATGCCATTGAGTAATTATATGCACCCGTTGTAAGTGTTGATATTAAATCTCCACTTTTCAGAGAATCAGGAAGACATACATCTTTCTGGATTATATCTCCGCTTTCACAGCACCTTCCTACGACATCGGCCGTCATTGTTTTACAGTTATTCATTTTTTTAACCGGAAGAATCGTGTAAGGAGCACCGTACATGGCAAATCTCACATTGTCTGTCATGCCGCCGTCTACAGAAACATAATTTTTATAACCGGTAATTCTTTTTACAGTTCCCACTGTATATACAGTCATCCCGGCATCAGCGACAATACTTCTTCCAGGTTCAAAACATATCTCAGGCACAGGAATATCAAGTTCTTTGACTTTTTTTATAATAAATCTTCCTACTTCCTCAATATTTGAAGCAATATCTATTTCAGGCTGGGACTCAATATATCTCACTCCGTATCCGCCGCCAAGATCAAGTACTTTTGCAAGATATCCGTACTTATCGTTCATTTCCTTGATGAAATCAAGCATCACATCGGCAGCACGTAAAAACACATCGGAATCAAAAACCTGAGAACCGACATGGCAGTGATAACCTGTTAATGATATACCGGATAAAGATAATGCTGTTTTTGTTATCTCTTCTGCCTGGCCTGTTTCAATTGCCGAGCCGAATTTTGAATCCACCTGCCCGGTTGAAACTGCTGCATATGTATGAGGATCTATACCCGGTGTCAGACGGAGAAGGATTTTCTGGGTAATGCCTCTTTTTACAGCTTCCCTGTCTATTGAAAAAAGTTCTTCCTCATTATCCACAACAAAATACCCTATGCCGTTCTCTATGGCAAAGGAAATATCCTCATCGGTTTTGTTGTTTGAATGGAAAAATGCATTTTCAAGAGGATATCCGGCGCTTTTTGCAGTAAGAATCTCACCTGAGGAAACCACATCTATTCCCATGCCTTCCTCTTTCATTATTCTGTACATCTGCTTAAAAGATGCTGCTTTTGATGCATAGCATACACGTGCCTTTCCGTTAAAGGCTTTTTTTACAGCATCAAGATAAGTGCGGCATCTTTCACGGATACGGTCTTCATCCATTAAATAAAGAGGTGTTCCGTACTCAGCAGCAAGATTTTCTACATCCTGTCCTGCAAAATAAAGATTATTATCTTTATATGTTACATTACTGCAAATCATAATATCCTCTTAAAGAAGTGTTCTTCTGAGCTCATCCGGAGAAAGCGGAGACATATCAGATGGTGCAATATCAAAAACTGTTTTGCACCCGAAGTTCTTTCTCACAGCCATACGGACAACAGCACGGGCAAAGGCAACAATTGCGCTTGCCGTGAATTCAGGGTTTGAATCGAGCTGAAGTCTGTATTCAATAACATGGCTGTGCTCTTTGTTTATTCCGGTCTTTCCTGTTCTTATGACAAATCCGCCGTGTGGAAGACCCGAGTGATTCTTTTTTAATTCCTCTTCGGAAATAAAGGTTACTGTTGTGTCATAGTCACTGAAATAATCAGGCATTGTCTTGATTTCATTTTCTATTCTTTCAAGATCCGCTCCTTCTTCTGCGACTACAAAACATTCCCTTGTATGCTTTTCCCTGGTTGTGAGTTCAGGGTTCTTTCCCTCTCTTACAAGTCTTAATGCACTCTCACACGGTACTGTATACTGACGAGCATCCCTGACACCTTTTATTCTTCTTATAGCATCCGAATGTCCCTGACTCACGCCCCTTCCCCAGAAGGTATAATCCCTGCCTTCCGGCAGAATCGCAGAGGCATAAAGTCTGTTAAGTGAGAACATGCCCGGATCCCATCCTGCTGATATAAGTGCCACTTTATCGTTCATTTTGGATGCTTTATCTACGTTTTCGAAGTGATTAGGTATTTTTGCGTGTGTATCAAAACTGTCCACGACATTAAAGTGTCCGGCAAGATACGGAGTCATTTCAGGAAGGTCTGTGGCACTGCCTCCGCAGATAATCAGCACATCTATTTTGTCTTTATACGAAAGAATATCAGATGAGGAAACAACACTGCAGCCTGTCAGTGTCTTAACGCTTTGAGGATCCCTTCTTGTAAATACTGCCACTATCTCGGCATCAGGATTCTGCCCCGCTGCAAGTTCCACTCCTCTTCCGAGGTTTCCGTACCCGTAAATTCCTATTCTCATAAAGACTCCTTAAAACTCAAGCATCTTTTTCATATCATAAAGGCCTGCCGGTTTTCCCATAAGGAAGGCTGCTGCGCAGAGAGCACCTTCTGCAAACAGGGCTCTGCTGTGTGCCTCATGCTTAAGAGTGATTGTCTGGTTCTGTGTACCGATAATCACCTCATGCTCACCTACGATGTTCCCAAGACGCACCGAATGAATTCCTATCTCATTCTGTCCTCGTTTTGAACTTCCGTCTCTGCCGTTCTTTGTATAGCAGTCCGGACGGACTTCCTTAATGGCATCGGCAAGTGCGAGTGCCGTACCGCTAGGAGCATCAACCTTTCTGTCATGATGCTTTTCTATTATCTCTATTTCGGCATCCGGCATAAGGGCCGCCGTCTTTTTTGCAAGTTCGGTAAGAATTGCTATGCCCATTGAATAATTAGCCGAATAAAAAAGCGGAATTTTTTCGGAAGCTTTTTTAATTGATTCCTTTTCCTCTTCAGTCTGGCCGGTGGTTGCAAGAACCAGAGGCAGATTGTTCTTCACTGCAAAATCAAGAAGGTATTTTGTGCAGGCGTGATTAGAGAAATCGATTATGCAGTCGACATCTGTTTCCGCATAATCAAAATCCACAGCACACTTTACTGATGCTGACCCGTCGTTTTTAAAATCAACTCCGGCAACAATAGAAGCACCTTTATAGCCTTCAAGGGCAAGTTTTTCAACTTCCTTACCCATATGTCCGCATATACCGCTTATTAGAATTCTCATAATTTATACTCCCGGGCATATTCCTTTTAAAGGTTTATACCGTTTTCTTTCATTAATCTTACAAGTTTTTCCTGATTTGCCGGTTCCATTGTTGTAAGAGGCAGACGCAGGTGGTTATCACCATATCCCATAAGTGACATTGCTGCCTTTACAGGAATCGGGTTTACTTCACAGAAAAGAGCATTAACGAGTGGCAGAAGCTTAAGCTGAAGTTCTGCTGATCCCTTCACGTCCCCGCTGAAGAAACGGTTGCAGATTTCTGCTGTTTCTCTAGGAAGAGGATTTGAAAGAACCGAAATAACGCCCTTTCCTCCGAGTGCCAGAATAGGTACAATCTGGTCATCATTACCCGAATAGATATCTATTTTGTCCCCGCAGAGAGCTGCAAGTTCGGCAATCTGGGAAATATTTCCGCTTGCTTCTTTTACGCCGACAATATTCCTGTGTTCAGCAAGAACAGCCACCGTTGAAGGGAGCAGATTGCATCCTGTACGGCTAGGTACATTATAGAGGATGCACGGTTTTGTTGTCGAGTCGGCGATTGCCGTGAAGGACTCAATAAGTCCTTTCTGTGTTGCCTTGTTATAATAAGGTGTTACAAGCAGCATTGCATCCGCCCCGACTTCCTCGGCATATTTTGTGAGGCTGATTGCATAGTCGGTATCATTGGAACCGGTTCCTGCTATCACAGGTACCCTTCCCGCTGTCTTCTCAACGCAGTATTTAATAACTGCTTTGTGTTCTTCATCTGTTAAAGTTGAGCCCTCACCGGTCGTTCCTGCTGCAACGATTGCATTTACGCCTTCTTCGATCTGCCAGTCAATCAGGCGTCCGAAAGCTTCAAAATCAACGCTTCCGTCATTGTTCATCGGTGTGATAATGGCTGTTGCCACACCTTCAAAAACTGTGTTCTTCATTTCGACTCCTCCTGCACGGTCTGTGCATATTCTAATAAAATAAGAAAAGACAGTCCGATGCGGCTGTCCTTACAATGCACAAATGTACTATGTCGGGATAGCGCTCCGCATCTCTGCGACAGCAAAACAGATATTCTCTGAGTTGCCAGCAAATGCCTGCCACTGCATCTGCTTCGGCACCATCACCTTTTCCACGTGACTTTGGCAGTCATTAATCCGTGGTACTCATCTTTGGTGCACCTCTATCTA
>JAKSOR010000033.1 GCA_024405515.1 Clostridia bacterium
GCATTATGGCAAAATTAAGCGTTAAAAAAGGCGACAATGTAATGGTAATTACAGGTAAAGATGCTGGCAAAGTAGGCAAAATCTTAAAAGTTGATGCTGAAGCAGGCAGAATTTACGTTGAAGGAATCAACATTGTTTCTAAGAGCAAAAAACCAAGAAACGCACAGGACAAAGGCGGAATCGTAAAACAGGAAGGCGCAATCGATGCATCAAACGTAATGCTCGTATGCCCGAAATGTGGCGAAGTCGTAAGAGTAAAACACGAAATTCAGGAAATCAACGGCAAGAAGAAATCCGTACGTGTATGCCCGAAATGTGGTGCATCTCTTGAAGAACAGAAGTCTTCTGCAAAGAAAGTTGCAAAGAAGGCAGCAAAGAAAAAATCAGCAAAAGCTGAGAACTAATAAATCGGAGGTAATATCGTGGCAGAAAAGAAAAATCAGGTTGCTAATGCAGCTGCAACCGATCAGAACAATGCTGGTAATGCTGAAAGATATCGTATGAGAAAGCAGTATGCTGAAGAAGTCGTACCGGCTCTCATCAAACACTTTGGTTACAAGAACGTAATGGAAGTCCCAAAGATTGAAAAGATCGTTCTTAACATGGGCCTTGGTGATTGTAAGGATAACAGCAAATCATTACAACTTGCAGTTGAAGAATTAAAAATGATCGCAGGTCAGAAACCTGTTATCACAACTGCTAAAAAGTCAGTAGCAAACTTCAAAGTAAGAGAAGGAATGAACGTAGGTGCTAAAGTCACACTCCGTGGAAACAGAATGTATGACTTCCTCGATAAATTCATCTCTATCGCACTCCCAAGAGTACGTGACTTCCGTGGCGTTTCAGCAAAGTCATTCGACGGAAGAGGAAACTATGCAGTTGGCGTAAAAGAACAGCTCATCTTCCCGGAAATCGAATTTGATAAAGTTGAAAAGGTCCGTGGATTTGACATTTGCATCGTAACAACTGCAAAGTCAGACGAAGAGGCTCGTGAGTTACTTAAACTTATGGGTATGCCTTTCGCCAAATAAGGAGGTTTACTATGGCAAAAACATCAATGAAAGTTAAACAGTCCAGACCACAGAAATACTCAACACGTGAATATACACGTTGCCGTATTTGCGGACGTCCACATGCTGTACTCAGAAAGTATGGTATTTGCAGAGTTTGCTTCAGAAATTTAGCTTATAAGGGTGAAATTCCTGGAGTTAAGAAAGCAAGTTGGTAAGAGGAGGCAGAGAATTATGACAGATCCAATTGCAGATATGCTGACAAGAATCAGAAATGCCTTGACCGCAAAGCACGAAACAGTTGAAATTCCGGCGAGCAAAATCAAGGTCGCAATCGCAGAAATTTTAGTAAAAGAAGGCTATATCAAGAGCTTCGAAATCGTAGAAGGCGCAGTACAGAACACAATCGTTGTTACATTAAAGTACGCAGCTGACAAGAATCAGAAGGTCATTACAGCTTTAAAGAGAGTTTCCACACCTGGTTTAAGAATCTACGCTGGCGCAGATAATCTTCCTAAGGTATTAAACGGAATGGGTATCGCAATCCTTTCCACATCCAAGGGAATTCTTACAGACAAGGAAGCTAAAGCACAACACATCGGTGGCGAAGTGCTCGCTTATATTTGGTAAGGAGGTTTATTATGTCAAGAATTGGTAGAGCTCCTATCGCACTTCCGGCCGGAGTAAAATTTGAAAACAAAGATAACGTTGTCACAGTAAGCGGTCCACTCGGAACACTCACACAGGCAATCGATCCATCAATTGACGTTGAATTAAAAGATGGTGCAATCGTTTGTACACGTCATTCAGATGACAAAGATCACCGTGCATTACATGGTTTATACCGTGCATTAATCAACAACATGGTAACAGGAGTAACAAAAGGCTTCACAAAAACTGTTGTTGTAGCTGGTGTAGGTTACAAGCTCGCACTTGAAGGACCGACAAAACTCGTTATGAACATCGGATTCTCACATCCTGTAGTAGTTCAGGCTCCGCAAGGAATCACTTTCGAACTTCCACAGCCACTTGAAATCGTTGTTAAGGGAATTGACCGTCAGTTAGTCGGTCAGCAGGCTGCTTCAATCAAGGCAATCAAGCCGGTTGAACCTTACCATGGATATGGCTTCCATTACAAAGATGAAGTTGTAATCCACAAGGAAGGAAAGAAAGCTGCTAAGTAAGAGGTGAGACTATGATTAAGAAATTAGATAAGAATCAGGACAGAGTTATCCGTCACGCAAGAGTAAGAAAGAAAGTTTCAGGAACTGAAGCAAGACCACGTCTCTGCGTGTACAGAAGCACAAACCATATCTATGCTCAGATTATTGACGATGTAAAAGGCAACACACTTTGTGCAGCATCTTCATTAGAAAAAGATGTACAGGCAAAGATCAAGGATTTATCCAAGAGTGATGTTTCCAAAGTCGTTGGTACAGCTATCGCCGAGAAAGCACTCAAACTCGGTATTAAAGAAGTCGTCTTTGACAGAGGCGGATATCTTTACACAGGCAGAGTTCAGGCTCTCGCAGAAGGCGCAAGAGAAGCTGGCCTTGAGTTTTAGGAGGAATTATGGCAGAAAATCGTGATAGAAGAAACGACAAAAACAGAGAAGAGAATGATGGTTTAAACAAAAAACTCATCGCTGTTAACCGTGTAACAAAGGTTGTTAAGGGCGGTAGAAATATGCGTTTCAGCGCACTTGTAGTAGTTGGCGACGGAATGGGCAAAGTCGGTCTCGGAATGGGAAAGGCAGCAGAAGTTCCGGAAGCAATTGAAAAAGCTACACAGCTTGCAAAACGTAACATGGTTCAGATTGCATTAAAGGACACAACAATTCCTCACCAGACAATCGGTAAATTCGGAAGCGGTTATGTATTATTAATCCCGGCTGAAGAAGGTACTGGTGTTATCGCCGGTGGTGCAGTCAGAATGGTACTCGAAGTTGCTGGTGTAAAAGACATCAGAACAAAGTCCTTAGGAACAAACAACAAAATCAACAGTGCAAAAGCAACACTCGCAGGACTTCAGAGTCTCAGAAATGCGGACGAAATCGCTTCACTCCGTGGAGTAGATGTAGTTGCTGACTAACAGGAGGGAACTATGGCAAAGAAAGCAGAAACAGCAAAAAAGATCAAAGTCACTCTTGTAAAGAGCCCAAACGGAATCCTCAAAAACCAGAAAGCAAATCTCGAAGCAATGGGATTACACAAAATCGGTAACTCCAATGAATTCGTTGATGATGCAGTAATCAGAGGAAAGATCAACAAGGTATCACACCTCGTTAAGGTTGAGGAAATCTAGAGGAGGATCACTATGAATATTCAAGATTTAAAACCTGCAGAAGGCGCAACAACAGCTTCTAAGAGAGTTGGTCGCGGAATCGGTTCAGGTACAGGCAAAACTTCGACACGTGGACATAAAGGTCAGTGGGCAAGAAGCGGTGGCGGTGTTCGTCCTAACTTTGAAGGCGGACAGATGCCAATGACTAGAAGACTTCCAAAAGTCGGATTTAACAACAAGAGATTTGCACACGTATACAATGCAGTAAATGTCGACGTTTTCAATTGCTTCGAAGACGGAGCAGTTGTAGGAATTGACGAGCTCGTTGAGGCTGGTATTGTTAAAGTTGTGGAACCATACGGCTTAAAAGTTATGGGAAACGGCGAATTAACAAAGAAACTCACAATCAAAGCTAAGAAATTCACAGCGTCTGCAGCAGAAAAAATTCAGAAGGCAGGCGGCACAGTAGAGGTGCTATAATGTTTGAAACGTTAGTAAATGCATTCAAAACCAAAGAGATCAGAATCAAGATCTGGGCAACACTTGCCATGATCTTGGTCTATCGTATTGGTTGTTATATCCCGGTACCGACTCTGAATTCGGCCGTACTGTCAACACTTCTCTCAGGAAATGACTTCTTAAGTCTTCTGAGTACAATCACAGGCGGTTCACTTCAGAATGCAACCCTTTTCTCACTGGGAATACTTCCGTTCATCAATGCATTCATCATAATGCAGCTCCTTACACTCGTTGTTCCGGCACTCGAAAGAATGTCGAAAGAAGGGGATGAAGGCAGAAGAAAGATGACTCAGATTACCAGATTCGTTGCAATTGCCCTTGCTATTATACAGGCAATCGGTATTGTAGTCGGATTAAAGAGTGCTATCAGACCTATCTTCGGGTTTGAAACAGCAGAAGCTCCTGCACTTACCATGACACTTACAATCATTATCCTGGTTGGCGGTTCAATCATGGTTATGTGGCTCAGCGAAAGAATCACCGAATACGGAATCGGTAACGGAACATCCATTATCATTTTCATCGGTATCTTAGCAACAGCAGGAACAATGATGGCTGAATCATTCAAGATGGTAGGTGAGGAATGGACATACATCTGGAATATCATCGGATTCATATTAATCGTAATTCTCATCTTCGTATTCATCGTCTTTATGGATGGTGCAGAAAGAAGAATCACGGTTCAGTATGCAAAACAGGTAAAAGGTAACAAGATGTACGGCGGACAGACAACATATATCCCAATCCGTGTAAACGGAAGCGGTGTTATGCCAATCATTTTCGCATCATCTCTTATCATGTTCCCTCAGATGATTATCACACTGTTCTTCTCAACAACTCCTGCAGCCGCATGGTATGCACAGTATATGGGAACAGGCACACCAGTCTACTACGTATTCCTCGCATTGTTTATCTTATTCTTCTCATACTTCTACGCAATGATTCAGTTCAATCCGGAAGATGTATCAAAGAATATCCAGCAGTACGGTGGATTCATTCCTGGAATCAGACCGGGCAAGCCAACAAGCGATTTCTTAAAGAAGATCAACAACCGTATCACATTATTCGGCGCATTCTTCTACATGATCCTTGCTCTTGTACCGACATTCATTTTCCAGGCATTATCCGCAGACGGTGCATTAAGATTCTACAATGCTTTCTCAGCAACAGGTCTTCTGATCGTTGTTTCAGTGGCACTTGAACTTAACAAACAGCTTGAATCTCAGATTATGATGAAGCACTATAAAGGCTTCCTCAAATAATCGATAACATTACGGTGGTGGCGTTTGCCATCCCCGTAAAAAAATGCTATAATAACTATCTATGAAAAATATAATATTACTTGGCGCACCAGGCGCCGGCAAAGGAACACAGGCAGTTTTAATAGCAAAAGAATACGGGGTACCTCAGATTTCTACCGGAGATATTCTCAGGAGAAATATCCAGGACGGAACACCGCTCGGCAAGGAAGCAAAATCCTATATTGACAAGGGAGCTTTAGTGCCGGATGAAGTGGTAATCGGAATAGTTGATGCCAGACTCAAAGAAGAGGACTGCAGAAACGGTTACATCCTCGACGGATTCCCGAGAACAATTGCTCAGGCTGAGGCGCTCGATAAAATCGCAAAGATTGATCTGGCAGTAAATATTGAGGTTGATTTCGATGTGATTGTCAGAAGACTTGCCGGAAGAAGGGTATGTGTGTGCGGAGCATCTTATCACACTGACACGCTGAACGGAAGCACAGTTTGTGCAAAATGCGGAAAGGAACTCATCGTAAGAGATGATGACAGACCGGAAACAGTTCAGAACAGACTTAAGGTCTACAGCGAACAGACAGCACCGCTCATAGATTACTACAAAAAACAGGGCAAGTTGGCAAATATAGTATCAAACAACATAATCGAAGATACATTTGCCAAAGTCAAGAAGGTGCTTGAATGATAAAACTTAAATCTCCTTCGGAAATAGAGTGCATGAGAAAATCAGGAGCAATGCTCAGAGACCTTCTCCTCTATCTCGAAGAGAGAACAAAACCAGGTGTATCCACAAAAAAGCTTGATGAGTTTGCTTATGATTACATCAAAAAGCACGGAGCAACCCCATCATTCCTGGGATACGGCGGATTCCCGGCATCAATATGCGCTTCAGTAGATGAACATGTTGTACACGGATTCCCGTCAGACAAAAAACTCGAGGAAGGACAGATTGTCGGAATCGATGCAGGGCTCATCTTCAAAGGATGGCAGGCAGATGCGGCAAGAACATTCGAAATCGGGCAGGTGGATGAAAAGGTCAGGGAACTGGTAAAGACGACAAGAGAAAGTTTCTTCGAAGGAGTCAAACAGTTCAAAGAAGGCGGACACCTCGGTGATATCTCAAGCGCAATTCAGCAGTATAACGAATCCAGAGGTTACGGGGTTGTGAGAGCAATGACCGGCCACGGAATCGGAAGAGAAATGCATGAAGATCCGTCAGTGCCGAATTACGGGACTGCAGGACACGGACCGAAGCTCCAGGTAGGTATGGTTCTTGCAATAGAGCCGATGATTAATCTCGGAAGATGGGAAGTACTTGAAGACGGATGGAAATGCGTAACGATTGACGGACTCCCGTCAGCGCATTATGAAAACACAGTAGCTCTTACTGAAAACGGAGCAGAAATATTGACACTCTGATATGGAACTTGGACAGGTAGTATTATCAATGGCAGGACGCGACAGCGGAAGATATTACGCAGTTGTGGAAGTCATAGATGAAAATACTGTAAAGATTGCAGACGGCAGTCAGAGACATATCGGAAATGCAAAAATTAAGAACGCAAAGCATTTAAAGGCAAACGGGGATATCCTTGAAAAAATTGCCGAAAAGCTCAGAGCGAATACACAGGTATTTGATGCGGAACTTTTCAGTGCACTGCGCCCTTACAATGAAGAAAATTAAAAGAGGATCACATGTCAAAAGAAGACGTTATTGAAACCGAAGGCAAAGTAATCGAAGTATTACCGAAAACAGAGTTTAGAGTACAGCTCGGAAACGGACTCATCATCAAAGCATATTTAGGCGGAAAGTTACGTATCAACAACATCAGAATCCTTGAAGGCGACAAAGTAAGAATTGAAATGTCACCATACGATTTGACCAGGGGCAGAATCATCTACCGAAACAAATAAGGTCAGGAAATATTATCGGAGGTTACTATGAAAGTTAGACCAAGTGTAAAACCAATGTGCGACAAGTGCAAAGTTATCAAGAGAAACGGCAGAGTTATGGTTATCTGCTCTAAGTATCCAAATCATAAACAGCGTCAGGGCTGATTTGGCAGAATATGGCAAAATTGCATAGAGCGGCTGGTCGCATCATTCCAATTTACAGCGACTATCTATGCGTGGCATATATAACAAAAAATTATAATTTCTTTTACTAATTGGAGGTAGAAAATGGCAAGAATCGCCGGCGTGGATTTACCACGTGAAAAGAGAGTTGAAATCGGACTTACATACATTTTTGGTATCGGTCTTCCAACATCTCAGAAGATCTTAGCTGAGACAGGTATTAATCCTGATACTCGTGTTAAAGATTTAACAGAAGAACAAGTAAGTTTAATCCGTGATTACATCGAAAAGAACCTTGTTGTAGAAGGTGACCTTAAGAGAAACGTAGGTCTCAATATCAAGGCTTTAATGGAAATCAGTTCATACCGTGGTGTACGTCACAGAAAAGGTTTACCAGTACGTGGACAGAACACAAAACAGAATGCCCGTACAAGAAAGGGACCGAAGCGTGCAGTATCACGTAAGAAATAAGGGAGGCATAGTATTATGGCAGGTATCGCAAGAAAAGCTATTAAGAAAAGAAAAGATATCAAACATGTTGAAAAAGGCCAAGTACATGTACATGCTTCTTTCAACAACACAATCGTTACTATCACAGATATGAACGGTAATGCAATTTCATGGTCAAGCGCAGGAAAATTAAAACTCCGCGGAAGCCGTAAAGCAACACCGTTTGCAGCACAGATGGTATCCGAAGATGCAGCTAAGGTTGCATACGATCAGGGTATGAGAACAGTCGAAGTTTATGTTAAAGGACCAGGACAGGGCAGAGAATCTGCTATCCGTGCTTTAGCAAATGTAGGACTTGAAGTAACACTTATCCAGGATGTTTCTCCGATTCCTCACAACGGTTGCCGTCCACCAAAGGCAAGAAGACTGTAAGAGGAGGATTAGAATATGGCAAAATATACAGGACCAGATTGTCGTCTTTGCAGACGTGAAGGTTGCAAACTTTATTTAAAGGGTGAAAAATGCAACTCTGAAAAGTGTGTATTAAATACAAAATTTGCTGCACCTGGCGATCACGGCAAGGGCAGAAAGAAAGCAAGCGGTTACTCAGTTCAGCTCCGTGAGAAACAGAAAACAAAACGTTTCTACGGTGTAACAGAAAAACAGTTCAAGATGTACTATGACACAGCTGCAGCTATGAGAGGTGTCACAGGTGAGAACATGCTCTGCTTAATCGAAAGAAGACTTGACAACGTTGTTTACAGACTCGGTCTCGGCACATCAAGAGCCATGGCACGTCAGATTGTATGTCACGGACATATCACAGTAAACGGAAAGAAAGTTGATATCCCATCATACATCATCAAAGCAGGTGACGTAGTCGCAGTCAAAGAAAACAGCAAAGATTCCACAATGTGGGATGCAGTTAAAGCAACAAAGAACTTAGGCTTAGTAAAATGGTTAGAGTTCGATAACACAACATTATCAGGCAAAGTTCTTGCACTCCCAGAAAGAGCAGACATTGACCTTGATATTAAGGAACACCTCATTGTTGAGTTGTACTCCAAATAATAGGTTAGGAGGATAGAGTTATAATGGAAATCATTCATCCAGTAATTACTTGTGAAGCAGACCGTATGGATTATGCCAAATTCGTGGTAACACCATTAGAAAGAGGCTTCGGTGCAACACTCGGGAACAGCTTACGCCGTATTCTGTTATCTGCACTTCCTGGTGCAGCAGCAGTAGGAATCAAGATTGCAGGCGTTGCTCATGAATTTTCTGCAATTAAAGGTATCAAGGAAGAAGTAACTGAAATTATCCTCAATTTAAAGCAGGTACGTTTTAAAGCAGCAAGTGCTCTTGAGACAGAAGGCAAAGTTGTATGTTCTCTCTACGCAGACAAAGTCGGCGTTGTAAAGGCAGGAGACATCAAGTGCGCAAACGGTGTTGAAGTTATCAACAAAGACCAGGTTATCTGCACACTCGATGATGATGCAGTACTTGATATGGTCATTTACGTTGCTTACGGAAGAGGCTATGTACAGGCAAAAGGAAACAAAGACGATAAGGAACCTATCGGATACATCCCAATCGATTCAATTTTCACACCTGTACTCAAAGTTAACTCCATTGTTGAACCGGCCCGTGTAGGACAGTCCATCGATTTTGACAAGTTAACACTTGAAGTAACAACAGACGGCACAGTATCAGCAAAAGAAATCACATCTCTTGCAGCAAAGATCATGAAAGATCACGTAGATCTCTTCGTAAATCTTACAGATATTGCTGACGGAAAGAGCATTTTCAAGAAAGAAGAGCAGGAAGCATCAGCTCCTGACATTCTCAATGATTCTATTATGAATCTTGACCTGTCTGCACGTTCACAGAACTGCTTAGTACATGCTAATATCAAAACCATTGGAGAATTAGTCGCAAAGACAGAAGAGGAAATGATGAAAGTCAGAAACCTCGGAAGAAAATCTCTCGATGAAATCATTAAAAAATTAGAATCTATGGGTCTAAGTCTTAAGGAATTAGATGACTAGGAGGAACATATGGCAAATAAATTAGGAAAACGCTCAGACCAGAGAATGGCAATGCTTAAAAACCAGGTATCAGAACTTTTATGGTATGGTGAAATCGAAACAACAGTTGACCGTGCTAAATCAGTCAGAATACTTGCAGAAAGATTAATAACACTCGCAGTAAGAACATATCAGGATGATGTAAAAGTCACAAAGAATGTTACAAACGCAAAAGGCGAGAAAGTAGCAACAGAATTCACAAACGATGGCGCAAAGAAATTAGCAGCACGTCGTAGACTTATGGCAGAACTTGTTGATTTACAGGAGTTCAAAGGCGAAAAAGAGTCCAAGTCCGAATATAAGACACGTATTAAGGATACAAAACATCCGTTAATCGAGAAAATGTTCAAAGAATATGCACCAAAGTATGATGCATTAAAGAACGAAAACGGACAGGGCGGCGGATACACAAAGATCTTAAAGACAGGATTCAGACGTGGAGACGCAGCAAAAACCTGCATTATCAAATTAATCTAATTGCCAATTAAGTATATACGGCCGGAGCTAATTACTCCGGCTTTATTATTTGTCTATATAAATTATTGTATATATAATATATATAATATAGTATAATCAATATTAAGTATGAGTAATAAACGTGTTGTAGTCGGTATGAGCGGCGGAGTTGATTCCGCAGTATCAGCTGCTCTTCTGAAAGAGCAGGGTTTTGACGTGGTCGGACTTTATATGTCTAACTGGAAAGAACAGGATGATAACGGATGCTGTACCGGCGAACAGGACTGGACCGATGTGAAATACATCTGTGATAAAATTGATATTCCGTATTACTCGGTGGATTTTTCCGAAGAATACATGCAGCATGTTTTCACTCTGTTTGTAGAGGAATACAAAAAAGGAAGAACCCCTAATCCGGATGTTCTTTGTAACAGGGAAGTGAAATTCGGTCCTTTTGCTGATTTTGCAAGAAAACTCGGTGCGGATTATATTGCAACAGGTCATTACTGCAGAATAAGACACGAAGGCGGTACGAATTTTCTTTTAAGAGCTCAGGATGAAAATAAGGATCAGACATATTTCCTTAATCAGGTAAAAAACAGTCAGCTCAATGACGTTATGTTCCCTCTCGGTGATATGGTGAAGGGAGATGTAAGGGAACTCGCAAGAAAGTTCGGCATTCCTGTCGCCGAAAAAAAGGACAGCACGGGCATATGCTTTATCGGGGAGCGCAATTTCAGAAACTTCCTTTCAAAATACATTCCTATGAAAGAAGGCAATATAATCACTCAGGACGGAAAGGTGGTAGGACATCATAAGGGCGTTTATTTCTATACGCTCGGTCAGAGAAGGGGACTCGGGATAGGCGGATCCGCGGACGGAAACGGAGACAGATGGTTTGTTCTCGGTAAGGATGTGGAAAGAAATGAGCTTATTGTTTCCCAGGGTGAGGACTCCGTTCTCTTTAAAAAGACACTGACAACCGAAGGATTCAATTTCATAACAGAACCTGAAAGCAGTGAGTTTGACTGCCTTGTCAGAATAAAACACCGCCAGCCGCTTCAGAAGGCGCATGCATCCGTTCTTGAAAACGGGGATGTTTATATTGACTTTGAAGAAAAGCAAAGAGCTGTTGCTCCTGGCCAGTATGCTGTTATATATAGCGACCAGATCTGTCTCGGTGGCGGAGTAATTAACCGCGCCGAGTGATTTAATCATACAATTTCCGATTTTAATATCATTATCATAAATATCTGAAATCAGGCGTTTATTTACTTTACAAAAAAATTTCAAAGTATTAGTATTATCGGGCTGTCAAAAGATAGAATAGTCACTGAATAGTGCATTATATTAAACAAAATGCACAATATTTAGTGGGGCAAAATCTTCTGTAAAATAATTAAAAAAAATTATTGAAATTAGTAAAATTTTGTTTGACACTAATATAATCTTATGATAGTATATGTAGGCTGTCACCTGAAAGGGAGACGGCAAGAACCTTAAAAATTGAACACAAATTTGGAAAAGCGATTTTAATGTGAATTAAATCATTTTAAAAGACAAGCGTCTAAAACCTTTGAACAAAGTTAAGGACAGTCAAGATTGAACTTAAGAGTTTGATCCTGGCTCAGGACGAACGCTGGCGG
>JAKSOR010000034.1 GCA_024405515.1 Clostridia bacterium
TAGGCCCCATACACTTAGCAGGGGAGCCCCTTCGGCCTCTTGGGTACTTTTCCATGACCGATTACCACTACATATAGTATGCTGCTGATTTTTTTTATTTTGCTGCTGATTTATATGCTTGAATATATTAGCATAATGACTTTTGTATGTCAAACAAATGAGATATTCTGCCAAATAACTTACAAGTGAATTTTTCCTCAGTTTTTGGTTATTCTTTCTTTCTTTTCTTTTAATTTGTTTTTATCAACAAGATTAAGCCTTGAAGTCATATTGACAAGTGCATACGGAAGAGCAAACTGGTCAAAACCAGTGCTGATAAAATCAAGGAAGACGTCACATGCTAATGTGAGTGCAATTGCTTCAATAGGAATGCCGAACTGAGTATAAAGAATCGTGTATGCAATGGCTGCTCCGCCAGGAATAGGAGGTGTTGCCATAGCAAGGATGCCCACAGTGAATGCTACAAGAATAAACCAGGATATACTCACTTCAATACCATAGAACTCGGCAAAATAATATGCCAGACATAAGTAACTTATGGCTGTTGTTACTTTAAAGAGAATCATACCGAGCGGGATGCTGAATGCAACAACTGATTTGTTTATGCCGAAATCTTCGGTAGAGGCTTTGATATTTACTGAAAATGCTGCGGCTGAGGATGCCGTGGTTATGGCTGTAAAGAATGTAGGGAGCCCTTTTCTTATAAGCGAGAACGGATTTGTCCTGTAGCGGATTCCTGTTATCAGAACAAGAAGGAATGCTACAACCAGTGCACTGCAGATGAAAACCGCAAAGAGTTTCCATACTCCGAGGAATGTGTCTACGGTGTTAGTCCATATCATCTTTACGAGGACAATGAAAATGAAGAAAGGAACCAGCTTTGTGATAAACTCGGTAAGGAACTGAATGATGTGATTTATCTGTTCAATTGCTATAGCAATTGCATCGGTTTTCTTCCCGAGGAATATAAGGGCAATTCCTATAATTATCGCAAGGAATATTATCTGAAGGGTATTGCCGTCCGCAAACGGTGAAATGATATCGTGCGGGAAAATCTGAAGGATCATAGTAAAGATTGCTTTGAATTCGTTAGCCGAGGATATGCTTGATGCAAAATTCCAGTTAAAGAGAGGGCCTGCAGCTGCTGCTATGATAATTACAAACATGTAGAGCATCAGAAAATAACCAAGGAACACGCTCTTTCCGACACGTTTTAATGTGGCAACGTCTCCTATTCCGTAAATACCCCATGCAACCGAAAGGAATATCATAGGACCAGCTATACAGCTCAGCACATTTAAAAATGCATCATAAACAGGGTTAATAAAGGAATCCGTTATACCATTTTTTACGTTTTCAGGGAATAAAAGTCCTAGACAGCCTACTGCTATTGCGGATGCAAAAGCAATCAGAATTATTATAAAAGGATTGATTTTTTTCTTCTTCAGTTTGAAAGAGTATTCGTTCTTTCCGTCTGAATATGTGTATTCCGGGGAAAGCCCCAGGTTCTGGAGAAATGAATCACCGAAAAACGAATGTTCTTCCTTGTCCTTGATAAATACGTTTTTTGATGTGCCGTCAGTTTCAATGGAAAAATAAGGAGTGAAAAATTTTCTGCCAAGAGTAAGTCTGACTATCCTGTCCGTGGTCTCATCTTCTATGAGACTGAGGAGAATTTCCTCAGCGGCAAGGCAGTATCTTGTCACCTCCTTTGAAGGAAGTTTTAACACTGTAAGAAATTCACGGATCTTTTGTGACAGTTCATCCACAGCTGCATAACTGAGCTGTATTTCGTGTACTTGCTTTTCTATCTTCATCTCTCTCTCCCCAAATAAATTGTAATATGATGTGTGCAATTGTGCAATCAATTATTAAATTGATAATGTCACGGGATTATTGTATTATTATCGTATGGAAAACGGAAAAATCAGGATAACAGTATGTATCGGTGGGATATGCTATATGAAAGGTTCACAGGAGGTATTAAACCGTCTGCGCGTTCTTATAGATAAGGAGAAACTCGATGACAAAATAGATCTTCTTGCCACATTCTGTATGAGTCAGTGCTATAAAGAGGGCATCGGAGTCAAAATAGATGATATGTACTTTAATATTATGAAAGATGAGGCAGACAGTTTTTTCTATGAAAAAATCCTGCCTATAGTAAGGTGAAAATATGAAAAACGAAACAGCAAAATCCACACCGCTGGGCGGGAGAATCTGGTTCTCGGCTGTTCTGTTCGGCTTTATCGGACAGATAGCATGGACTATTGAAAACATGTACTTTGCAACTTTTGCCCAGAACATTTTTGACGATACGGCAAAGTTCGGCAATATGTACTATATTGCGACAACCCTTATGGTTATTTTCTCGGCAATCGCTGCTACTGCAACCACGATATTTGCAGGAGGACTGTGCGATAAACTCGGAAAAAGAAAACCGTTTATAACCTATGGTTATATTATCTGGGGTGTGACTATTATGCTTTTTGCTGCCATCCCTCTTAATTTTGACGCTGCGGCAAGTGCTGGAATTGTTGCCATGCTTGTTATTTTTGACTGCGTGATGACGTTCTTCGGTTCAACAGCCAATGATGCGGCATTTAATACATGGGTGGCAGATGTGACAGATGTATCCAACAGAAGCAAGGTCAACGCTGTTCTTTCCATGCTTCCTATTTTCTCTACAGTCATTGCAATTGTCATAGCAATGTTTACATTCGACAAAGGTAAGGAAGATCCGTTCATGTATAAACTCTTCTTCATTATCGTCGGTATCATTCCTATTGTCGCAGGTATCATTTCAATATGGGTTTTAAAAGACAGTCCGAACGTTGTCAAGAACAGTAACCCTGGATATTTAAAGGAAACATTCTACGGTTTCAGGAAAGAAGTCATAAAAGAAAACAAGATGATGTACATAACGCTTTCAGCTCTCTGTATTCTCGGAATAGCACAGCAGGTATTTATGTCATATCTTTTCAACTTCATCATCCAGACACTCGGAATCACCGATTACATTATTCCGGTCGGAGTCATTGTTGTTGTCGGTGCAGTTATCACGGGAGTAATCGGTGTGTTTATGGATAAACTCGGAAGAAAGCATTTCTATCTTCCGACGTTTGCAATTATATTTGTCGGTGCAATACTCGTTTACTGTATGAAATTCATGCCTCAGGATACGAATCTGTATCTCGGAATCCTCATTGCAGGAGGAATTCCGCTTATCGGATGCATTCTGACAATCTCAGGCGGACTTCAGAGCACATTCCAGGATTATATACCAAAAGGGTATGAAGGACGTTTCCAGGGCGTAAGAATGACTTTTACGGTTCTTATTCCTATGATCATCGGTCCGCTTATCTCACTTGCAATCGGAATCAATTCGTTTGACGGTAAGGATGAGGTCGCAACGACGGCTCCACCGTTTGAAATATTCCTTGCAGCAGCTATTGTAATCCTGTTTGCAATTCCGTTCATAATTCTTGTAAGAAAGGATTCTGACAGATTAAGAAAAGAACTCCTTGAAAAGAGAGATTCAGAGAGTGCTGAACAGAAAACTGAAGTAATAACCGAAGAACCTGCAGAAGCATGATAGAAAATCTTAAAACAGAAGATATAGTAAAAGCACGTTTCGTGCTTCGTAAAGACCCGGTACTGAGACCATTCGACGGGTCTTTTGTTGTGGCGGATCCTACGCTTCTGACTCCGGATGAAACACCGGACGGACTCTGGCATATTTTCTTCCATACAAATTTCGGGGTGTATCATTTTGTAAGCAGAGACGGAATAAGTTTTGAAAAGAAAGCAAAGCTTGTGAAGGCTGCAATGAGACCTAATATAAATGTTATAGACGGTGAATACTGTCTTTTCTATGAAAAGACAAGACCAGTGTTTTTTAACCTGATGAATCTCATGCATCTTGCAAAATGGAAGTCTCATATAGAGATTATAAAGAGCAGGGATCTTGTAAACTGGACGGAGCCTGTAACTGTTATAGATTATACTGAAGACTACCAGAAAACGCCTGAAGGCGGGCATTCTATTTCAAATCCGTATCTAATAAAAACTGATGACGGCAGGTACAGAATTTATTATTCCTGTGGTCTTACTTTTATTAAGGACTGCGGTTTTTCCGAACCTACGTATATTTCCTATGCAGAAAGTGAAAAATACGATACGTGTTATACATCTGCAAAGGAACCGATTATAAAACCAGATGTACACGATAAGTATTTTAACCTCTGTACGGGGTGTATTAAAGTTTTTTGACTTTCGGACGGATATATCGGCCTTCAGAATGGTATTTTCGAAAGGGACGAGAAGAGTCATTCGGCTATTATGCTCCTAAAATCTTCTGACGGACTCAGATTTGAAACGGTCGGACCTTTGATTGAACCGTCAGGAACCGATGACCTTTTATGGATGAAGCAGTTTGTCTATGCCTGCGACATGGTTATGTCAGGAGATTCTCTCAGAATTTACTTTAATGCAAGGGATGATTCTAACCCTGTCAGGGGCCGTGAATGTATCGGTTTTGCTGAGGCAAAAATTATTTAACTTTGTTACTTTTTGTATATTGACTCATGTCATTATATATAATATAATTTTATCATAGGTTTTTAAACCGAACTTTTTTCATTATTTAGGAGGAGAAAATGGCTAATAACATTTCAATTGACGAATTAAAAGCAAAAGCTGTTGAATTGCGTAAAAATATCGTCGAAACAACATTTAATGCTTCATCAGGTCACGTCGGCGGATCTATGTCTGCAGCTGACATGCTTGTAGCACTTTATTTCAAGTATCTCAATGTTAAACCTGAAGATCCAGAATGGAAGGAAAGAGATCGTTTCATCATGTCTAAAGGTCACTGTGCTTTAGCATATGTTCCGGTTCTTGCTATGAGAGGATATCTTGATATTGAAGAAGTTAAAGCAAACTTCAACAAGACAGGTTCTGCATATGGTATGCATCCATCATGCTTACTCGTAAGAGGATGTGACGCATCTACAGGTTCCCTCGGACATGGTATGCCAATGGGTGTTGGTATGGCACAGGGACTCCGTCTCCAGAAAATCGATGCAAAAGTCGTTGTTATGACTGGTGATGGTGAATGTCAGGAAGGTTCAAACTGGGAAGCAGCTATGGCCGCAGCTCACTGGAAACTCAACAACTTAATCTGGATCATCGACAGAAACAGACTTGAAATCGACGGACCAACAGAAGAAGTTATGGGTCTTGAGCCATTAGATAAGAAAGTAGAAGCATTCGGATTCCATTGCATTAAGATCAACGGAAACGATATGGCAGAATGTGATAAAGCTCTTGCAGAAGCATGGGCATACAAAGATGGTCCAGTATGTATCATCTCTGTAACAACAAAGGGTATCGGTCTTGAAGATTATCAGGGCAAATACACATCACATTACATTTCATTTGGTGCATCACATAAGGATATCGAACATCACTTCGATTATATCGATGCTCACAAAGATGATATTGGTAAGATCTCAGCTGAGACACCAGTACAGGGTAAATAAGGAGGTACACTATGGGAACTGCATGGAATGCACATGACGCAAATAAAATGTCATCAGGTAAAGCTTTTGGACAGGCTCTTGCTGAAATCGCAAAAGACGATCCACGTATTGTTGCTGTAACTGCTGACCTCGCAAAATCAACAAACACAGGTATTTTCGGTGAACAATTCCCAGACAGAATGTTCAACGTTGGTATCGCAGAACAGAACTTATTCGGTGTAGCAGCCGGTCTTGCAAAAACAGGTCTTATCCCGTTCGCATCAACATTCGCAATCTTTGCATGTTTAAGAGGCGGCGAGCAGATCAGAACAGACTGTGCTTACCAGAAATTACCAGTTAAAGTTATCGCAACACACGGCGGTTTATCATTCGGTGCTGCAGGAACAACACACCACTGTATTGAGGACTTCGCAATTATGCGTGCTATCCCTAACATGACAGTATGTATCCCTGGTGATGCATATGAATGTGCATGTATCATTAAACAGTGCGTAAACGTTCCGGGACCATTCTATCTCCGTGTCGGCCGTGGTATGGAACCATTAATTCACGAAAGTGAAGAAGATTGTAAAGATATCGACGGAAATCCAATCAAGATCGGTAAAGCAATGAAGCTTAAAGATGGTAACGATGTTACAATCATGGCAGTAGGTATTCCTACAAGAGATGCTCTCATTGCAGCAGAAATGCTTGAGGAACAGGGAGTTTCCGCACAGGTTATCAATATGCATACTCTTAAACCAGTTGACGAAGAAGCAATCATCGAAGCAGCTGTTAAGACACGTCGTATTGTTACAGTTGAAGAGCACAATATTATCGGTGGTCTCGGCGATGCAGTTGCATCTGTTCTTGCTCAGTCCGGTAAGAAATGCATCTTAAGCAAGATTGGTATCCCAGATGAATATGGCCCAATCGGTAAACCAGAAGACTTATATGCAATGTACAAACTCTCATCACAGGGTATCGCTGAAACAGTTCAGGAGATCATGGGTGCAGAAATCGAAGAAGAAGATTGGTCAGACGAAGACTAATTGCATAGGAGGAAACAAATGAAAGCTAACGAAAAAGACATATTAGCTACCAAAATATACTTTCAGGCAGCATTTCCTGCACTGAGTGTACCTTTTGAAGAAGCAGAAATTGGTAAACAGCCGTTTGCCAAGAAATTTGAGAAAATCAATGCTGTAGTCGAATTTCGTGCTCCTATCGATGACGAAAAACCATGTGAAGGTGAAAATGCTTTAGCATGTTATGTTGTATTCTTAACAGAAGAACAGGCAGCTAAGACAGAAGCAGGTAAACGTTTCAAAGTATACCAGGGAGTATATGAAGAAGGTGCTATTAAAGATTTAGATGGTAAAGCACTTAAACTTAAAGTCACAAAATTCTACTTTAAGTCAATCAAGAGCTTACTCGGCGTATTCAAGGGAGACACACCGCTTGATATGCTCGGAATCGTAGGACCACTTCTTAAGAATATCGCAAAACCAGCCACATTAAAGTTCTTATTCTTAATGTTAACACTTATGAAGACAATGCCTAATGTTCAGCCGACAACAGAACAGCCGTTTGAACAGTATCTTAAGGTTAAATTATCACTCTATTTAATCACAAGAGCATTATCAGTTGCTAACAAAGAGAACTGGGACGTTTTCAAGAAATGGGGTCAGGGACAGCCGGACAGAACATATCAGTTCAGAGTCGGTGCAACTAAAGATGCAAACGGAAAGGTATTATATCCGGAAATCCTTGCAAACCTCCGTGTAAAAACAATCACAAAGACTGGAGAACTCAAAACAAAGAGCTCACACGGCGATTGCAAGTATCCATTCGTTTCATTCTCATTCCCGACACCAGATGACTGTATTGCAGTTTTAACAAACAGATACGATTTCGTAGACTGTGTTGCTAAGGGCTGTGTTACAATCGTCGGCGCTGGAGACAGCTATGCTATTACATTCAACGGATTAATGACAGAATGCCAGAACATGTTAGTTCCATCTAAATTAGTTCAGGAATAATAGCACTAAATTCACTAGTAAAAGCCTTCGGATTTCCGGAGGCTTTTATAATGCGTAAATTAATAGTGCAGGGAAAACTATTCGTTTAGAATAGCGAAAACATAATAAAAGGAGCGATTTCCATCGCTCCTTAATATTTTTTTGTTCGGGTAATTACTTAATGTAATGTCCGTCTGGGTTGTTTGCTTTAACAACTTTCCATGCTTCATCTGCAACTTCCCATGATTCCTGAATATCAGCATCAGAAATTGCTGAGTTAACAAAGTGGTTGTGGTGTGATGTGAAGAAAACTCCACGTTTAACGCATTCTGCAACCCACTGCTGGTGAAGAATTGTTGAATCAAAGTCATTCTTTAATCTTAAGTAGAACATACCTGGTTCACCTGTTACAGAGAGGTCAAATCCGTTATCTTTTGCGATTTCCTTTAATCCATCTGTAAGTTTCTTACCTTTCTTTGCGTTTTCTGCTGTTGCATCCATTGCTCTTGCCTTTCTAAGTGTTGCAACGCCGGCTGCAAACGGAACTGCTGAGAGCCAGTAGCTTCCTGTATATGCTACGTCTGAAGCTGCATTTAATAAGAAGTTCTTACCACAGCAGCAGGATACGTTATATCCGTTAGCAATTGCTTTACAGTAGCAGGCGAGGTCTGGCTGTACACCGTATTTGTGGAGTGATCCCTGAATATCAATTCTGAATCCTGCTCTTACGTCGTCGATGATTAATACTACGCCGTATTTGTCGCAGATAGCTCTGATTTTCTGCCAGTATCCTTCGTGTGGTGTATCGTTATCACAGAAGTTACCATGCATATATGGTGTTGCGATGAATGCTGCAATCTGATCTTTGTATTTGATACAAAGTTCTTCGAACTGTTCCGGTGCGTTCCAGTCGATATAGAGGTTGTTTGCTAAATCTTCTTCTGTTACACCATTGTATCCGAGTTTCTGCATCCAAGGTGCTACGCCGTGATAGAATCCTGCTGTTAAAACGATTTTCTTGCGGTGTGTATATGATCTTGCAACCATAACTGCATACTGTGTTACGTCTCCGCCGTTCTTTGCGAAGAATGTCCAGTCGCACATTTCGATTGTCTTGCATACTTCTTCTGAGAATGTGTTTGTGATTGGGTCGATTAATGTACAGCAGTCGCCTTTCTTTCTCTGTTCAGCTGCAGCTGCATCGACTTCATCATCATTGTATCCTAAGTAGTTAGGACCATATGCGCACATCCAGTCAATAATTCTGTTTCCGTCTACGTCCCAGATATAAGCGCCTTTTGCCTTGGACATATATTTAGGATATACGTTTACAGGTACCATACATCCTTCGGATGGTCCGAGGTGTCCGTAAATACCCGCTGGGATTGTGTTTAATGCACGTTCGAATTCTTTATTACTTCCGTCAACATTGATTATTTTCTTTGGTTCATATTTAAGTTCCATAGTTTTTCCTCCTTATGCAAGGTATTCACTTACTACGTTGAGTAATTTTGCAACCTGCTCAAGCATATCGAGTGCGCCTGTTACTGCGAAATCTCCGGAGCCCATGCCGCCGAATGATGAAGCCTGACCGTTTAAAATCTTGTGTGCGAAATCGATTGTTGAGAAGCACATTCTTGCTGTAGGTGCTTTAAGCTGACCTTTTGCTGCTACAAACTTATGATCCTTAACTGTGAAGTTGATTGCAGGACCTGTTTCACCGATGCAGCAAAGAATTGTTCCAGGGATAACACGTGCTGCACATGCTTTACCTACATAGTCGTAGTTTGCGATTTCTGCCATTGCGAAGAATGCTGTGTAGGCTGTGAGGGTAGTGTTAATCTCGAAATAAGTTCTGTCTTTGAGATATTCTGCTAATTTTTCCTTTGGTGGCTGTAAGAAGTAGCTGAGTCTGTCTGTAAGCTGTGTGAATTCTTTAAGTAAGAAACCTACTTTGAATACATTGTAGAAGATAGGAATAGTATTCTCACCATTGATTAATTTGTTGAAATGTTCTGGTGATGTGAAATAGAGTCTTAAAGATGCTTTTCCTTTTCCTCTTGTAAATGTGCATTTACCATCTTTGAATGCGATAACTGCACTACCGACTTCCTTTACGTTGAACTCAACTGCAATATTCAGTTTTTCTGCGATTTTTTTGGATTCTGCATCGAGCTCGCAAAGGTCTTCAAGGTTACGTAATACAGCAAATAAATTAATCTTTGCCATTGTTACATTATCCATTTTAAATCCCCCTTGTGGTTATTTTATTTTTTCTTCATTTTTTTTGTTGTTTTGATGTTAAAAAACACCCTTTTAATATTTTATATTAAATAAATAGGTGTGTCAATATGCGTATTTTCAGAATATCGCCAGAAAGAAAAGGACCATCTCTTTCGAGATGGCCCGGAATCTTAAATTCAGGACTTAGTCCATATCTGCTATGAATTTAGCAAGTGTGTCAGCAGCGTTTCCTAAATAGAGGTGAGTATCTTCTCTTGAGTAGATTGGATTCTCAACGCCGGCATAACCAGGTTTTAAGTCATAGTTGAATACATAGACGTTCTTACAGTCGTTAACATTAAGAACAGGCATTCCGTAGATTGGTGTTCCTACTGCTGTTGAAGCTGCAGGGTTTGTAACGTCGTTAGCACCGATAATGATAGCTGCATCAGCATCCTTGAATTCACCATTGATATCTTCCATTGTGTAAAGATCTTCGTAATCTACGTTAGCTTCACAGAGAAGGATATTCATATGTCCAGGCATACGTCCTGCAACAGGGTGGATAGCAAATTTAACCTGTGTTCCCTGAGCGACAAGCTTGTCTGCAAGTTTCTTTACAGTAGCCTGAGCCTGAGCAAGAGCCATACCATAACCAGGAACGATGATGACTTTCTTTGCATCCTTTAAAAGTTTGGCCGGGTTAATTTCTTCCTTAACAGCCGGTGCTTCTTCTTTTACTGCCTGAGCAGGTTTATCAATATCTGCCATGAACTTGGAGAGTGTGTCAGCTGCGTTGCCGAGGAATAATGAAACACCTTCTTCTCTTGTATAGATTGGGTTGTCTACACCTGCGTAACCAGGTTTAAGGTCATAGTTGAATACGTAGATGTTCTTGCAGTCGTTAACATTAAGAACAGGCATTCCGTAGATCGGTGTGCCGACAGCAGTTGATGCTGCTGGGTTTGTAACGTCGTTAGCACCGATAATGATAGCTGCATCCGCGTCTTTGAACTCACCGTTGATATCTTCCATTGTGAAGAGGTCTTCGTAATCTACGTTTGCTTCACAGAGGAGGATATTCATATGTCCAGGCATACGTCCTGCAACAGGGTGGATAGCGAATTTAACCTGTGTTCCCTGAGCAACAAGTTTGTCTGCTAATTTCTTAACGATTCCCTGAGCCTGAGCAAGTGCCATACCATAACCAGGAACGATGATGACTTTCTTTGCATCCTTTAAGAGAGCTGCTGTATTTACTTCTGTAACTTCAGCTTTAGCTGCTTTCTTTCCGGATTTTAATGGTTTGTCGATATCATCCATAAACTTGGAGAGTGTATCGGAAGCGTTTCCGAGGAATAATGATACACCTTCTTCTCTTGAGTAGATAGGGTTGTCTACGCCAGCGTAACCAGGTTTAAGGTCATAGTTGAATACGTAGATGTTCTTACAGTCGTTAACATTAAGAACAGGCATTCCGTAAATAGGTGTGCCTACAGCAGTGGATGCTGCCGGGTTTGTAACGTCGTTAGCACCGATAATGATAGCTGCATCAGCATCCTTGAATTCACCATTGATATCTTCCATTGTGAAGAGGTCTTCGTAGTCTACGTTTGCTTCACAGAGGAGGATGTTCATATGTCCAGGCATACGTCCAGCAACAGGGTGGATAGCAAATTTAACTGTAGTTCCCTGAGCTGTGAGTTTGTCTGCTAATTTCTTAACAATTCCCTGAG
>JAKSOR010000035.1 GCA_024405515.1 Clostridia bacterium
AACAAGAGCAAAAAAAGTGCTAAGGATTTTGTCTCTTAACACCATTTGTTCTGACTGTGTCTGAATCACCACACTAATTTTCTTTCTTTTTGAAATATCTGTTTAC
This sequence comes from Clostridia bacterium, assembly GCA_024405515.1. Classification (GTDB taxonomy): domain Bacteria; phylum Bacillota; class Clostridia; order Christensenellales; family CAG-917; genus CAG-475. Next base: position 107 of record JAKSOR010000035.1, read on the forward strand.
AAGATGTGCTGTATCGCAGTACTTTTTAAGATCTTCCTTTGTGTATTTATTAGGGTTGTCTATTTGGATAAGGGCAACTGATATCATTCCGCCTGCAATAAAGTTGGAAAGGATGGAGAGAGGCACGGATATGGTATATTCTTCTTTGAATTTTGCAAGCTGATATTTAAGGGAGGAAGCAAGAGAAGCGGAAACCGTTTCCACAATTCTGCCGTTTCTGTTGTTGAGAATAATGTTCATGATATGGTTCTGCTGGTCAAAAAGAAAATCAACAGCAAGATTAACAAGGGATGTAACCATACTGCCAGGCGTGTCCTTATTAACTTCTTTTGTGAATTTTTCATAGATTGTGTCTTTGAGTTCTTCAAGTGCAAAATCCAGAAGATGATATTTGTCCTCAAAATGGGCATAGAAAGTAGCCCTGTTAACCATAGCCTCATTACAGAGATCAATTACGCTTATCTTTTCAATTGATTCTGTTTCCATCATATCAAGCAGTGTGTTTGACAGGAGCTTTCTTGTTCTTACTATTCTTAAATCTTCCTTTTGTTTTTCAGCCATATTTCCCTCTTAATTTATATAGCAGAATTATCACACAATATCGGTGTTCTGTCAAGTTATTAAACATATGTAGGGATAAATGGCATATGAACGGATAAAGCTCAATTGATAACATAACATACATATCTTTATGTAAAAGACAGATTGAAATATTGGTAAAATGAATATATAATATATGTACATATATTATTTTTCTAGGGAGATACCATTATGGCAGAATCATTGGATCAGTTTATGGCGGATATCCAGCAATGGGGTACAGACATCGGTGTAAAATTTCTCGTCGGTCTTGTAGTTCTTGTTCTTGGACTTATTCTTTGCTATATCATCACCAAAATCGTTAAAAGAATTCTCAAAAAAGGTAAGAAAGATGAGACTGTTGTACATTTCATCGTTTCGCTTGTGGATGTCGTTTTAAAGATAGTTGTATTAATTTCAGCACTTGCAACAATGGGAATCAACACAGCATCCATTATTACAGTACTCGGAACATGCGGTGTTGCAATCGGTCTTGCATTAAAGGACAGTCTCGGAAATATTGCATCCGGAATAATCATTATCGTTAATGAAACATTTAAGAAAGGTGATTATATCGAAGTAAACGGAAAAGAAGGTATTGTTCAGACAATCAATCTTTTCAATACAACACTTCTTACTTTTGATAATGTTGAGGTTGTTATTCCTAACGGAATCATTTCCACAAATGCAGTTAAGAACTATACAGCAATGGATTTAAGAAGGGTAGACCTTACATTCAAAGTCGCATCAGATACAGATTTCAGATTTGCTCAGGATACAGTTCTCGGATTTATTGATGCCTACAGCAAAGTCATTGATACTCCTGAAGCAGTATGCAGAGTAGATTCATTCACTGATACAGGTGTTGTTCTTGTTGTCAGAGCATGGTGCAAAACAGCTGATTACTGGGATGTATTCTATGACCTTCAGGAAGGAATCAGAGCACAGTTTATTGCAAATAATATTGCAGGTCCTTATCAGTCTGTTGAGATTGCAGAAAGGAAAAAAGAAGCATAAAAGTAATACTTATTTAGTTTCGGCGGGGAAGAATATTCTTCTCCGCTTTTGTTTTGAAAGGAAAATAAAAAGAAGCCCTCCGCTTCTTTCTTACCAGTCTTCTCTGTGATTTATTTTTACATCGTCATAGAGTTCAAAATATTTCTGTTTGAACTGCTGCGTCTGCTGACGCCTCTGTTTGAGCTGTTTTCTGGCCTCCTGCTGGGCTTTTGTCTTAGGAGGTTTCTTTGGCTCCGTAACAGGTGTTAGTCTGGCTTTTTCGTAATCCATAATTATAAAATGTCTATATGATTGATATCATCTCTTGAACTTAATCTGTAGATGACAATTTTGTTTCCGATAGCAGTTACAGGGTCTGCTCCTGTTTCTTTGCATATTTCATCAAGCATAAGTTTTGCAGGGACCTCTGCATTTTTTAAAACTGTGAGTTTGATGAGTTCGTGCTTTTCAAGTGCATCGATAACATCATTTACAAGGTTTTCCGTGATACCGTTTTTGCCGATCTGGAAAATAGGGTTAATGGTCTGTGCCATAGATCTTAATTTTGCTCTTTGTTTGCTTGTTAACATAATTACCTCAGCTTAACTGTCTGTCGACATCAACCACAAAGAAATAGGTTGTGTCATTTATTTTTCTGAATTCCTCTTCCATTTTGTTCTCAACTTCTTTGATATCCGTCTTGTCGCCGAAAGGAAGGACTATATCGAAGAGAATGTTTGTATGTGTGTCTCCTTTTACGATTCTGAAATCGTGGAGGGAGAGTGCAGGTGCTTCTTTTTCAAGAACGCTTTCCGCAATCTTTTTTAATGTTAGCATTTCCTCATCCTGTAAGTCTACAGGATCAAGGTGAATATTAAGAATGATACCGAGTTCATTAAATACATCGTGCTCGATATTGTCAATTATATCATGACTTATAAGAATGTTCACGGATGCGTCTACTTCAACGTGGCAGAGTGCAAAGCACTTTGTCTGTCCGTATGAATGGATTACAAGGTCATGGATTCCGAGCACGCCGTCGTATGATTTGATTTTATCAGTTAGTTTTTCCACAAGTTCCTTATCAGGTTTTTCTCCGAGAATAGGGCTCATGGATTCCTTAATCAGCATAACTGCGGAAACTATGATGAACAGAGACACTGCAATACCCATGTAAGCATCGATATTGACTCCGGTTGTATCGATTATGATGGTTGAGATTAAAACCGCGGTTGTTGCTATGATATCGTTTCTTGAATCCATCGCTGAGGCTTTGAGAGCCCCGGAATCGATTGCTTTGGAGAAATTCAGGTAAAGCATCATTTGGAAGAGTTTCATAAGTATAGCGGCTCCAAGAACAATGTAAGTAAATACAGAGCAGCTGACTTCTTCAGGAGTGATGCATTTTTCTATGGATGACTTCATTAAAAGGACACCGATTACAAGAATAATAACCGAAACAACAAGTCCTGATATGTACTCATATCTTGCGTGACCGAAAGGATGTTCGCTGTCTGCAGGGAGTGAGGAGAGTTTGAACCCGAATACCGTGACTGCCGATGAACCTGCATCCGAAAGGTTGTTTATTGCATCTGCAATAACTGTAATACTGTTGCCGATGATTCCGACAATCAGTTTGAAAACACAGAGTATGACATTTGAAATAATACCAAAAATTCCGGCGACCAGACCATGTTTGTACCTGACTGCCGGATTTTTTGTATCTTCGTAATTTTTGATAAATAATTTTCTGATGAATTTCATTTATTTTCGCTTCTTAGGTATGAGTTTTGCTTTCTGGGAAATCACATAAGCGAGTATCCCGAGTCCAACAACACCAATTATAACACCTATTACTATATAAAGCGAATAGTCTACATGACTTCCTGATTTTGCTGTCTGCCACATCTGAACAAGAGCATCGTTCTGAGAACCGAAGTCCTGCATCATGCCGAGGGTATTGTCAATTACAGGGTATCTTCTTAAGTCATCAAAATATCCTTCCTCAACAAGTTCACCGTCATATCCCCAGGTTTCCTCGTCTTCATTGAAGTAAACTTCTTCCTCAAGAGAGTCAAAGTATTCATCCCATGATGCAAATCCGTCAGGGATATTTGTTCCTGCCTGATAGTCTTCATCCGAGCATACTTCTTCCCATTCGTATTCGCTCTCGAGAAGATATTCGCATTCTTCAATGTAGTCTCTTGCTTCCTGTGCGTTTTCTGCAAGTTCAGGATCTGATGTCTCATCATCAAAGTTTATGATGTCTTTGCTTACTGATGAGGTATAACCTACTTCCATTGAGTTCCTTATTCCGCCAAGCGGCTGTGAGATATAATCAAGGAACATCATGGCTGCAAGTTTATTCTTGACTGTTTTAGGAATTACCCAGCCATCGAACCAGATATTGGAGCAGGTGGATGGTACAAAATAATCAAGCATATACTCTTCTGTTTCCTCATCATAACTTTCCTCAATTGCCCAGAGAGCATCTCCTGACCATGCAAAGTCGGCATAGACTGTTTCATTGAGCATATCATCCTTACCGAAGTCTACCTCATATCCTGAAATATGTTCTCTCTGCTCGGTGAGGATTTCCTCAGCTCTGTTAAGGACTGCATCATCGGTGCAGTTTATGAGACTGTCTATATAATCGGTTGTATATTCGTGGCCTGATTCGATATTGAACTGTTCATATCCTTCAGGGAAGAGATTATAGTCATGCATATAGAAGAGACATGCGGCATATGTATCACGTACGCTGTCTTTCATAAGAATCATGTTCTCGAGTTCTTCGTTTTCCTGTACATTCCATAAAACACCCCAGCCGTATTCTTCAAGTTCTTCGACTGTCACATAGTTTACGTTATACAGAATTCCGAGTGTTCCGTAGAAATACGGGACCATGAATTCTTTCATGTTGTATGTTTCGCCGTTTATGCATTCAATTGAAGAGAAGGCTCCCGTTATTCTTTCAACAACCTTTTCCTCAATATAGCCGTTGTCTTCCCTTATTGAACTTAATGCCTTGAAGTCAAGACCGAGTTCATCAAGCTGTGGCTTTAATTCTTCATAGACTGCCTTCTGGCTGAGAAGGGTGTCTGCCTGCATAAGCCTCTGAATTGAATAGTCGGATGGGCATATAAGGTCGACATCACAGTCGTTTTTTAATACCTTTGTCATCATTGTTTCGTTTGTGTCAAAGGTTGTGTATGTGATTGAGAGTGCATCTCCGGTCACTTCTTCGTAGTAGGCACAGAAATCATCAAGAATGGACGGGTCAATATAATCTTCCCAGTTATAGATAACAAGCGTATCCATTCCTCTTAATCCGCCGATTCCTCCGCCGTTGTTACATGCAGTAAGAACCGGAACAAGGGAGAGTGTAAGGATTGCTGCAATTAAGATAAGCGTCAGTGTTTTTTTCATAATCTCTTACCTCTTGCATTTGCCTTAATGTCTTTCTTTGTTCTTACAAGGTTAAGTACCAAAACTGCTGCGAGAACAATCACGAATATGATGGAGAAAACAGGATACCAGAAAGGTTCGAGACCCTGTACTCTTGCATCTGAGTAGATATAGGTTGAAAGTGTGTTGATCCCCGTTGCAGCGCCTTTATTGATCTGGGTGATGATGAAGTCATCCATAGACATGATAAATGCCATAACAAAACCTGATCCTATTGAAGGAGCAATATAAGGGATAACAACTTTGCATGTTGCCTTGAAAGGACTTGCCCCTAGGTCGAGTGCTGCCTCATAAATGCTAGGGTCCATTTTTTCAAGTTTAGGAAGAACTGAGAGTACAACATAAGGTGTACAGAAAGCGATATGGGCAATGACGAGTCTTAAATATCCTTCAGGGAAAGCGAATGTCACGAAGAAGACCATGAGAGAAACAGCCATAACGATTTCACTGTTTATGATAGGGAACTGGTTGACGTTCTCAACAATTCTTCTTGTGCGTTTTTTAAGGTTAAAGATGCCGATTGATGCAAATGAACCCATAAGTGTTGCAAACAGCGAGGCAATTGCAGCAATAATCAGCGTATTGGAGATTGCATCCCAGAGTCCTTCTGATTTGTCTGAGTCAAAGATTGCTCTGTACCCGTCAAAAGTGAACCCCTGATCAAAATTGAAGTTTGCGCTGTTAGAGAATGAGTAGATGACAATGAGCACAATCGGTGCGTATAAAATTGCAAGGATGATAAGAAGGTAGAACTTCTCAAAGAATGATTTAACTTTGTTTACCATACAGACCTCCTTACAAGATTTGCATCCTTATTGAATGTATTCATGATAAGGTTGGATACAAGAACGAAGATGAGCATTACTATACTCATTATCGAGCCTACACCGTAAAGTCCCTGCTCAAAGGATAACTGAATGGAATCACCGAACAGGAATACCTTTCCGTTTGAAAGGAGCTGGGATATTGCGTAAGTGGAAATTGTAGGGATGAATACCATTGTGATGCCGCTGCATATTCCTGAAACGGAAAGCGGAAGGATGGTCTTCACGAATGTTGTTGCCTTGTCGGCTCCGAGGTCCTGTGCCGCCTCAATATATGAATGGTCAATTGAGGAGAGGGATGTGTGAAGCGGAAGGATCATAAACGGAAGGTAGTTATAAACCATACCGAATACGACGGTTCCCATACCGAGTTCTACACCGATGGCAAGGAATATAGCCTTTGTTGCAAGTGTCCTGATAAGGAAGTTGACTCCCATAGGTATGATGTATAAAAGAACAATTATCTTGCCGCTAGGCATTTTTGATAAAATATATGATACAGGATACCCGAGAATGAGGCACAGCATGGTTGTGATTACACCGACGAGCAGCGAATTCCCGAGTACAATGATGTTTGCATCCGAAGCGAAGAAATCCTTAAAGTTCTCAAGCGTCAGATTGTTGTCCGCATCAAGGAAAGCATTGACGAGTATCAGAACAAGCGGAATGACAACAAAAAGCAGCATGAAAAGAATGTAAGGAAAACTAAACACCTTTTTGGTGAGCTTCAGTTTTCTGAACTTAATCTTTTTCAACCTTCGACCTCCTCGTTGATAGCATCATTCTCTTTGCCGATTTCCTCATTGAGCTTTTCTTCGGCTTCTTCCACGATTTCTTCTTTGGCATCGAATTTTTCGATTTCTTCCTTCATTGATTCCTCAACGGCAGCCTGTTCTTCGGCTGTAAGGGTTTCATCCTTAACAATGCTTTCCTGAACTTCCTCGTTGAGATCACGTTTTTCAGTTATTATTTTGTCTTTTGCGATATTGATGGAAACAAGGTCTCCTTTGAGCCACTCATCTTCTGTATCTGCAAAGAAGTGATATGATGTGCCTTCGACACTAAGAATTGTCTGGTAGTAATTGCCTTTCCAGATGGATGAAAGTATTTTTGCCTGGAGAGCACCTTCCTCAGGGTCATCAAGGATATCAATATCATCAAAATCAATAAGAACTTTGACAGGTGTTCCTTCCTTGAAGTCTGTTACGCATTCAAAGTCAACGCCGCAGATTTCAACTGTGTTTTCTCCTGTAATTACTGAATCTATTTCATTGATTATTCTTGTTTTATGCATAATATGGAGATCAAATGGTTTTACATAGATTCCGACTTCCTCTCCGATTTCATACGTTTCGGTATCATGGGCAATGATTTCATTTTCATTTGCGAGTAATGTAATCTGGTAATGGTCTCCCTTGAATACTGATGACTGAACTTTTGCGGTGAAGATGATTTTCTTGTCATCTGCTTTCTTAATTTTCACATCTTCAGGACGGATGATGACATCGATAGGCTCGTTTTTCTTGAATCCTTTATCTACACATTCGACAATCTGGTTACAAAATTCGACTTTGCAGTCTTCAATCATTGTTCCGGAAAGGATTGTTGATTCTCCGATGAAGTCTGCAACGAAAGCATTTGCCGGTTCGTCATAAATCTTTTCAGGTGTTGCTATCTGCTGGATTTCACCGAGTCTCATGACAATGACCTTGTCAGACATTGTAAGGGCTTCTTCCTGGTCGTGTGTGACATAAATGAATGTTATTCCGAGTCTCTTGTGCATATCCATGAGTTCAAGCTGCATGTCTTTTCTCATCTTAAGGTCAAGAGCACCGAGAGGCTCATCAAGAAGCAGTACTTCAGGTTCGTTTACAAGAGCACGTGCAATAGCAACTCTCTGCTGCTGTCCTCCGGAGAGAGAAGCAACGTTTCTTGAACCGTAGTCCTCAAGGTCTACCATCTTAAGAGCGTTATCTACTTTTTCCTTGATTTCTGCTTTTGTGTATTTTCTGAAGAGCTGGATGGTTTCGCCTTTTCTGTTTGTCTTTGTACCGTTTGGTATAACTTTTAATTTGAGTCCGAAAGCAATATTGTTAAAGACATTGAGGTGAGGGAAAAGTGCGTATTTCTGAAATACTGTGTTGACAGGGCGCAGATGAGGCGGGGTGTCTGTAATATCCTTACCGTTAAATACAATTTTGCCCGATGTAGGGATTTCAAAACCTGCTATCATTCTGAGTGTGGTCGTTTTGCCGCATCCGGAAGGTCCGAGTATAGTGACAAATTCGCCTCTCTTTATTGTAAAGGAAGCGTTTTTCACTGCATCTTTTCCGTTATAGGTCTTTGTGACATTCCTGAGTTCAATGATATTGTCTACCAAAGCTTTTTCTTTCATAATTTTTACCTCAAATTAAAAAGTAGGCGGGGAAGTAATCCAGAGCACTACTGCTTTTTCGTTAGATCTGTTTTCAAGACGGTGAACTTTCTCTGCTGAATAGTAGAATGTTTCGCCTTTTTTTACCACGTATGCACTTTTGCCGAGGTGAAGATAAATCTTTCCCGAAAGGACATAACCGAATTCCTCTCCTTCATGAGGCACATCCTCTTCGAGGAATGTGTGAGGATTGATTGTTACCCTGATAGGCTCCATTTCATTCTTCTGGGCATTCGGTACGAGCCATTCGATTTTATGGTCTTCACTGAGCTTTTCAATGTACTCGGATTCCGTGAAAACCACCTTGCTTGCTTTCTCGTCTTTGAAGAATTCAGCCGGTGTGGTACCGAGTGCGTTGAGGATATCCTCCAGGGTTGCTATGGATGGGGAAGTAAGCTCGTTTTCAAGCTGTGAAATGTAACCTTTTGTAAGTTCGCATCTGTCGGCGAGTTCTTCCTGGGTAAGGTCTTTCTGAAGCCTTAATCTTTTGATTTTTACTCCTAATTCCATACATTCTCCTGCGCAATATACGATGCGTGTATTTTGTTTAATGTGTATAAACTTTTTGTTTAGTTTTTGTAAAAACCGTTCTCAGATTTACCGGTTTCGTAATTTTTAACAAAAAGTTTAGTAAAACTAAACATATATTTTGCGAGCATATTATATTTATGAAAAAAAGATGTGTCAAATAATTTTTTAAAAAATTTTTTCCAGGGGTTAAAATAGGGGAAAATAAAGAAAAAGCCACAGACTCAGCTGTGGCAAAATCTCAAAAAGTATACTAGCATTCAAAGACAAACGAAAGAGGCCCGTCCTGCTCCTGTTCTATGAACATATGGGCGCCGAAGACTCCGTTTTTAACTGTGAGCCCCTCATCTTTTAAATACTGTGTTGTGAGTTCATAGAGGAACTTTGCCCTGACCGGTTCTTCTGCATTTCCGAAGTCCGGACGGTTGCCTGATCCTTTTCCTAATGTTCCTCCGAGGGAGAACTGGGAAACGAACAGTACTTCTCCGCCTGCCTGCTGGATATTAAGGTTCATTTTGTCGTTTTCATCTCTGAAAATTCTAAGTTTTGCAATTTTCTGGGCGAAGTATTTTGCCTGTGCTTCGGTGTCTCCCTTCTGGATTCCGACAAAAATTGTTAGACCGGATGGAATTTCCGAAATAAGTTCATTATCCACATATAATTTTGATCTGAATGTTCTCTGAATTACTGCTCTCATATGTTCCTCTGTTAATTTCTGTATTTATCAGGTTTTGCTGCAAGGTACTGATAGAAAATACATTCAAGTTCACTGTTATAAAGTTTCCTTGTTTTGTCGGCTTTTTTACCAAAATATTTTTCAAATGCCCTGAAGGATGTGATTGTATAAACACACCACTCGTTAAGCTTTGAAACCATTTTGCCGAAGTCTCTGTATAAATCCTTGACTTCATTCTCTGTCATCATTCTTTCACCGTAAGGCGGATTTGTGATTATGACTCCATGCGGGAGGGAAGATGAAACATTTCTCATATCGTTAACCTGAAGATGGATGTTGTCAATAACTCCGGCTTTTTTAGCGTGTTTCAGCGCAAGTGCGATTGCATCCTTGTCTATGTCAAAAGCGCTTATATGAAGTTTTCTGTCTCTGTTGATTAATGCTTCTGCTTCTTCCTGGACAGTTTTTCTTACATCCGGAGCATTCCTGAATGTTTCCATTGAAAAGTTTCTGTTCATGCCAGGGGCGATGCCGAGTCCGATCATTGCTGCTTCTACAGGAATTGTTCCGGAACCGCAGAAAGGATCGATAAGCGGTCTTTCAGGATTCCAAACGGATAACTCAATCATTGCGGCTGCAAGAGTTTCCCTGATTGGGGCGTTCCCGAGATAGGTACGGTATCCTCTTTTGTGGAGTCCGTCTCCGGTTGTATCAAGTGTGAGGGTAGCTATATCTTCTATTATGGATATCTCAATATCATACACAGAACCGGTTTCATTAAAAGAGATACCAGGGTAGGCACGCTGTAAAGAAGCAATGACTGCTTTTTTTGTTATGCTCTGGACCGATGAAAGAGCAAAAAGTTTTGATTTGATGGATTTTGCATTGATTATGATTTTTGCGTCCTTAGTAAGAATGTCTTCCCAGTGCATTGATGAAATGTTTTCAAAGAGTTCATCAAAAGTTGTTGCGGCAAATTTAGAAAGAACAATCCTGACTCTGTTGGCTGTTCTGAGAAAGACGTTAGCTCTCATTGCATCCTGATGATTTCCGTCAAAATAGATTCTTCCGTAATTGGCACCGCTTGGTTCGTAACCAAGTTTCTGAATCTCACGCTTTGTAACGGCTTCAATTCCGGATGCTGCTGCAACTTCAATTGTTAAATTTCCATCAAAAATACTCATAGGAATATGATACGAAATAAGTATAGAGTAGTCAAAAGGATAAATACGGTGGTTTTCATTTTGTAACGGAATATGTATAATAATCGTGACAAAATTATGGTGATAATATAATGAATAGAATAATGTTTGTGTGCCATGGAAATATCTGTAGGTCTCCTATGGCGGAAATGGTATTAAAGTCTGTAGTAAGAGAAAAAGGATTAGAAAGCGATTATCTAATTGAGTCGTCTGCAACATCTACTGAAGAAATCGGTAACAGTATTTATCCGCCTGCAAGGGCTGAACTCAGTATAAACGGAATAGATATTGAACCACACAGAGCTGTAAGATTTAAACCGAGTGATTACGACAGATTCGATTATATTATATGTATGGACAGATGGAACAAAAGAAACCTCATGAACATAATCGGCAATGACCCTGAAAACAAAGTGAAGCTTTTTAA
>JAKSOR010000036.1 GCA_024405515.1 Clostridia bacterium
AAATATATAAGGACAAAAGAGAGATAAATATGTATATGTAAGTGTAAATGCCGATTTTGCCTTGGAGTCTTAGCATGATTTCACATGGTGAAGAATCATGGAAAAGGGCTCGGGTAGGTATTCCTGAAGGAGAAAATGGTTGCCAGAAAATAAAAACAGATGATATCAGAATAGATGCAAATCGTGTACGAATGATGAGAGAAAAAACAGGATTATCAAAGTAATGGAAAACGAGCGTTTAGATTTTATAAACAGTCTTGAATGTAAAAGGATTTACCCTGGAGATTCATCTGTACTTCCTGCTCTTGAAAATTTTGATTGCGGCGATAAAGAAAAATATTCATATGGCGTATCAAGTGAAATGCTGAAGTCGTTTCATTGCTCACAAGGAGATGAAGTCGACGCAGGGAGCTATAGAAACGACGAATGCAAGGCCTGCTAAAGAGATCGAGCCGAAGGCGAAGAGCGATTTCCGCAGGCTACTGCGAGTGCGTAGTATTGCTGTCAAAACATAAATGATTTAGGTGCTGCAAACGACGTAAATACGTGGGTTACGGCGATATATAAAAAGCGGCGGAACGAAAAATTCCGCCGTTTTTTATCAATTAATCTGATAGAATCATATAATATATTTCGTATATATAATTGAAGGAGGAAAATAAATTAACAAGGAGGTACCAAATTGAAAATAACTGAAAAAAATGTTGTACAGCAATTGCTGCAGCAAAACGAGGACGCTCTGAAATTTGTTGTGGAAAAATACGGCGGAACATTAAAAGCGGTAATCAATCGGATATTATACCAGTATCCACAGGATGCTGAAGAATGTCTGTATGACTGCATAATGAAAATATGGCAAAAAGTTTCGTTGTATAATGGAAAAGTAACGTCTTTCCGAAACTGGACTATTTCAGTGGCAAAATTTACTGCCATAGACCGACTAAGGAAAATACGATGTATTGAGCCGGCAGAGAATATAGACGATATTCAGGTTTCTTCATATCAGGATATCACAGAAGATAAATTATTTGATGAGTTTTTTAAGGAACTTATATCAGACCTTAGCGATGAGGATAAATTTATTTTTACCAGATTATTCTGGTATGGAGAAACAATAGATGAAGTAGCAGAAAGTACTAACCGAAGCAAGTCTGTTATTTATAATCGGGTTTCAAGAGGAAAGAAAAAAATAATTCACGGTTTGCCGGATTTATTTAAAGGGAGTGACAGGTATGAATGATAAAATATACATGCTTCTTAGTTATGTAAAAAACAAGGAAATCGAAGACGGTGAGCAACTTTCAAAAGCGGAGGTTAATAACATAATGAAAAGATTTAAAAATGAAAATAGTGGAACAAGGAATATTACATACAGAAAACGCCGGATTGCAATAGCTGCAGCCATAGTTGCTGCTGTCTCAGTTATTGTACCTGGTTCGGTATATGCGTACAGCAGGTATTATGCTAAAATAGAAAAAACAAATACATATCAGAATACGGTTACTGTAAAGTCGGTTGAAAAAGTATCTGAAAATGAAGCCGTCACGGACATGGCTGAAAAAGAGTTCAAAGACTGGAAATTTACATATCTTCCGGAAGGACTTGCGGAAGATGAATCAGGATGGAAATATCATGATTACGAAACAGGGGCGGCGATTACTCCATGCAAGTATTATCTTCCTTTTTGTGGTGATGAAATAAAGGAAGAAATGAATTTTTCAGCTGACTGTGAGAATTATGAAACAGGCGACAAAACCGTTATGATAAACTATAAACTAAGCTATGAAAAGGAAAAAGATGATCCGAAAAATTATGGACGTGTGGTTTGGATATCATTTAATGATTATGAACTCGTGCTTAAGCTTTATATCAGTAACGGTCTTCCGCAGGACGAACTTTATAAAATAATTGATGGAATAGAGCTTTATTCAATTGATGAAGAGACTTTCCATGAGCGTTATGGTTATGCTGATGATGAAAACCGGAGACAAAATGATGATGTTTCTGAAGGTAATATTTATGATGACTGTGATAAAATCAGTCTGGATGAATTTACTATAAAAAAGACAGGGGATACTGTCACATATTCAGAATTCTATTCCGGTGACATCAGTTTCAGAGTCAATAATGTTGAGATTACAGACAGCTTTGACGGAATTACAACTGATGCCTCCGGAGATCCGGCTGATTTTGACAGCCTGACTGATGAAAATAATAATATAATCTCCAACACACGTACATGGTACAGATTCGGTGACGGTATAACTACAATAGATGAAGATATATGTTCATCTGAAATGCCGTATCATATTATTAAAATGAACGTTACTGCTGAATACAGCGGAGATGAATATGAAGAAATAGGTATCTGTCCAACGCTTGTAAATTATAATTCTTTATTTGGTTCAGTTGTGAAATTTGAAGAAGATACTAACATTCCTGACGGATATGCACCGGAAGAAGCAGGATTTCGTGATTCAATCCGTGATGAGTATTTTATTAGTCTTGACGGATTAATTTCAATGGATTCTGATGAAAAAAATTACTGTACTAAAAATTATATTGGTCTTGAGCCGGGAGAATCAGCTGATTTTCAGATATGTTTTGTTTGTTCAGAAAATATGCTGAAGAAGGATCTGTTCGTAAGATTTTATAATACCGATAATAATCTGGAGCTTTTTAAAATTACAAACTAATAAGTCATGGTAAGATGAAACTGTACTTTTATGCTGTTTTTTATGACGGTTCAGGACTTATTTATCCCTGCTTTAAATCACTGTGCCATGAATATTTATCTTTTACTGCTATGAAGCCAGAGTGAGACCTGAGCTTACGGTGTCAGGCAAAATTTAATTCTGTTTGCCGTGAATGGTCACCTCACAAAATGATAATCCTCTATTGAAATTCTGATAGAATTATATTATAATAATATCAGAATTATAATTGGAGGGATAATATATGATTATAAAATCATCAACAGCATTACGAAATGACTATCTTCAGATTTCTAATCTTGCTCACGAAAAAGAAGAGCCGATTTATATCACCAAAAATGGAGAGGGTGATCTTGTTGTAATGAGTATAAGTGCTTTTGAGAAAAGAGAAGAGCTGATAAGATTAAAAGCCAAACTGGATGCAGCTGAGGAAAGCCGCTTATCTGGAGAACCAACTGTTTCAATAGATGAAGCTCGAAGACGCCTTATGGAGAAGTATAACAATGCATGAATTCTCAATAGAAATTCTTGCTCCTGCATGGCATGAAATAGAAGAAATTGCTGATATGCATTTATCTTTAGTCGGACCTGCATCCGCAAAAAAAACAACAGATAAAATATTAAATCATATCGAACTGTTAAAAGACAATCCTTTTATTGGAACTGAATGTGAAGAAAAAATCTTACGTACAGATCATTACAGAAAACTTTTCATAGGTAAATATTTGTGTTTCTATCGAATAATCGGAAAAACAATATATGTTTATCATGTAATAGATGGCAAACGTAACTATCCAATTTTATTTGAAAGTAATTAAGGAAGCACTGATTAAATCACGTCTGACGACTTGACGCACAGTCTGCTTGCATAATTCCCGTCATCCAGCACAAAAACTCCTTGACATACGATAGTATGCCTGCGTCGTTTTTATACTGTCTGACGAAAATTCTGACTTCGCATTCTGTACGCCAGACTTAATCAGTACTTCCTTAAAAAACGTCAAAATCAATCAGCTGATGAAGAAATCATGATTTGGCTTGTTTACTGCTCAGCCTCAATCTCCGTACCTGATAACAGTAATTACTGAAAAATACTGATCCGGAACATATAAAACAAGTTGATGATATCTCAAAAATATGATATACTTATAAAAGTATTATTTGATTCGGAAAGGATGGGACGAGGTGGCAAGAACAATATCTGTAGGGAGACAGAGTTATGAAAAAATGATATCAGCCGGAAACTTTTATGTTGACAAAACACTGTTCATAGAAGACTGGTGGAATAATGATGATGAAGTAACTCTTATAACTCGTCCGAGAAGATTCGGAAAAACACTGAACATGGATATGTTGAACTGTTTTTTCAGCAATGCCTTTGCCGGTCGTTCAGATCTTTTTGAAGGACTTAAAATTTGGAAAAATGAAGAGTTCAGAAAAATACAGGGAACTTATCCGGTTATTTTTCTTAGTTTTGCAGAAGTAAAGAACAATACTTTTGAAAATATGAAAAAGAATATCAGCAGTATTTTTTATGAACTGTATGATAAATTTGATTCAGTATTAACTGACAGCCAAAAATTATCTGATGATAATAAACTTATTTTTAACAGGATAAAAAAGCAGCTGGTTACTGGAGAAGATGAAAACTCAGTAGTCAAATCAGTGCAGCTTCTTTCAAAGTTCTTATCAATTCATTATGAAAAAAAAGTAATAATTCTTCTTGACGAATATGATACACCTCTGATTGAGGCATATACAGGCGGATTCTGGGATGAGATAATCTCATTCCTCAGAATGTTCTTCAACAGCACATTCAAGACAAATGAGTATCTTCACAGAGCAGTAATGACAGGAATAACAAGGGTAAGCAAGGAATCACTTTTTTCAGATCTTAATAATCTGAAGGTATGTACACTTGCTTCTGAGGATTATAACAGATATTTTGGATTTGCTGAAAAAGAAGTATTTGAAGCAATGGATGAGTTCGGATATACGAACAAAGCTGAAGTAAAGTACTGGTATGACGGATTTATTATAGGCGGTATGCCTGATATATATAATCCGTGGTCTGTTATCAATTATCTGAATGACGGAAAGTTAAAGGCATACTGGGCAAATACAAGTTCAAACGGACTTGTTAGTAAGCTTCTCAGAGAAGCTGATGAAGAGATCAAGTCAGATTTTGAAGAGCTGCTCAGAGGAGAGAAAATAGTAAAGATCATAGATGATGAGATGGTGTTTTCAGAACTTGGAGAAAATGTGAATGCAGTATGGAGCCTTCTGACTTCTGCCGGATATCTGAAAATGAGTCAGTATGACAGTAAGAGATATGAGCTTGCCGTAGTAAATCATGAAGTAATGGAAATGTTTGAAAAGATGGTAAGCGGATGGTTTACTGCAAAAACAACAAGATACAGCAGGCTGCTGAGATCACTTCTTGACGGAAACACTGATGATCTGAATGAATATATGAATCTGCTTACAGAATCAATGTTCAGTTACTTTGACTGTGCTGACAGTGAAGATGACTTCTATGCACCGGAAAAATTTTATCACGGCTTTGTACTGGGAATGCTTGTTGAATTAAGAGACAGGTATGCAGTACAGTCAAACCGTGAAAGCGGACTTGGAAGATATGATGTAATGCTGATACCTAAAGACAAAAACAAAGACAAGGCATTTATTATGGAATTCAAGGTAGTAAACAGAAACCGCGGAGAAAAAAGTCTGGAAGATGCATTAAAAAATGCCCGTAAGCAGATAGAAGACAATAACTATGAGCAGATGCTGAATGATATGGGAATTACTTCTGATAATATTATAAAGTACGGGCTGGCATTTATGGGTAAGAAAGTGCTGATAGGGTAGCAGTTGATTTGTTTGCACTAACGTTTTTACGGTTCTGACATCAAATCGGTTAAGTCGAGGCACGTTGACATGTTTTATTGCCTGTACAAATGAAGAAAACAGCAGAGCAGCTGGAGTTATACTTACCGGACACGACGGAAGACGTGCAATTATCCATCATATGTGTGTTCATCCGGATTTTTCAGACGTCAGGGCATAGCATCTGAACTGGTCAGAAGAGCTGAGGAGGCCTTAAAGAAAGAAGGAATCACCAAGATGTTCGGTCTTGTATTTAAGGACAATGATACAGCAAATACTTTATGGAAAAATCAGGGATGCACAATGTGCACAAATCTTAATTACAGAAACAAGAGCCTGAATGAAAATGTTCCTCAGGGCGACTAAACTTGAGGATAAAAAAAGAAGAAAAAACCACATTTTTCAATGGTGATGCATCGCTTCCGCCAACAATAAATGCGTAATTTTAAGATTTCGAGAAACACGTAAATATGTAATACAGCGTATTTACGTGCTTTATTTTTTATGAAAAGGAAGAAGAATTACAACTGGTTAATAAATAACAATTATTTTGAGGTTTATATAGCTGATTTCAATTTATAGTGCTTATGAGGGGAGATAATTTTTAGTGATATGTAATATTGAAACAATAGCGTTTTGTATTTTAGCTACTCATCAGTTATCATATGTTAGAATCATAAGTATAAAAAAATTTTTTTGAAAAAATAAAAAAATCTGTAAGATTCAGTACCGGATGCCGTGTATATAAGTGAAAGGAGGTTTCATATGGATGACAAGAAAATAATTAAACTGTTCTGGGACAGAAATGAACAGGCCATAAGTGAAACGGATAACAAATACGGGAGGTACTGCAGAACTGTTGCAATAAATATCCTTGGAAACACAGAAGATGCGTCAGAATGTGTAAACGATACATATCTGAAAACGTGGAATTCACTTCCGCCGCACAGACCGGAACGATTATCAGTGTTTCTTGGAAAGATAGTAAGAAATCTTTCCTTTGACCGTTACAGCTACAACACTGCGCAGAAACGAGGCGGTTCTCAGACTGAGGCAGTTCTTGACGAACTCGAGGAATGCATTCCGGCTGGAAATACTGAAGATGAATGCGACGAAAGAATGCTTACATCAGAACTTAACAGTTTTCTCGGTGAACTGAAGAAACGTGAAAGAGATGTATTTGTGAGCCGTTACTGGTATGCGGAAAGAATTTCGGATATAGCACTCGGAATGAACATGACCGAAAACAGCGTTTCAGTTATGCTTAACCGTACCAGAAAAAAGCTGTGTGTTTATCTTGCAAAGAGGGGGTATAACTGTTGAATAAGGAAAATTTATTCAGAGCAATGAATAATATTGACGACAAGTACATTTACAGAAAGAAAGCAGGAATATATACGACTGACAGTGAAATCCAGGTGCATAAAGATCATACAGTCACCGGGAATGCAGGAATCAGAAAAAAATCAGCTGTTATCGTTATTCTCAGACTGATTGCAGCAGCTGCTGTTCTTGCAGTTGCCGGATGTGCTGCAGCTGCATATTTTCGAAATAATATTGATAAACTGCCGGAAAGAAATAATGAAGAATACCATAAAGAAGACAATGCTGATATTGCAGGATATACAAGAGCGATTTCTGAATTAACGTATGGAAACTATGAGAAATCATACTATGAGGACGGACTGCTTCATTTGGCTGTTTCCACAGGAGAGCACAGCTACTCGCATAGAAAAGTATCCTTTGATAAAGGTGAAGAAGAGATAGTGCGTGATTTGTCTGAAGGTACTTATTATAATGGTAAATGGTACAGTGATAAAGATTTTATTTCCGGATATTTTGATTCGTGTGAAATGCGCAGTTCATGTATAAGAGATGATATTTATACAGCCGTTACCGAGGAACTTGTCGATGAAGAATACGGCAGATACGAATATTTTCTTTATGTATCTGATCTGAAGAGCGGTAAGACTGTCAGAAACAACCTTATAGATATTATCGGACTAAATCCGGATACCCCGGTTATATTTGCAGGGGCTTCATATTACGAAAATAAAATCTATGCTGCCGGATTTGAAATATATATAGAGAATAATGAAAAAGCTTATAAACCGTGTATATATGTTTTTGATAATGAATGTAGTCTTGTTGATACAATTACCGGAATACCTATTGATTATTTTCATTCCTTCGCAGTCAATGATGACGGAACTGCTGTTGTCAGCGCATACATAAATAGTAATGGCACATCAGCAGTAGTCATAGATCTGAAAGAGAAAAGCATTCTTTCCTCTTTTGAACTTGAAGGAGGCTGTGAATTAATTCCCGGGACAGATATAAATCATATGTATTATCAGAGAAACTGGAGAAGCGATAACGAAAATACTTTATCTGATGATGAGCTTGATACATGTGAACTGTATTCATTCAATGCACGGACAGCTGAGTCAGATTTAATACGTGATTTTACGGAATCAGATGATTACAGCATTAATAGCTTTTATGAATTTGAATACTGTAGTGATTCGGAATATGTGTATACTGTTTCAGATGATTCTCCGATATATACAGAGTGTATCGTAGATATAAACGGAAATATTACTGATAATGGACCTCAATCATATCTGGAAAACATCAGTCGGTACAGCGGGGAAAGTGAGGCTGTAAAAGCATCACAGTATGTTCGGAAGCTGTTTCCTTCAGCCGGATGCGAGTTAATTAACGGTGATGATATTTACGGTTATTACGCAGTTTGCGAAGGTATTCTTTATGGGATAGACCGGGAAATAACAGCTAAAACAAGACTTGCAGATATTAGTTCTGATATGTCAGGGAAGCCGGATGCAGTGATGTCTGATGCGGAGGGAAATATTATTATAGTAAGAGATAATCAGATTATTAAGTTTGCTCCTGTATCATCTGAGTATACTGTTATTAATGTGGCAACTCACGGGAATGTAAATCCGCAAATGGATAAACTTGCAGAAAAATTCAGCCAGACTCATGAAGGGGTAAAAGTTATTTATACACCTTATAAACTGATGGACATTGATGAAATTCAGTCTGAAATTACATCGGACACTGTTATTTCAGGTGTTTCTGACGAGTCGGATGTTATTCTTTTTGATCAATTATTCAGCCTGCATGATTATGAAAAAATTAAAAATATCAGAAATATCGCAGATCTCAGTGAAGTAATGAAAAAAGATCCGGATTATAACGATGAAAATTATCTTACGAATATTATCGAAAGCTTTGCTGATAACGGCCAGCAGAGAATAATTCCGCTTAATTTCTGGGTCAGATCATTTGGTACATCAAAAACAGCTGAAAAATACGGAATAAGTATTAATGATTATATAAATATGCTTTCAGAAGCTGAAGGCAGAATGTTTTTACATACCGGATTACGTTGTGATTCAACTGATGCGCTTGCGTTTGACAGCAGTCCTGATTACATAAATTTTGAAGAGAAAACTGCGTTCTATAACAATGATAAGTTCATAAATCTCATTAAAAGTATAAAAAATAATACAGTTGATACTGAGTATCCGCCGGAATCTGATGATGAATTTTTTAGCTTCTACTCGTATATTTATCCTTTCAGGCTTATAGACGAGGGCAGACCGGATATGACACACATTACGGGGCTTCCTTCTGATACAGAATGTTATAGTATGGCTGTTTCAGATTATACAGCAGCTGTATTTGAAAATCCTGAAAACAAGGAAATGTGCTGGGAGTTTATCAGATTCCTGATTGACGAAAATTTCTCATTGTCTGATTCTGCATATAAAGTGTTTCCCGTAAACAGAGAATGTTACGATGAATTAGTGGATACTATTCAGAATAATATTGGAAATGAAAATATAGAAAAGCTCAGATTACTTATAGACGGAATAAGTTATGCGTACAGATATGACAGTACTGTTAATGGTATTATCTCTAGTTACCTTGCGTCGTATTTTTACGGAGAAATATCAGCCGAGGAAGCTGCGGAGGATATTCAGAATTCTGTAACTGAATATTTCGCTGGAAAGAAGTAATCAGATATATTATATTGTTTTACGGCAAAACGATAACTGAAGCTGCAGAATTTGATTGATTAATTTGTTTAACCCTTTTTTACATTTGGGTGTTATATAATATAGGCAGAAAAAATTCCAGTTTAACCGAGCAACGCTACAAGCCTTAACCTCAAGACCTGACGGTCTTTCGGTCACGGGCTGTCGCCCTATGAGTCTGCACTCGAAATTGTCTTCCTGTGAGCAAGCTCCCGTCAGCCAATTCGATGCATCCTCGCACGGCTTGTAGCTGACGTGAAAATTTAGGATTATGTGAGTGAAGACATGCCTTATGAATATTTATACGTTAATATTCATAAGGCATTTTCTTTAATTAGTTTGTCTACAAGTTGAAGTACCCCCACTTATAGAAGTGGGGGTACTTCAACTTGGCTGGGAGATTGCCATTGACAGAATACAAAGTGTGTGATATAA
>JAKSOR010000037.1 GCA_024405515.1 Clostridia bacterium
CTAGTCCTGTAACTAGTACCAGCATAAAATTTCTAACGCAAGTTAGATTTGTTCGGCATCAATTAGTTGTTTTAAATAGAAATCTCTTTTAATCATATGATTCCCCGTTCGCAATTTTCTGACATTTTCCACTTTTTTGCGATTTAATTAAAATAAATTTCAATTTAATAATCAATAAAACCGGGACAAATATTATTATTTATATAGTTTTTGTTAGGAAGATTAGTTTGAATATCTCACAATATATCCTAATCGTATATTAAACTTGTTAAAGTGGTAAATTATGATATAATTTAATCTATTAGAATATAATGAGGAAGAATATGGTATTAACACTTGATATCGGAAACACAAATATCAAAATAGGTGCCTGGACAGATGACATCCTTACAGCATCATGGCGTGTTTCCACGGCAGCATCACGAACAGCTGATGAATACGGAATGGTAATTTATGACCTCCTTCGTCAGCAGGGCGTAAAATTTGATGATATAGAAGCAGTTGTTATGTCTTCTGTAGCGCCTGCACTCAATTACACAATTGAACATATGTGCAGAGTTTATATGGGGAAGACACCTCTTACAGTAAACTGGAAAACAAAATCCGGAATAAAAATCAAATATGATCATCCGGGACAGCTCGGAACAGACCGAATCGTAGGAGCAGCGGCAGCATATAATCTTTACGGCGGTCCGGTGATAGTTGTTGATTTCGGTTCAGCTACAACTTTTAACCTTGTTGATGCTGATGGAAATTATATCGGTGGTGCAATTGCCCCTGGTATAAAGACCGCAACTGAGTCACTTGTCACAACGGCAGCAAAACTTCCAAGGATTGAACTTACAAAACCGAAGAATATCGTGGGCACAGATACAAAGTCATGTATGCAGAGCGGTATTATTTACGGTTATACTGGTCTTGTTAAATATTTAGTTGAAAAATATAAAGAACTCCCGGAAATGGCCGGAGCAAAAGTTATTGCAACCGGCGGCCTTTCGGAACTCGTTGAAAATACAGAACCAAAACTTCTGGATGTTGTTGACAGAGCCCTTGCTCTTAAAGGACTCAAATTAATTTATGATTTGAATAAGTGAGGTATATTATGGCAGAAATTAAAAAAGTTGGAGTAGCACTTTTAGGTGTCGGAGTTGTAGGCGGTGGAACATATGAAATTCTTACAACGAAGAGAGAAATGATTAAAAAGAACGATAATATTGATATTGAAGTCAAGTGCGTTCTTGAAAGAAATATTGAAAGATGCAAACAGCTCGGAATAGATGAGAAGATTGTTTCACAGAATATTGACGATATCGTAAATAACAAAGATATCCAGATTGTTGCTGAATTTTTCGGCGGAGTGGAACCTGCCAAATCATTCCTTATCAAGTGTCTTAAAGCAGGCAAGAGCATCGTTACAGCAAACAAGGAAATGTTCTCAAAGAGCTGGCCTGAACTTGAGGCGGCAGCCAAAGAAGGCGGCGCAGGACTGTACTTTGAAGCATCATGTGTCGGCGGTGTTCCGGTCATTCGTGCTCTTACTGACAGCATGCAGGGAAATGCAATAACGGGACTTAAAGGTATCGTTAATGGTACTACAAACTATATTTTGAGTAAAATGAGCGATGAAGGTGTTGATTATGACACATGCCTTAAAGAAGCTCAGAAACTCGGTTATGCGGAAGCAAATCCTACAGCAGACGTGGATGGATTTGATGCAATGTACAAGAATTCCATCCTTTCCTCACTTGCTTACAGGAAGCGTGTTCCTATTGATAAAATCTACAGAGAAGGAATTTCCGGGGTTTCAGTTGATGATATAAACTATGGAAAGGAACTTGGCTATGCAATAAAACTTCTTGCCATCTCAAAGTGTTTGGACGGTAAGATTGAAGCAAGGGTTCATCCTGTATTTATTCCTGCATCTCATCCGCTTGCATCAGTTAAGGGTTCCTTCAATGCTCTTTACATGCATGGCGACAATGTAGATGATGTAATGTTCTACGGACGTGGAGCCGGTGCTCTCCCTACAGGAAGTGCAATTGTGTCCGATATTGTCTTTGCAGCAGGAAAACTTGAAAAACCAAGAAGATTCTACTGGGAAGACGATGTAACAGTTAACGATGATGATTTTGCTTCTGACTTTGTATCAAAATACTATGTAAGAGTGGCAGGTAACAAAGCTGCAGCAGAAAAAGCATTCAGCGGTGCAAAAATTGAAATCCTTAAGTCTGTGGAAAAGGATGGACAGGTTATATTCCTCACAGGCGAAGCACACGAGAGCACAATGAAAAACGCACTTGCAGCTGTTGACAGTGTAAAGGGACTTATAAGAGTAGAAGACTGATGAAAGAAAGATTTCCTGAATTTGATAGATCTTCCGGAGTACTTTTAAACGTATCATCATTACCTGGTGAATACGGTATCGGTATGTTTTCCCCGGATGTGGTCCAGTTTATTGACCTTATCAATGATATGGGCTTCCACTGGTGGCAGATTCTTCCTGTTACCATGATTGGCTGGGGTAATTCCCCGTATTCAGGACTTTCTACATTCGCAGGCAACAGACTTTATATCTGTCCTCAGGAACTTATGAAAAAGGGCCTTATTTATCCTGAGGAACTTAATTTATTCAAGTACTACGGGGAACCATATTCAGCAGATTATGATTTTGCCAAGGCAAACAGCGAAAAATATTTAAGACTTGCTTTTTCAAGGCTGACAGAAAACCTTAAAGAAGAAATTAAGGAATTTGAAAATAAAAACAGTTCATGGCTTCCTGATTATGCTCTTTTCATGGCCATAAGAAAAGAAACAGGAAAGAACTGGCGGGACTGGGACGAGAAATTAAGAAAAAGAGATGCCGCTGCACTTAAAAAGAAGAGAGAAGAACTCAAGGAAGATGTTGATTTCTTCATGTTTGAGCAGTATGAATTCTTTACTCAGTGGGCAGATATAAAAGAAAAGGCACATGCACGCGGAGTGAGGATAATAGGTGATCTTCCGTTCTATGTATCTACAGACAGCGTTGATGTCTGGGCCAACCAGGATATATTCCAGCTTGATGAAGACCTTAATGAAAAAGGTGTTGCAGGGGTTCCTCCTGATGCATTTTCAGCAACCGGTCAGGTATGGGGAAACTGTCTGTACGATTTTAAGAAACAGAAAAAAGATAATTATTCATGGTGGAGAAAGAGAATTTCACACTGTCTTGAATTATATGATGCACTCCGTCTTGATCATTTCAGGGCGTTTTATAATTATTTCTCAATTCCTTTTGGTGAGGAAACAGCTGCGAACGGCATATGGGAAGACGGCCCGAGAGAGGAACTTCTTAATTTAATTAAGAAAGATAATCCGGATGCTGCATTCATAGCCGAAGATCTCGGACAGATTGATGAGAAGTGCAGGGAATTCATTGATTCACTAAATATCCCTACAATGAGAGTGTTCCAGTTCGGATTTGACGGGACACCATCCTGCCATATCCCGTACAGGTATGAGCATAATCATGTGGCATATACCGGAACCCATGATAACAATACCACTCTTGGCTGGCTCTATGAACTGAATGAGGATGCAAGAAAATATGCACTTAAGTACTGCGGATTTGAAGGCGCCGGCTGGGGAGCAGGCGGTCCGTCCTGTGAATCAACAAAAGCAATTATCAAAACATTAATGATGTCGAGTGCAAATCTTGTAGTGCTTCCGTTCCAGGATATGCTCGGATACGGCAGTGATACGAGAATGAATATTCCTGGCGTTGCCGAAGGGAACTGGATATACAGACTTCCGTATCATCTTATGGCAACTGTAGACAGGGATTATTTTGTACAGGTAAATTCTGTATATAACAGATTCGGACACGGGATAAAATAATGGTACTCTTTTTTGTGCGCGGGGATGTGGACAGCGATAGGTATATAAGTTTCTGCTATGAAAACTACAGAAATCTTTACCCGGAAGGCCTTCCTGAAAAATGCACAATTATTAGAGAAAACGGAAAGAAACCACGCCTTGATACAGATATGGTAGAATTCAATCTTTCCCACTCTTCCGGAGTCTGTGTGGTAGCTATGTCATCAGCCCCTGTAGGCATAGATATTGAAAAGATAAGAGACATTGATTATAATAAATTTAATTTTATAAAGGCAGACTCAAGAGAAGACTTTTTTGAGAAGTGGACTGAAAGAGAAAGTTATTTAAAATATACAGGGAAGGGACTCTCTGATCTAAGATGTGAGATACCGCCTGAAACGCATTTTGAACACTTTCCTGTGTTCGGAGAATACCATGTCTGCGTGTGTGCAGAGGAACAGGATATAAGAGCGTTTGAAATGGATATAAATGCATTAAAAGGAGATTAACTATGATTTTTGATAAGGTAAAAGCTTTAATTGCGGAACAATTAGATGTTGATGCGAGCACAATAACAAGGGAAACCGACATAATGAAAGACCTCGGAGCAGACAGCCTTGATGTAGTTGAGATGCTCATGACAGTAGAAGAGGAATGGGGACTTATCGTGACAGATGAGGACGTTCCGGGTTTAAAAACAGTGGGCAACGTTGTTGACTATATTGAGAAGAACACAAAATAGAATATAACCAGGTAATATTAAAAGCACCCGGATTTCCGAGTGCTTTTTAAGTTTTATGACAGTGACTAATTAATAATTTCTTCTGCCGATAAGATAATCTACCGATACACCGAAGAAAATGGAAAGTTCAATAAGCATATCGTAACTTGGCTGATTACGGCCGACTTCCCAACCGGAGATAGTGGATTTTGAGACCTTAAGATGCTCTGCAAGATCCTGCTGCAGCATGTTCTTTTCTTGTCTTAATGATTTAAGTCTTTCAGGAAAACAACTATGTAACATTTCTGCCTCTCCGTAAATTAGTATTGTCAATATAATACATATCGTGTACTTTGTCAACGCCGGTTTATAAATATTTTCGGCTTACATTTTGTTGTGTAGTTGATAAAATCAACCACAAGATAACGGATTGCTTAAATATTGTTTTTTTTTGGATATTACTATATAATTAATTACACATTTTATATTAATAAGGGGATTTTTATGGGAAGCAAATTCAATACGTTCCTTCATAAGATTTTCGGCTCCACCCCTGGAGACGGAGAACTTCAGCCAAAAGAAGGTTTAAGCTTTTCTATATGCGGATTCGGTCAGAACCTCATTTGTACAATCATCGGCTCATATCTGACAGTATTTATGACTGACGCTATAGGTTTTTCAGCACTTGCTGTAGCAATTTTAATGCTCTGTGCAAGAGTATTTGATGCAGCAAACGATCCTATTATGGGTTCAATTGTTGACAGAACACGTACAAAATGGGGCAAATGCCGTCCTTATATGAAGTGGATGGCTATTCCTATTGCTATCATGACTATTGTCTGTTTCATTCCGTATTATCCGAATAATACAGGCGGTTTTGCAGCAATTGCAGTGCTCTATATTATCTGGGGTATGGTTTATACAGTAGCTGATGTTCCGTACTGGGGACTTTCAACAGCAATGTCTAACGATACATACCGCCGTGGTAACCTCTTAACAATTGCAAGACTTTTCTGTACAGCAGGTGCAGGTATTGTTACAGTTATCATCCCGCTCATCACTGACGGAGTTACAGCAGAAAACAGAACACTCCTCCAGGAAATGATTGCAAACGGACAGGATACAGCAGCAATTTCAAGCACAATCAAAATGCAGTATGGCTGGGTATACTTCATCGCAGCTATTGTATGCTGTGTTATCGCAGTTCCTCTCTTCTTCGTCGGATTCAAGAACACAGTTGAAAGAAACCAGTCACTTGAGGCTCCTCCTTCACTCGGACACAACCTTAAGTTATTATTCCAGAACAAGCCTTTAATGCTTATTGTTATTTCCGGTATTTTAGGTTCTGCAAGACTTTTATTCACATACACAGGCGGTCTTTATTTTGCAAAGTATGTTATGGATAAAGAATCCTGGTATTCCCTCTTCACAATGGCTATTGTTCCTGGCGGACTTATTGCATCTTTGATGGTTCCGTATCTTACAAAGAAATTCGGTAAGAGAAATACATACATCTGGTCTAACATTATTGGCGGTATTGCTATGCTCATAGCATTCATAGTCGGTATCGCAATTGACCAGGGTAACTACACATCCACGGCAACAACAGTTATCCTTATTCTCGCTCTTGTTGTAGCAGGTGTTCCGTCAGGTATCGGTAACATCGTTACATATGCAATGATCGGAGATACAGTTGAATATCTCGAACTCAAGACCGGTGAAAGAGCTGAAGGTATCTGCTTTGCAATGCAGACATTCATCAACAAAATCGGTATGGCAGTCGGAGCATTCATCGGTGTTCTTGCTTACTATATGGCAGGCGTTGAGGCAAATGACGTTTCTTCAGTTACGGCACAGTCCAAAGACACAATGTGGATTATGCTTGTATTAATCGCAGCTATTTCCTTCATCCTCACAGCAATTCCGCTCTTCTTCTATAAGTTCAACGAAAAAGAACAGCAGGAAGCAGTTAAGGAAATCAACAAGAGAAAAGCTGAAAAAGCAGCTGAAGAAGGTACAAACGAAGCAGTAGCAGAAGATGCAGCAGCTGAAGAAGTATCTGAAGAAACAAACAAAGATGAAACAGCAGAAGTTGCTGCTGAGGAAGAAATCCCGGCAGAAGACCCTGCAGAAAAAGAATAATAATTCATAACTGATTTGACTGGTGTCGCAGAGATGCGGCACCTTTCTATTTTCTGCAAGACTATATCATATATAAGTGATAGAATATAAATATGCAGTGAGGTACATATGAATATAGGATTTATAGGGCTTGGCATAATGGGCGAATCCATGTGCGAAAATATAATCAAAAAGCATAATGGCAGGGTTTATTGTTTCGATATAAACAAAAATCAGAAAGATAAACTTGCTGCTTTAGGCGGTATTGCATGTGATGATGGTATTGAGGTCGCAAAAAACTCGGATATTATCATATCTATGGTTCCGAGGTCAGAGCATTCTTTTGCTGTATATAAAGCAATCCTCGATGTCCTTAATAAAGATAAAATATGCATTGATATGTCTACTATAGATCCATCTGTTTCAGTCGAGATTTCAAAGATGGTGAAAAAGACAGGTGCTCAGTTTGCCGATGCTCCGGTTGTAAAATCAAAACCTGCAGCAATTACGGGAGAACTCGGGATTCTTGTGGGCTGTGATGAGTTTTTATATGAAATAATCCTGCCTGTTCTTAAATATATGGGTACAAATGTAATCCGTATGGGAGAAAACGGAAAAGGACTCGTTATGAAAGTCTGTCACAATGCACTTGTGGCTCAGATTCAGAACGGCGTTAACGAAACGCTTACTCTTGCCAAAAAGAACGGAATTAATTTTGAAGATTTTGCAAAGGCCATCTCATACGGCGGCGGACAGAATTTCTATCTTGACGGGCAGTGGCCGAAACTTATGAATGATGATTACTCGGTAGCATTTTCTTTTGAGAATGAACATAAGGATCTTGGAATTTGTCAGAGACTTGCAGAAGAATCCGGCATAGACATGCCTGGAATGGAAAATGCAAAACGCATTTATGATGAAGGTATGACTCTTGGCCTTGGAAAGGAAGATTTCAGAGCAACATATAAAATAGTCAGGGGAGATTATAAGGGATATTGTTCTCACAGAATAGTTTTCTGTTCTATCTGACTGTCCTGATTGCGAATATATTTCACAGCATAACAGGATTTGCGGGCACGGTTCTGGCCATGCCTTTTTCTATTTTACTGGTCGGTTATGATGTGGCTAAACCGGTCCTTAATTTCCTTGGAGTTGCAGCTGCTATAGGAATTATTGCTTTTAACCCTAAGGCAATAAACAGGGCAGAGTTCACTAAGATTCTTTCCTTTATGCTGATCGGAACTCTTTCAGGCTCTATTCTGACATACTATGTTGATATAGAACCTGATATTCTGTATAAAGTATTAGGCGCAATTGTTATTGCTTTTTCCGTAATAGGATTATCCTCAGCCTTTGATAAGTATGAGATTCCTAAAGAAAAACCGAATTTCTTTCTCTATATCCTTCTTATTATATCCGGACTTGTTCATGGGATGTTTGTATGCGGCGGGCCGCTCCTTGTCATTTACGCCACAAAGGCGCTTAAAGATAAGGAAGAGTTCCGTACTACGCTTTCGGCTGTTTGGCTTGTGCTTAATTCTATTAACTTCATACAGGATATCAATGCAGGTTACTTTGTTGAATCAACAAGCTGGATAATGGTTATGGCTATGTGTGCTCTTATTGTTGCACTTCTTGCTGGGAACTTCATTGCTCATAAAATGAATAAGAAGGCATTTATGATTGTCACATATATTCTTATGTTTATAAGCGGAATTTCACTTTTGGTAAAATAATTTTCCCTTGTTTTAATCGTCTAGGAAAATTCTTTTTCTAAATTTAACCAAATTCAATCATATTCATCTTGTTTTTTAAACTTTTCTGCGAAAATCGATACTCCAAATCTGTATTTATTTAATTTTCAAGGCAAACCCCTAGTTACGTTACATTTTCATAACATAACTTATGGTATACTCAAAGTATGGGAAAGTTTAAGGTGTTAAAATACAATCTTCGGATAAAGAATCCTGAGACAAGAGTGTTTTTAAAGTTCTTATGCCATGTGGCAAAGAACGTATATAACAATGCTCTTTATGCTTTAAGACAGCAGTATTTTTCAGATAAAACAATCCCAACATATTTTAATCTTAATAAGTTTATGAAAGACTCAGAAGACAGCAAGATTATGAACTCCTTTATAACAGTCTGTATAAACAGAGAAGCTCATAACGCTATGTCTAATTTTGTACATCATAAAGTATTCAAGATGCCTAAGTATCTTCCGAAGAAGGGATACTTTTCTTTAATAACGGAAGACGGGAATGTATTAAGAAAACTAAGAGTTGGAAACACAATTCAATTTCCACTCTCTAATTTAGTTAGAACAGGAAAGATAAAAGAAAAGAAGTATGAAGACAAGGAGGTACAGGATTTTTTAGACAGTGGCAACAAAATGGAATACTTTTACATAAAGATTCCGAAGGTAATAGAGGATAAGGAAATAAAGCGGCTTAGTATAATACCAAAGTTTGATTGCAGATACTTTGAAGTATCTTTTACATATGTGGATG
>JAKSOR010000038.1 GCA_024405515.1 Clostridia bacterium
TCAGCTTTTAATACAAGATGAAATATGTTGCTGATTTTCAGTTTCAAGTGTATTTATAGCTAACGCATAAAAGTAAATTCCGAATGTAATCCGATTCATATTATTAAGGAACCACTGATTAAATCACGTCTGACGACTTGACGTACAGTCTGCTTGCATAATTTCCGCCATCCTGCACAAAAACTCCTTGACATACGCCCGAAGGAAGTGCCCTTGGGGTGCGACAGTATGCCTGCGTCGTTTTTATGCAGTCTGACGAAAATTCTGACTGCGCATTCTGTACGCCAGACTTAATCAGTGTTTCCTTAATGCGCTGTTGATGATGAAAAAATTATAAATTTCTATAGACCAAAACACATTTTTCTGTCCTATAAGAAGTGAGAGGAAATAATCCCGCCTTTGCTTGTATCTGTAAGCATTGAAAAAAGATCGGGACGGGTAAGCTGATTTTTCAGCTCCCATGAAAAAGCGCTCTCAAGCAAACCTTGCGTTTATGGATTTTACGCAGATTTTTGTCTGTCAGCATAAGAATCGATATAAGTGTGCAATGTTTTTGCGAAAATACACAAATAGAGATAAAGGGAACTATATGATCATACAAAGTTTGCGGATTTTAAATGCTTTTGACTGAAAACTATTGATTTTTTACGTTGCACATGTTATTATCATATCAGAAACAATCATAAACGTTCGCAAACGTTCAAAATAAATCGTAAAGAAGGTGATAGTTTGCTTACTGAGGAAAGACATTCCATAATATTGGAACAGGTAAAGCAAAATAAAAGTGTAACGCTCACAGAGCTGTGTGAATTGCTTGGAGCGTCCGAATCAACAATACGCCGTGACCTGACAACGCTTGATGAAAGAGGTTTGATAAAAAAGGTGCATGGCGGTGCGATCTCCACGGACGACCGCTCACTCAACTTAGTCGAGCACGATGTGGAGTCAAAATCCAAGCTGTTTACAGAAGAAAAAATTGCTATTGCACGGTATGCCGCATCATTGGTGGACGATGGCGATTTTGTCTATATCGACGCAGGAACTACCACCGAAAAAATGATAGATTTCCTGCCCGACAAGAAAGTGACATTTGTTACAAACGCATTTGTTCACGCAAAAAAACTGGCGCAGAGGGGATTTAAAGTGTATATCCCTGCCGGAGAAATAAAGGTGGCTACCGAGGCGATAGTAGGTGCTGAATGTGTCAGCAGTTTGCAGGGCTACAACTTTACCAAAAGCTTTATCGGAGCTAACGGCATTTCTCTTTCGGCGGGCATAACTACTCCCGATCGCAATGAGGCAAGTGTTAAATCTGCGGCAGTGCAGAATAGTAAAACAATTTACGTTCTTGCAGATCATTCCAAATTCAATCAAATTGCGTCAGTAACGTTTGCGCAGCTTGGATGGGTGAAGATAATCACCGACAAGTTACAGGATAAAAAATATCACACCAAGGCAAATATAAAGGAGGTTATGTGACATGGTCTATACGGTAACCTTTAACCCTGCTATTGACTATGTTGTTCATACGGGGGAAATGAAGCTCGGTGCTACAAACCGCTCCGAAAGAGAAGAAATGTATTTCGGCGGCAAGGGCATTAACGTTTCTATCGTTTTAAGAGAGCTTGGCATAGCTTCAAAGGCGCTCGGCTTCATGGCAGGCTTCACGGGTGAAGCGATAGAAAAGGGTCTTGCAGATATGGGGATAGACACGGATTTTGTTCGTCTCAAAAATGGAAATTCGAGAATAAATGTTAAAATAAAATCGGCAGAGGAAACCGAGCTGAATGGTCAGGGACCCGACATTGACGATAAGGCTATCAAAGCTCTGTTTGAAAAGCTTGACACCCTGTCCGACGGAGATACCCTCATATTAGCAGGAAGTATTCCATCATCACTGCCCTCGGATGTTTATGAGCAGATACTTGCAAAGCTTTCCGAAAAGAAGATAAAAGTAGTTGTCGATGCCACGAAGGATCTTCTGCTTAATGTACTCAAATATAAGCCTTTTCTGGTCAAGCCAAACAATCACGAGCTGGGTGAAATGTTCGGCGTAGAGCTGAAAAGCGATGCGAATATCGAGAAATATGCAAGGAAATTACAGGAGATGGGTGCAGTCAATGTACTTATCTCAATGGCGGGCGACGGTGCTATGCTCATTGACGAGCACGGCAAAATGCACCGCTGCGGAGTGTGCAGGGGCAAGGTGAAGAACTCGGTCGGAGCCGGTGACTCAATGGTGGCAGGCTTTACGGCAGGTTCATTGCAGGGCGATTATGAATACGCCCTGAAGCTTGGCACAGCAGCAGGCGCTGCTACGGCTTTCTCCGACGGTCTTGCCACAAAGGAAAAAATTGCAGAGCTTCTGGAAACGCTCTGATATAGATCAACAAAAGGGGAAGAGGGCCGCCGCGCAGCGGTGGCGAAGGGGTGGCCAAAGGACGCTGTGTGATTCCGGAAAGCTTTGATGATTGTGGGATATGCGAAATAATTTTCTGTGTTAAATCCCCATTTAACTCTGTAAGTCCTGAACAGTTACAAACTTTATTGATTTTTTCATCATTTTGCGCTAAAATACTATTAGAACAAACCACTAACAACAAATACCTATGAAAGATGTGATAGTATTGCTGTCTGTACTGGTGATCGAGGACGATAAAACGATAAACAGCCTGCTTTGCAGTATAATTGCCAAAAGCGGTTATTCTGCTGATTCTGCCGAAAATGGTCTTGATGGGCTTAGAAAGGCTCTGTTATCTGACTACAACATCATTCTGATGGACTTGATGCTGCCGCTGAAAACCGGTGAAGAAGTTCTTAAAGAGCTTCGTAAGGTCAAGAATACACCTGTTATCATCATTTCGGCTAAATCAGAAGTTTACAACAGGATAGAGCTTTTCAAGATTGGCGCTGATGACTATATCACCAAGCCATTTGATATTGATGAGGTCATGCTCCGCATACAGGCAGTTCTGAGACGGACGGAGGCACAAGCCTCGGAAATACTTTGTTTTAAGGAAATGAAACTTGACACTGATTCCAAACGGGTATATATAGGCGATAACGAGTTGAATTGCACAGCCACCGAGTATTCTATACTGGAGGTCATGCTGAAAAATCCCAAAACAATTTTCTCTAAGCGCAGGCTTTATGAGAGCATTTCGGGGGATTCTTATCTGAATGATGATAATACCATGAATGTCCATATCAGTAATCTTAGAAAGAAGATAGCCAAGTTTACAGCAGAGGAATATATCGAAACGGTTTACGGAATGGGCTATCGTCTTGTAAATTAAGATTTTCTTTAGATTTGGTGAAGAATGTTTAAGGCATCGTATGTTACAATAAGAGCAGAAAAGGAGGTTTGCAAAATGGAAAACACTATCCTGCAAACACACGGAATATCCGTGAAATACGGCAATTTCCTTGCTCTTGATAACGTGAGCATAAGCCTTAAAGAAAAGCACATCTATGGATTTATCGGTGAAAACGGCGCCGGTAAAACAACCTTCATGAAGGTCTTGACCGGTCTGATTTATCCCACAAGTGGTGATTTTACCTTGTTTGGAAAGAGTATTCCTTCCGATATACTTGAAATGCGCCGACATATTGGAAGCACAATAGAAACTCCTGCGATCTATCCTGAATACTCCGCATATCGAAATCTTGAGATACAGCGTATACTTATCGGGAATCCTGACAAAGAGATATGTGATAAACTGCTTACAATGGTAGGACTTGACGGTGTAAGAGATAAGAAAGTCAAAAAGTTTTCTATGGGTATGAAACAAAGATTAAGCATAGCTATGGCTCTTGTTGGAAAGCCGCGCTTGATCATACTTGATGAACCGATCAACGGTCTTGACCCTAAGAATATATCCGATCTTCGTAATCTTCTAAAAAAGCTGAATGAGGAAAACGGTGTGACGCTGTTTATTTCAAGTCACATACTTAATGAACTGTATCTTCTGGCAACAGATTATTACATAATTCACAAGGGCAGGATCATTGAATCACTTACGCACGATGAACTCGATGAGAAATGCAGACAGTATATAAAGATACGAACAAATGAATTACCGAGGTGTATAACCGTTATAGAAAATGCATTTAAAGATGTGGAATATAAAGCAATCAGCGAAGATACTCTGCACCTGTTCTCTCATACAGAGGTCATTGACAATGTAGCAAAGCTGCTAATGGAAAAACATATCGTAACTAAGGAGTTTTCTGTTTCCGAACAGAGCCTTGAAGAATACTTCCTTAACATTACAGGAGGTGACAGCAATGCGTAATCAAATGATGATCGAAAGGTATAAGGTAATAAGATTTCATATAATGTACATAGCTGCTGTTGTACTTGCGGCGGCAGGCTTTTTCCTCGGTTTATTAAAACTTCCCGAAGATCTGGATACTGCAAAGGTCTTTTCATTCTCGGTATGCGACACCTCGTTCATGTTCATAATATCTCTTGTTGCCGCATGGTTCACGGGCAATGATTTTATGAACAGGACGATACACAATGAAATAAAAATAGGCTACAGCCGATTTTCTGTTTTCTTAGTAAGAACTGTTACAACTGTTGTAATGGCTGTATTCCTTCATCTTGTTTATATTATATCCACAATTCTTGGCTTCAGTGTCAAGTATCATTTTGACAGCAGTGTATTTTCGTTGACTGATCTTGCTTGGCTTTTAGTGGTCATACTGCAAATATGCGCCAATATATGTATAGTAATGTTTATAGTATTTGCATTGAAAAAGGTAACATCGGGAATTGCGGTAACGGTAATATTCAGCTTTGTATCCTGCAATATCCTGAGAAATTTTGTGAGAGAAAGTATTTTCAGGCTAACACCGTTCAGCCTTGCACAGACAAATGACAGCAGAACACTCGCTTTATCAGCGGTTTTTGCAGTAGCTGTCATAGTCTTGTCTTTAGCAGCAACACAAATTGTTTTCAGAAAAGCAGAAATTAAATAAGGAGTTGATACAGCGGTGGAGATATTTATAATAATAGTGCTTTCTGCCGCTGTATGCGTTCTTGCGGTAAAGCTGTTTTCTCTGAAACATAGGATCTCTTTGGTATCAAAGCAGCTTGATGATGAAAAAAATGCATTGATAACAACACAGCTTAAAGGTGATGTCTTTGAAGATGTTGTCCATAAGATAAATGTCATGAAAGAGAATGAACATAAGACAAAAGTCGAAATAAACAAGGAACAGGCTGCTCTGAAACAGGCTATTGCCGACATATCACATGATATACGCACACCACTCACATCAGTAGTCGGGTACCTCCAGCTTGCTGAGAAGAGTGCTGAAAATGAAGAACAGCGTGCTGATATAGAAATAGCCCTTGAACGTGCGAAATATTGCAGTACCCTTGTTAACGACTTTTTTGAGTTATCGGTCATTGACTCAAAAGGTATCGATCCTGTGATGGAAAGTGTAGATGTGAACGATATTCTATGTGAGTTGATACTGGCTAATTTCCCGAATTTTGAAGCTAAGGGAATAACACCACGCTTTGAGGACAGCGGCAACCCCGTATATGCCAGGGCTGACAAAAAAATGCTTACGAGAGTTATCCAGAACCTTATCTCTAACGGCATCAAATACAGTAGTGATCGTCTTGAAATATCTTTGGAAGAGACTAAAAATGCAGTGAAAATATCACTTACAAATCCAATATCTGACTATGATATAGATGTAGAAAAGATATTTGATAAATTTTATCAGTCAGGCAAGGCAAGGACAGCTAATGGTGCCGGGATCGGGCTTTATGTATGCAGGCAGTTTGTCATGGCAATGGACGGAATGATCTACGCTTCTCTGGAAAATGGCTTGCTGACTGTTACCGTCACGCTTGATATGGTACATTAGCAGGTTTTACTTTTTAATATAACGGATACATATATCACTGTCATCATCAGAAGGCTGAGAATCAAAGTAATAGGTATCTCCGTCCTTTATGATATTTTCAATACTGTATTCCTCAGAAGAAGGACATTCCGTTATCATTTTTTTCTCCATATTCACTAAATCAAGCTCATACAGAACACTGTCTTCAATATATACGACTGTTCCGTCACCCTGAAGTGAAACTGAAAGAACATCCGGATTCCAGCTTTTTAACATATCATATTCATCGTTTCTCAGAGGAGTCATCTCACCTGTAGATTTATCAATATATGCAAACACATAATCTCTGTAAACAGGGCAATCCTGAGCAGGGAAACTACATATAAGTCTGTTGTTATCAGGAATAACGGCAATCTTCTGTGGTGTAGTTGTACAGTCCTCATAACTGCTGTCCGGTATATCAGTCAGAAGACTGACCGGTCCGTTTTTCGGAAACTTATATACAGCTGAATGCCTGTGATCCTCGAACCTTACCGCAAAGTAAAGCGTTCCTTCACTGTCTTCAGCAACAGAAAATACACTTATGTGATCATCAGCCAGACTGCTGTCACACGGAAGTTTTCCGGGAATTACGGAACCAGCATTTTTCCAGGTACCGTATGAGTATCTTGTAAACTCAATAAATCCTGTACCGGCACATTCAGCAACAAGAATATCACCATCCGATACCATAAACACTTCAGAACCAGATGATTTTTCCAGTGGAACAGCAGTGCTTCCGTTTTCATCGCTCACAGTAATGCTGCTGTTCATTGCAGACGTTGAATAACTTATATCTCCCAAAGCTACACAGTAATGCAGTTTGTCTCCTGAACCCGGTTCATGATTGTCATATACTTCAAGAATAGTATCCTCACCGTTTTCATCTTTAACATGGAATATAATCGAATCACAATAGTAAGTATGCGGATCATCAATTTCAGCATCAACTTTTCTGTCAAAGTGTCCGGAGAGATATTCAATATAACTGTTTAATATATCTTCTTCCTCGGAAAAAACAAACTCTTCAGTCCTTATATCATACCTTACAGTCTCACCGTTTATGCATTCGATAAGTATTATACTCCCTTCTGTACTGAGACTGCTGAATGTTCCAATTCTGTCAAAAACAGATGTCGGCTCATCTTCGGAATAGGTTCCCATATCAAACTCAGAAACCGTATTAAGTTCAGTATCAAGTTTTATTATCTTTCTGCTCAGATTATCTCCAATGTATTCACTTGCAAGAACATATATGTTATGTGATATATCCATTCCGATAATTCTGTCATTCAGTTCATGTTCTGTGTCTGTATTTAATACGCCTGCCCATATCTTAACATCGGAAGTATCTCTGTTTACTAATGCAAGCTTTTCATTAAGACGAACCGCAATATAGTCCTCATCGCTAAAAATCTGTTCGTTTCGTCCATAAGGTATATCATCTGCCGCTGAAAAATCCTCCTTGTTTATCGGAAGCCCGCTTACATAATAACTGTCCAGACCATCAACTTTAACTAAAAGTGTCAGAACACCGTTTTGATCTGTAACGTTTGAATAAACTTTTCCGTTATAAGCATCAAACGGATATGCATTACCCTGGCCTTTTATACCGGTATTCAGATAACCGATTTCTGATTTTTCAGAAACAGAACCATCATCTGTATACTCTGCAGCTGTCTGGTTTGAAACAGCACTTTCATTATTTTTTCCATCCATAAGCGGCTTGGCAATAAATCTGTACTGAAGCCCGAACACAAGTGCAAGAAGTGCTGCAGATGAAATGATACTCGTCCATATCACTCTGCTCTTTCGTATCCCAGACGGCTTTGATCTCTCTATAAGTTCGTCATCTATATCGCCAATTATATCAAGCATCTTTTTTTCTTTATCATTTTTCATACAAAACACCTGCTCTCGTTAGTATAAATCTTCTTTCTCAAGAAATTTTTTCAAATCAGCTCTCATATTAAAAAGCAGAGACTTAACCTGACTTTCCTTTAGTTCATTTTCATGTGCAATCTGTTTTATGCTCAGAAGATACCAGTATCTCTGAACAAATATTTTATATTTTTCTTCCTTCTGTTCTTTTAAAAAACTACTAATTGCTTCAGCTACCAGTCTTCTGTTGCTCTCATCCTCCACATCAGATTTAAGGTCGGAACACTCAGCAAGTTCTGAAAGTGCCAGCTGTATCTGACCCTTTCCACGTTTGGCAGCATGCTTTTTTTCATATACCTTGATTGCAAGATTTCTTGTAATCTTTCCTAAAAATGCAGACAGTCTCTCAGGCATATGCGGCGGAATCGCATTCCATGCGTTAAGATATGTGTCATTCACACATTCTTCCGCCTCTTCATACGACGATAAAATCCCGTAAGCAATGCTGTGACAGTAACGTTCATATTTTTTTGCCGTTTCCGTAACTGCCTGCTCAGAACGTTTCACATAAAGATCAAGTATCTCTGAATCATAAAGCATATTTTCATACTCTCCTTTCGTCTAAGTTTTTTCTCATTTAAAGGCCTTCATATATATACACCGAAAAAATGAACAAAGGTTAGGTGTTTTGTAAAAAAACTTGTAACTGTTCAATTTTACACCCTTCTGGTGCTACTAAATGTAGCTTTACTTACACGTTTATTATATCATATTTACGTCGTTTATTAAAGATTTTACAAATATGAGTTTTACGGATTCAGGGATATCTTAAAAATATCTTCTGAACTTATGCTTGAACATATATCAGATTTATCGGAGATGGTAAAAAAAGATATTGATGTTTTTATTGATTCACTGGTTCAGGAACCTTTTGACAATAATTCTCTGAAAAGCTATGGATTAAGAGCGCCGGAAATAATGTACATGGCAATGTGCATACTAAATGGAAAGAAATTTGAAAAGGTTGAGGATTACAAAGATTACTCAAACAGACAAATACAAAGTGAATTGCTGACTCCTCTGAAATATCTTAGAAAAGCAAATCCGGTTTCTTACGCTTATGTCATTAAATCAGATGAATTATACTCGGAAATGAAGATATTGACTAACAAATATACATATCAAATCGTTAAATTATGAAACCATATTTTATCGTAACTGTTCAGGATTAGTGATTTAAAGTGCGGTTTAAATCAGTAAAACGTGCCGCAGACTTTACAGTCACCCTTGTCTTTACTGTTTCGCAGTGTTTTACTGCGGTTTAAGTTTGATAGTATTTTATATTTTAAATCCCATATTCTTTAAGTTACGGCAGTTTCGAGAGAGAACCCTCTTTAAGAGGGG
>JAKSOR010000039.1 GCA_024405515.1 Clostridia bacterium
ATTACCAGCTGAGGGTATAAGTGTATCTTTACGCCCTCAGGAACTGCAGCGCCTCAGGTGGGGCGTATATTATCAGCTGAGGGTATAAGTGTATCTTTACGCCCTCAGGAACTGCAGCGCCTCCGGTGGGGCGTATATTACCAGCTGAGGGTATAAGTGTATCTTTACGCCCTCAGGAACTGCAGCGCCTCAGGTGGGGCGTTCCTGGTATCGTGTCAGATCTGCAGCGGGCCGGCGGTCCTGGTATAGGCAACTTGCAACTAAAACGCTATAAACCTGTAAACCATCGGTGGCCCTTCGAAAAATCAGCTTTACCAGTCGATAATCGAAATATCGTGTAAAATATTCATACATATGTACTATTGGTGTGGCAAAATAATTTTGGAAATTCTCCCATCCGAAAAAAAATTCGGGTTTTGGCCGATTTTGAAAAAAATTTTTTCTTATGCCTGCTTTACTTAAAACGGGGAGGTGGCGAGGCGGCGAACGGAAAATTTTTTGAAAAATTTTTTCGATTTTTAAATTTTATTTTTTTATTTTTTTATTTTTTATTTTAAATTTTATTTTTGTTTTAAAAATTTTCGCTTTTTTATTTTAATTTTCGGCTGATTTTGGTTTTATAGCATTGATTTTCTGTTTCTTATCGCCAAATTTGATTATAGCCGCTCAATTGAAAATAAAATCTCGAATCTATTCCGCTCATGATAATTGCATTTTAAATCAATAATCTATAAAAACGAATTGAAAACGCTTGTTTTGTTTCAAAAATGCATTGTTTTTTATTATTTTCAGTTCATTTTTATATATTATTGTGCTATAATATATATAAAGGATTTGGCAAGCATTATATAATCGTTTCTCTTATTTTTCAGATTTTTTTCCGGAATTTATCTCTGGAAAATAAAATCCAAAATTTCCGAGGGGGGTATCCTGAAAAAATAAATTTGAAATTTAAGAGGGGGGAGTATTTTAGAAAGGATGTTGGACATGGCAGAAGAAAAAACTAAAAAACCTTACACAGCTCAGATGAGATACAATGACAGCAAGAGAGAGAACCTTAATCTTGGTTTACCAAAGGGTACAAAAGACAAATGGAAAGCAATAGCTGCAGAAAAAGGTATGACTCTTACAGAGTATATTACCAGATTAATTGACGAAGACAACAGGTGATTGCATGGCTTATTATATAAGAGAATGCAGAATATGCGGAGCTGCGTTTAAGGGTGGCCCCAGAGCATGGTTCTGTCCTGCATGCAGTGCGATAAGAAAAAAGGAACAGAAAAAAATTTATAATCAACGTGCTAAAGATCATACGACACGACAGATCGGCAGTACAGATATATGCGAAAACTGCGGAGGAAAATATGTAGTAGCATCAGGGAACCAAAAATATTGTGAAAAGTGTGCTCCTGAAATGATGCAAAAAATAGGCAGAGAGCAATCTCTTGCATACTATTACGAAAACAAAGAAGAAATAAATCCGAGAAGGAATGAGAAGAGAAGAGTACCGGCAAGACGTTGTGCTGTTTGTGGAAAGGATTTTGTCGCTTGTCGTTCGAAAAAATATTGTTCTAAAGAATGTGCAGATCTT
This sequence comes from Clostridia bacterium, assembly GCA_024405515.1. Classification (GTDB taxonomy): domain Bacteria; phylum Bacillota; class Clostridia; order Christensenellales; family CAG-917; genus CAG-475. Next base: position 1,592 of record JAKSOR010000039.1, read on the forward strand.
GTATTGAAACCAATGATAGCAAATGTATATGAGAAACGCAGACAGCTTAAGGACAAAGAGAAACAAACAGATAAATAAACAACAAAAGCCCGCAGGAAAGAAAGGTAGTTCCTGCGGGCTTTTGTGTATTGGTTAGGCTTATATAATAAATAAACTCTAGGGGTTTAAGAAAGAGCGAAAACTGGAGGAGTGAAGGTGAACCTCTTCACTCCTTGTCAGATGCTCATCCGTAAAAAACATCTGACCAGCAGATCCGTTTCCGTTTATCCAGTTCGGAGGGCTTCCTCACTGAATTGATATCATTATAGCATATAAAATTTCTAAAGTTAAGTCCTATTTTCCTGTTTTTGTAATTTCTTCGACAAAATTTCTATAGCATATTTATGATACCTTGTTATAGATCTTCTTCCGCATCCTAATGTTTCTGCGATCTCATATGTATTTTCTCTGCTGATGTACCTGGAATACAGTAAAGCTTCATAAGTAGGATAATCAGACATAAGCTCAATATATCCGTGTACTTTGCTTTTTTCTTTTATAGCCTTCTTGTAAGCTTCATTCAGCTTTGTAGAATAATCAATTATTTCAAGTTCACAGTCTATATTCTGTTCAGCGCATGCTTTTACGAAAGCTTTCTGTTCCCTGTCTGCATTTTCTAATGCGCTTATAAGCTGACATACTCTGTAATATCCATTAAGTTCATTTTTGAGATCGAGTTCGGTCATTTTTAATTTTTCTCCTATTTCATATGTGTTTTATGCTGTTCACTTTCATTTCCTGCAGCTTCTTCATTAATTCAAGCTGCTTCTGCATCTGTGCTGCCTCTGCTATTGATACAGCATTTCGTTCTTCTACTCTTGAATCCTGCTTATCGAGAATAAAATTAGTGTTGAAGTATATCTCATCAGGATCTATTCCGATTGTTTTAAGGTCTTCACAGAATTTTTCTCTTGCAATCTCATTATCCTTGTAAGCTCTGAATCTTTTTACTACTCTTGTTGTCGCTTCGATGAACTGTTTTATTCTTTTTTCGCCGAATCCGAATTCTTCATTAAGAACTATTAGTGTTGCTGCGAGATTATCAGACATACAGTCAATACTTTCCTGATAAACATCCTGCTCCATTCTTCTGATCATCTGCTTGGTAGGTGTTATACTTGATTTCATTATTTACATACTCCCCTGTTTCTTTTAATTTTCCTTATCGTCTACCGGATGTGACAGCGCATATACTTCCAGCGCTGTAGCATCGAGTCCTTCCCTGAGTTCTCTGATTAAGAAATCCTGCCTTTTCAGCTTGTCTGCAAGAATTATTGTATTTACTGCTGTCAGTATTGCAGATGCTGATAATGCAAGGATAGCTATATGTTTCATATCATTCCTCCTGTTCCGGTTCGTTTAATATCCGGATAATATCTGTAAGCTCTGTTACTGATACACAGTCTCCGCTCACGATATAATCTTCCTGATCGAAGTCATACATAATGCTGAATGTACCTTTAAGACCTGTTATGCAGACTCCGTCCTCAATTGCAAATACGTCTGAAAAGCCTCCAATATAATCTTTAATTTTCATCAATTTATTTCTGAATATGTTTGTTGCATTTTTTGCAACAGTTTCAACTTGTGCATTTTCTGCACATGTTGGTTCATCGTCCATAAAATCATCAAACAATATAGGAATAGTTCCTACTGCTTCTTTGAATTTACAGCCGTTATCATCATTGACGAACGGGCACCATTTGCATTGCTCATGCGTATCACACCGCTCATGCGTATTACAGAAATCTTCCATTATCTCAAATACTTTTCTGATCTTCTCTGTTTTCATCTTATCACCTCACCACCTGTCTCTTTTTCTTCTTGATACCGGCATTCCGCTTCTCATCTCTGGGAACAGATTGTGTTTCTTTCTAAGCTGAGGATTTCTGGAAGGAATGTTGAAGTTATAGTAATAAGGATTGTAACCAGTACTAATTCCTTTTGAACTTGCAATAATTATTTCTTCAGTTACCCTCGCAAGCTCTTTCCATGCTTCTTCAGCTTCCTTAGTATCAACCTTTGGAAAACGTTCGTTTGTCTTATCCATTCAATCGCCTCTTCTCAAATCTCGTTTCCTGTGCTGCTTTTGTTCATGATTAAAATTCACCTTCTGCATAAATAATGCTATTGTCAGTAATCCTGTAAATCCTATTCCTGATGTGCTACTGTTACCATTTTTATTATTTTTCATTTTTTACCTCCAAACACAAGCTTCATAACATCTTTTGCGGTCAGCCATCCTTCTGGTTCCATCTGATCACCTATTCGCAGCTCAATCAGACCTTGATTTTCAATATGATGATTAAATTCTCCGTAAGTACCAAAACCATTTATTGCAGATACTCTGTTACCATCATATTCAAACACAACTCTGTCTATTCCGTAATATGTTTCATCAATTTCCGGATAGAGTGTTCTGTCTGACTCATCTTTCCACTTAACGCCTTTTTTATCAAGGAGATTGCACAATAATTTTAATTCTTTACACATTGTATTGCCTCCTATTGCACATGTGCAATAAAATTTATTTTTCGTTTGCTAAAGACACTATTTCACAGTTATAAATATCGTCATCACAGTTATTAACAAACATATGTTCTTTTAAACAGTAATCGAAGTATTTTGGCATATCAGATATTATGCAGTCCAAATCGTCTTCTGTTGGCACTTCTTCGGGATTTTCACTGTAAAATGTAATTGTAAACTCTCTTTTGTATAACTTTTCAGATTCAGTAAATGTCGGAATCACAATATTCACCTCACAAAAATTTTTCTTTATCAGCTTTAATATCTTTTCTTATCTCTTCCCAGTGATTATCGAACGATTTCATCTTAGAATTATATTCCTGATTGATCTTGATGATTTTAACTACGCAGTTTATTATTGCCGCACCACACGCCATACCTGCAAAAAAATTACAAGGTTCAAACTCTAACACGCTATCACTCCTCTGCGACCGACATTAATGTCGGTATCAAATTTATTTTTCATTTACTTGGTCGGTATGTTGCCGGATCTATCTGTAATCCAATAACACTTTCAATATAATTAAAATCTAATAATTCAGCTACTTCTGCCGAAATACTTCTGACGTTTCTTTTGCCGAGAATAGCTTGCCGATAATATTCCCATAGTTCAAATATGAAATTCACCCTCTTACCTTCATTATATCCCAAAGTGATATAAAATCCATTGTTTCTCACTGTAACAATTCTGTGAACGTATTTGCTTACAAATTTATGTGAATAATATTCCATTTGCCTTAGATTCTGGCAATGGACATAGACTAAATATTCTTCCATCTCATCACCTCTCATCATTTACTTGACATCACGAAAATGGTACTTAATCCCCCATCACCAATGCCAGGAGCATCCACCAAAGCATTTTAGGATCCGAAAAATATGCTGTCAGATATGCAATAGATGCAATATACGTTGTCTTAATCACTGCTTTCGTTATGTCCGTTATCATCACTGCCATTGTTGCATTCTTGTGTTCGTCCGGTGTCATTTTCGTCCTCCTTAAGTAAACATAACCCTGAATTCATTCCGCTCACTAATGTCGAAAATAAAATTGCTTTCAGAACTTTTGATTCAGAACTTCGTCTCTTTCTGCTTTTCTGTAATATATGCGATTTCATCTATACAATCCTCCTCAATTTCAATATTCTCAAGCCAGCGCTCTGCAGTCTCTTTAACTCGCATAGGCATTACTGGAATACCCATGCATATTGATCTTGCTGCGAACTGAAGCGTAAAGTCCTGTAAGCCGCTCACTTCGATTTTATCTGCAAAATATTTCAGAATAAATTTCCTGAAAGGTGTTATGTTGCTGTTCATTACAGCCTCTGTAAGAGCATCAAGTCGCTCTGTGTAATATCTGTGCTGCAGCATATCAAGTTTCATTTTTCTTTTCTCCTTTTCTACGCATGCAGGTGCTGCAGAATGAACTGTTAAGCCTGCCGCAAATTCCGCAGTTCTTGTAATTTCTGCACATTTCACAGTCTGCAGAGCCTAACAGATTAATAGCTCCTCCGACCTCATCACAGCTCCTGGGATCCTGCAGACATATCCAGTAATCTTTTTCATTGCTATCTCTTAGTTTCATTCTCTATTTCCTCTCTTAATTCTTCGATTGTATATCCTAATGCATAAAATCTCTGATACAGGCTGTTCGGCACTCTCTGACCTTCAATAAGATATTGCCTGCATGCATTCACTATGCAGTGTTCATGCGCTCTCGGCTTTTTGCGTATTTCATACTGACGAGGTACCGCTTTTCCGCAGAATTCACAGATAATAGGATTATCTCTGATCCTTCTCATGTATATGGAGCGTTCTTTAGTTGATTGCAGTCTTGAATATATCTTTCGCTGTTCTGTATTATATTTCACAGTGCATTCATGACTGCAGTTCAGCTGTCTGTGATGACCAATAAATGTCTTTCCACAGGTAACACATGTCTTAATCATTGTGTTACCTCCTTAATTTCAATTCCGTGAATCCAGAGCATTAATTTACGCTTAATTATATATTCTTTCGTCTTATGGCCTTTTGTATCCTCACAGACGAATTCTCCGGTCATTCTATCCGTGTATGTGAAGTCGGCTATGTAATTACACTCTTTTTCTTTCCGTCCGTTCCTGAGCTTCTGAGAAGGTATGAGAGTGTATTTGACTTGCAGCTTTAAATCTGATATCTGACCTGCTTTTTCAAGCATCTTTAATTCAAGATATCTGTTAGCCTCCAGCTGACTGTCGAATGTCAGTTCTCCGACCTGAGTTTTCTTATTCTTGTACTTAGATTCCTTCTTGGCGCCGTTTTTTAAATACTTTTCAAATTCTTTTGGAACTTTTCCCCTGTAATATATCATTTATTTTCCCTCCCTGAGTGCTTTTTCTATGTTGTAATATACGGATGCAGGTGTTCTGTTCAGCAGCTTCGCTATATCATTACCGCTCATGCCTTCTCTGTAAAGAATGATCATCCTGGTCTTCTCGGCTTCAGGTATCCGCTCAAACTTCCGTAACTTATTTACGGCATCTATTGCCTCCTCACGGAAATAGTAATAATTCTTAGTTCCTCTTCTGACGATCTTCGCTACCGGAATTCTTTTCTGCTTTGCTGCTCTTCTGATAACGACTTCGTCTCTTCCTGTTATTTCAGCGAGCAGCTGTGTTGAGTATAGCATTGTGCAGTTCCTGAAATGTGCCTTATCCAGCATATTCATTCTTGTATATACTGAACCTAACGTCCTGCCAAGCTTTGCAGCGATCTGAGGAGTAGACATTATGTGTCTTAGCCTCTCCAGCTCCTGAAGTTCCTCCTCAGACCAGCGCTTGTATTGTCTCTGCTTCATTCTTCTGAATCCGGTTCATTCTCCTTTAATTTTCTTTTTCTGATCTCTTCAATCTGTGCTGATGTACATGCCATGTACTGACCGTAGCTGAGTCCTAACATTCTTGCTATCTCTACACACTGAGCAATATCACTCAGCTTTTTCTTCGCTTTCCTGTATGTTGTCTTTCGACTTAACCCCACGTTAGGTACCTCAATCTTACAGTTCTTTACCTGCAGGCAGCTAGGACAGAACTTAATCTCATCTGATGATGCATCTGTGCGAGGATAAAATACATTCCCGCAGCCTTTGCATTCAGCATATTTACGTCTAATCATTTCTTTTTTCCCTTCCCTATCAACTAAAATCAAACTGATAATTAAACCCATCTAATGCATATGGATTTTTCACTAAGTTATGACACCTGTCCAGTATCGTCTGATAGCTGCAGAAGTTAGCTTTTGCAGCTTGTCTTGCTGAATTATATATTTCAACAACTTCACCGGACCGGTCAATTTTAAATACAGTTTTCGACTTACTTGTTTTCCCTGTCTTCTTACCAAGCTCATGACGTGTGATATAGCCTATGTTATCCGCTCTGTTGTCTGATAACAATCCATTCTTGTGATGTGCTACCATTCCGTCAGGAACAGGTCCGAGCCATGATTCAGATACAATCCTCAGCACAGTAATTTCATGCGGTTCTCCGTATTTATCAATCAGCTTAACGTAAAGCTTTCTGTTACCTTTTCTGCGATACGGATGCAAATCTCTTACTCCGCTCCGGAATACTCTGCGGATTGTACCATGTCTGCTAACCTGGTACCTGCCTTCATAGCCTACTACATCACGCCAGAAGTTACAGTCATTATCAGGCTGATATATTTTATTCTTCTTCATAGTCTCCCTCATCATTTTCTTCTTTTCCAAGCTTGATAAAATTCAGACTCTCTATTGCAATCTTTATCACACCGTCCTCTGGATATATTCCTTCGACTTCCTTGTCAAGGATCATATCTGAGAATATATACTCAGTAGGCAGCATACCTTTCCGCTCAAAAGATATAATCAGCTGATCAGGGCTGAATCCGTATTCAGTAAAATCTGAATCACCTACGAAAAAATCTTCTTTGTCTCCTTCGTAGATCTGAATCGTTGTTGGTGTTCTGTCCAGAGGACTGTACATGTTATCTAGTAATTCTTTCAGTGTCATTTACTTCACATCCTTCTGGTATTATTACTTCAATTGTCATATCGTATCTTACTCTTCCATCAAAACTATTGACTTTTTTGAATGTTATATAGCCTCCATCCAAAAGCTTTTCCATCATTTGCTTTTCCATTTTTGCTTTTATAATATTCTCAAAACCTTCAATATGATTTAAAAATTCTATCTGCACAGGAGTTAATGTCTGACAAAGATTTAATTTTTCAAATCTCTTATTACATTTTATAACATTAATAGGGGCTTTTTTAAAATACATAAAGTAATCAAAACCACGTTTCCAGCCTTCGTGCTTAAGCCTTTTCCTGCTTTTGTTAGCCATTTAACTTAGACTCCTTTCTGACATCTTCTGATAAGACAGCTATCATAAAATTCTTCTGCTCTTTTTTTCGCTTCTGCTACGGCATCAGCTATGCTTTCAAAATCTCTTACATCAACATCAAGTGCCGTTAGTGTAATAGGTTCATCAAGTTCATTATCTTCCTCAAGCTGTCGTGCTTCCTTCCATTGTTCCAAATCTTCTGCAATTCGTTCCCTTGCAATACGGTTCAAATCATCTTTAATCAATCCCATGATATAGGCATTCACGCTGATATCATTATCTGTACAGTATTCCTGTATCTTTTTTTTAACATCTTCTGGCATCCTTAATTTAATTTCTTTGATGTTATGTTTTTCAAAATAAGTCTTGCTGTATCTCAGCTTCCTTGTTCTTGCTGACTTATCCATTGTTAATCACCTCAATCACATTCCTAACTTCAGTTTTCATTTAA
>JAKSOR010000004.1 GCA_024405515.1 Clostridia bacterium
AAACCGTTTGGGTGCAAGCCCACGGGGGTTCGAATCCCTCTTCTTCCGCCAAAAGGATCAGTTAGATTCGTCTGACTGGTCTTTTTCTTTGTTTTTATCATTTTTTGTTTTACTTAGTTTGAAAAGGAATATATAATCCTTAATAGAGGATTATATGAAGAAAGTTTTACTAGTTACTTTTACTTTGATAATTTTGATTTTGCTTCTCTGCTCCTGCAATTCATCCAGGGCACATATCAACAGCATTTCAGACTTAAACGGCAAAAATGTCACAATCGAAAACGGGTCAATTCAGGGCGATATAATATCTTCCGAGCCTTCACTTAACGGAGTAGAGGTTGAAACATCCCCTACAATTCAGGATGCAGTTGCAAAGCTGTTACTGAAAAAAACCGATGCTGTTGCTCTTGACTACCAACTGGCTCTGAAAATTGTAGAACAGTACGACGGACTGAAAATTATTGATGATAAACTAAATGATTCCGAATACGGATATGCATTTAAAATAGGGAGTCCTCTTGTAGATAAGTTTAATTCCGTATTAAGCGAGATGGAATCAAGTGGCAAACTTGAACAAATCAGACAGAAGTGGCTTAATGGTGATACTTCATTTGATAATACTCAGGACTGGGATGCTCCGAACGGAGTATTAAAATGCTCTGTCCAGTCACATTTTGAACCTATATGTTATAAGAGTGATGACAAAATTATAGGAATGGACCCTGAAATTGTCCTCAATATAGCTGAAAAACTCGGATATAAAATAGAATTTGTTGAAGATGATTTTGAAAATCTTCTGGCATCAGTAGTTTCAGGAAAAACCGATATGGCAGCATCAGCTATCACAATTACCGAAGCACGAAGGAAATACGTTGATTTTACCCAGGGTTATTTTGAAGAGAGCAGTGTTTTTATTGTTATTGACTACAATGCTGATAAAATTTCAAGCGGAGTCGGCGTAAAAATCAAGGATGCATGGAACAGATCCATGATAGAAAACAACAGATGGAAGGATATTCTTAAGGGTCTTGGCGTGACACTTCTTATGATTTTCACATCAATTCCTATCGGCTTTGTTCTTATATTCCTTCTTTTCCTGCTTTACTACTATGCAAACGATAAATTCAGAAGCATAATAAGTGGCATAAATAAATTCTTTATCTTAATGCCTCTTTCAACATGGCTTCTTATATGTTACTATCTGATATTCCCTGACCGGTCTGTTTCATCATATTTTATCGGAATATTCGCACTTTCAGTTCAGTTCCTAACTGGATATTTCGGAACAGTTGCCGGAGCATTTGAAGCAATTAATCCGGAACAGTTTGAGGCTGTAATCACAATGGGATATTCAAAAACCAAGGCATTATTTAAGATATTCTTACCACAGATGATGCCGGCAATTTTTGCCGGAATGGAAATAAATGTCATTTTCCAGGTAAGAGATACTTCTATTGTAGGATTTATTGCTATTCAGGATATACAGGCAGTTGCGGACGGAATCAGTTCAAAAGTTATTGATCCTTTCATTCCACTTGCAATTACTGCCGTTTCATATATTTCACTTGCAGCACTGACAACATTTATTGTCAAACTGATAGGAAAAGCAATTGCTTTTCATTCAAAAAAATCCAATACAGTGATTAAGGAGGCGGAATAATGCTAAGAATTGAAAATCTGTGCAATAAATATAATTCCCGTGTTGTCTTTAACAACCTTAATCTTACTGTTAACAAAGGTGAAGTAATCGGTATTATAGGCGCATCAGGATCAGGCAAATCTACCCTGTTAAAATCAATACTTCTTCTTCGTGAATTTGAAAGCGGACACATATATTTTAAAGATACTGAAATTACAAAAAAATCCATCTGTTCCCCTGCTATCAGCGGTAAAATAGGTCTTATATTCCAGAATGCCAACAGTCTTTTTTACCATCTTTCTGTTATTAACAATATCACATGTGGTCTTATTGACATTAAGCATATGAAGAAAAAAGATGCTTATGAAAAAGCAGAAGGACTTTTAAAATTAGTCGGTCTTAATGATAAAGCAAATGATTATCCTGGAACACTTTCAGGAGGACAGCAGCAGAGGTTATCCATAGCAAGAGCCTATGCCCTCGACCCTGAATTAATTCTTATGGATGAACCGACATCAGCACTCGATCCTCTTGCCAAAAAAGAAGTTGAAACAGTAATCAAACTTATGGCAGACAAAGGTGAAACCATTATTATTGTAAGTCATGAACTTGAACTGATAAAAAATGTCTGCTCAAAAGTTGTTTTTCTTAATGACGGTTATGTTTATGAAGAAGGCACACCTTCTGAAGTACTGGATAGCCCTAAAAAAGATGCAACCAGGAGATTTGTAAAAGCTTTAAGAGTCCTTGAACTCAGCATTAACTCTTCAGACTTTGACTTCATCGGCCTCAGCACAACTCTTTCCGAATACGCTTACAGGACGTCGATGCCGCACTCCCATATGCTTAAAATGCATTCTGTTCTTGAAGAATTGTTCCATGTATTCATTATAGACAGCAAAGAGAACAATAAACTAAAAATACTGCTTGAGTATAATGATAAAGAAGATGTGGTATACGGCACAGTATTTGCAACAGGAGATGAAATAGATACAGACAATCCATATTTCTATGTATCTTGGAAAATTATTGAGAAACGTACACAGGATCTTGAAATAACAAGATGCGACACGGACGGATTCACCAACCTTTTAAAATTCAGAATCTGATAATACAAATGCCTGGCAGGTGCCAGGCATTTTAGTTATAGAGACTTTGATTTATGCTTCTATCTCGGGAGCATTTTTATCTTTGATCATATTGTTCAGGAACGTAAATATGGTCGCTGCAGCACTGTATGAAGAGAGCATTAATATCTGAGAAACAGCAGATGTTACGCAGTAACTGTCTTTATCGTTTGCCTGAGTTATTGCATATACGCAGATAATAAGCATAAATGCAAGTATACCTGTCTCAGTAAGTCCCTGCATCAGGTTCCTCTTATATGAAGTTACAGCAACGAATATAAGCACAAAGAACGGCATAAAGAAACCTGGTGCGCAAAGAGATGTATGAGCGGTTCTTAAAGCTGTTAAGTGTGCATCATCAGGTTCGTAGTATGCTGGAATTGAAAGCCCAACTGTAATAATCAGTACTCCGAATCCTGCTATTGCATATAAGAGTTTTTTAAACCACTTTGCATAACGGCCGCTTTCAAGTATATGATAAAGACCATAAAGGAATAATCCAAAGTTCAGCCCGCCGGCAAAAAGAGCAAGCGGGAAAAGTCCCTGTGGCCAGGCTATTCTTGAAAGAGACGTTGAAATCGGTCTCTCTCCTCCTGCAAAAGTCACTCCGACATTGATAATAGGGACTATAACAAAGGATAAAATTGCCAGGATTACATACTGAGTATTCTGGTTCTTTATCTTTACTTCTTTGCTGTAATCGAATATCTGTCTCATAAAAACTCCCCTTTTGTTATTATTATTGTAGACTGACTAGAATTGTCAGCATCAGTTTTATTGATAATTCTTGCTTACCTTTATCAACGGAGCCACAGCAGAAAGATTGTCACGTGCTGAGAATGAATTTACCGATGCTCTATCGTTGCAGATGCAATATGTATTGAATGCTCTATCAGCATAATCAGCAGCACCTGGTGTTTGCGAAACAGCATTGGCGTCACAATCATTAAAACCTGAAGCATAGGCATAAGCCGAGCCTTTACCAGGAACCCCGAATGAGTTGACGTACGCCTGTAACTGGTCTCTTGTAGGAAGGGCAATAGTGTCAGGCATACCGGATGACGGCGGTAAAATCCATGAGCTTTCAGAATTAATAAACAACGCATTATACATATCAGCATTAATCCACTTTCTTATTTCAGAATGATAATAATCAGTCAATAGTAACTGAAGCCCATCATAGTAATAATAAATATAATGCATATCATACATATGAACATCAAGCACGCTGCACGACATAAGTGTAAGATCAGTATCTGTTTCTCCTATAATAGCCCACAAAACAGGTTCGAATTTAAACCAGTACACGTTGTGAAGTTCATATCCGGAAGGCATATCATGCGTATATCCCAAACTATAGATAGTGGTTTCAGGAACTTTATTTATCAGATAAAGAGCTCTGTATAATTCTCCGTTATATTCAAAATCAGCATGCCATCTCCATGGTTCCACTCTATCACCGCCATGTGAAGAATTTATTACGTATGCATTACCATGATATGCAGTTCTTGAATTGTATTTTGCTATAAGTCCACTATCCGAAGTCTTATATGGACCTGCGACAAGAGAGTCTTCTCCATATGGATATAAGGTCACCTTATTTGCCAGGTCACAGAGACAAATATCTCCGTTTACGAGGTCAACATACGGAAGCAATGTATAAGTCGTACCATTATTTGTTATCACAACTTTCGAAATTTTTGCCTTTGCAAAATTAGATGGCATATTATCGTCGTTATTCATTGCAAAGATATACAACGGGCGGGCATCTCTCCATCCTCCATCTGATAAAATTGAGTTCTCCGGAAAACCTCCTGGATATTCAGTAGAAGCAGAGAATCTGACTTGTGATGTACCGATTATTGTCTCTAACTGGGTTGATGTACCTGTGTATGAGAAAGCTACATCAATCTGAGTATCTGAATCCCAGAAAAAGTCAGTAGTATAACAGCATTGACCGGTATTTTCAACATATTCTATTGCAGCAAATCTCTTATTAAAATCTGCAATAAGAAGATTATTAAGATTGTTAATTAAAGATGAATCTGTAACACGGGATGTAGGATAAGAGCCATACATAACATATTTGCCATCCTTATCCTGTTCTCCTTTCTCATTAACCCTAACCCAAGTCTTGAATCCGCATCTAGAGCAAAGTTCCCCTTCAAAATTATGACCTAAAGGTTCACCCACTGAGAATGTTTCAGTTGTACTGTGTTCTTTTCCGCACTTACATGACAGATAGTATTTTTTCGGTTCAGTACACGTTGCCGAGGAGGCTACATAACTCTCATTTATGTATTCGCCTAAATTATGTACCGGGTCTCCGTATGTAAACGTATCATCATGATCCGAGCAAACTGTTTCACAGTTAGCACAGGACTTGTAATAAATTGCAGGGCTTGTGCAGTTTGCAGGAGATTTCAGTGCTGAATTCTTAACAATTTCTTTAGTAGGATCATGCGGTGCGTAATCTCCGTATGAGAATGTTTCAGTATCACTGCATGAACCACAGGTACATGATACATAGTATCTTGCAAGCTGTGTACATGTAGCAACTGACTTAAGATATCTGTCTTCAGCTATATGAAGTCCGTTTTCTCTTGAATAATCGCAGATATGGTTCTTATCAAGGACTACGGATACCATAGGTATAAGTCCGTATACAGGCTCATGGAGATTCGATATATTCTTCGCCCCGTCCTTAGTCCAGAGACGCATATCACCATCAGGTTCGACATAATAGTAAGATGCACCATCAGAATTTGTCTTAAGGCCTTTAATCCTTGAATATGTTGAATATTCTGTTAAACCTTCATCAAATACATAAGCCTCCTTGACCGGAGTGATTTCGGTTACCATTTCTTTCTGGAGGTTATTAAGTGCCATTCCCATGAAAATGCCATTCAGGTAATCCTTCAGGAATGAATTTTCATAATTCAGGTTATTATTTGAGATAAACGGCACAGTCATAGAATCAATGGAACTGACGCAAACAAGATTTGCCCTTCCGTCTTTAAGGTCATGTATCTTCCAAAGAAGCGGTTCATACTTAAACCAGTACACTTTATTCAGTGCGAATCCGTTGACAGTTCCTCCTGTGTAATCTACACCATCAGGCAGAGAACTGTAATAAATCGCCCTGTATCTGACTGTTTCGTTAGGGAGTTTCATTGCATAGTCATAATATGCACCCTCCCCGGTATTATAGTCACCGCTGAATTTCAGGTTCTCAATAAGTGTCCAGCCGTTGAGATTGTCCTTTGTCGGAAGATGCGATACTGCATCAAGTGAATTAAGTTTTGTTTCAACAGAAAGATTACGTACAAGTTCAAGCGGATATTCGCCGAACTGTATGTAGTCACCTTTCTTATTAGGTGTACCATCCGCATCACACCTTATATAAGACCATTCGCCGCACTTTAAGCATTTCCCGTTTTCATCAGGATTATGTCCTAAAGGATCCCCTACCGTGAATGTATATTTCTCATCACAACTTACTGCACCGCATTCACATGTCTTGTAGTAAGTAAGGGCATGAGTACAGTCCTGTTCACAGTAAAGATACCTTTCATCCTGTATCTGTTTATTAAATGTGCAGATGTGAATTACCGCTTCAGGATGAGGTGCAAAACTGACATAATCAGGATATTCACGGCCTAATGTTATAGATGAAGTGCCACCGGCTGCAGCATCTGTATTAATTAATCTATCTGTGTTTTCCGGATAATAAGTCCTTGTCGGGATGTAAGATTTGTCGGCGCTCATCAAATAAGCATATGTGTTAGAAGTCAAAGCGGTAGTCTTACATGTTTTTAATATATTCCACAGTTCATCCTTATCCGGAAGATACAGATAGTCTTTTGTTATAACCGTACCACGTCCAAGAGTTTCCGATCTTAAATTTGTCTGAAGAACATTTTCTAATTCAAGGGCACTAAATGCTTCATTATAAAAAACTTCGTTAAGCCATTCCCTTACATAAGAGAAATCCCAGTCTGTAGGATAATACTCAGTCTTCCCGTCAGGAGTTGTAGATTTTGCATTGTCAATGGAATACTGGAGTATGTCAGTATGGTCAATGGCCCAAATAGTATAAGTACTTTCGCTTGACCTTACAATTTTCCACAAGATAGGCTCAAACTTAAAGACAACAACCTCTTTTGTCGGCATATCACTCATAGTGGGAGTGGCGTACAAAAATTTCTGTCTGTTATGAAGGAAGTATACTGCACGGTATTTCTCCCCTTCATATTCAAAATCTTTATACCAGGCAAATTCTTCAGGATGGATACCACGTTCCGCAGCAGAATATACATAGAAATCGTATGGTGTCCAGCCTTTTCTGTCATATGTAAGTGCTGCCACCTCAACCGGAACAGCTCCAGCTATATTTTTAAGATTTGTCAAAAGTGTTCCGTCAGTTATCCTTGTCCTTGGATAATTGCCGAAAAGTACATAGTCTCCGTTTTCATTCGGAGTTCTGTCACTATTACATCTCATAGCTGTTGTCTGTCCGCAGTCCCTACACTTTCCGTTTTCAATTCTGTGTCCGGACTTAAGACCATACTCAAATGTATCTGATTCGTATCTGCTGCTCTTACCGCATGTACAGGACTTATAGTAGATAGCAGGACTTGTACAGGTGGCAACAGACTTTAATGCCTTACTGTTTACTACTTCCTGATCAAATTTGCAGACGTGTGTTGTTACAAGTGTTACCCAGCACTCAGGTACTATTCCCATTGAAGAATACTCAATCGGGTTTGATACAATTCCGTAGAAGTTTGCGGAACTTAAGACTTTCTTACCGTCTGTTGCAAAATTGTCCTCACTGCCGGTATTCTCAGGGTTATACAGATACCACTGGTTATCATACTTGTCCACTCCGTCGAATCCCTGCTGACAGAGTGCATAATCACTTGCAACCTTAAAGTTGTTATAGTCGCTGCCGATTCCGTACTGTTCATACTGTGCTTTGCTTAAAAGTGTTACCTTATCGGCAAAAGCTTTTTTACCTGATACTGAATCCACACTGATTTTTTCGGATTTTAATCTTTCTCTCTGAAGCTGTGAGAATGCGGTAGTATAGAAATCATTAAGGAGCCAGTTTCTGAGATATGAGTACTCATAGTCATTAGCCATTGTTCCTTCAGGGATTTCATCTCCGACATTGTAGTAATTTCCTCCGTTTAAAGTAAACTGGTCAAAGAACGGCTGGAAATCAATAATGGATGTACAGAGCACATGTGCTTCTCCGTTCATTTCTGACAGAATCTGCCATATTAGTCTTTCATACTTGAACCAGTATACAGTACCTGTCTTATATCCGTTCAGTTCCTGATATGATTCAGCATTAGACGGTGATAATGCCCTGTATTCATCAAAATACACTGCTCTGTATTTTTCATATTTATCATAATCTGCTTCGGTTGCTGCAGGTATTGTCAGTGTGTAGTCAAAGTACCACATATGTACTTCGCCGCTGACCACTGAAGTTCCGCTGACGAAATTGTTATATGAATATGGTGTCCAGTTATAGTAGTTATCTGCAGTCGGAAGAAGCGGGATATTTTTGTTAAGTGTACTGAGAAGAACGTTATCAGTTACTCTTGTCTGAGGATATTCACCAAAGAGAATATATCCTTCATCAGTTTCTGTTTCTCCGCCGAACTGATTACATCTGAGTGCAGACCAGAGGCCGCATCTTGAACATACGCCCTTCTTATCAAGAACGTGTCCTAACGGGTCCTGTCTGTCTCTTACGATTTCATAATCGCAGTTAAGGCACTTATAAGTTGTATATCCGCCCTCTGAACATGTCGGGGCTTTTACTGTTGCGGAAAGTGTATGACCAAGCGGCAGAGTCGGTTTAGCCTGTTCCATATGGCCGCAGTCCTTACATGTTCTGATTGTGTAACCGCCGGTTAAGCATGTCGGGTCAATAACAACGTCATCGAAGTCATGATTTGCAGAATCAATTTCACCATATTCGGCTCCGCATCTCACACATTTTGCGAGTTTTGCACATGTCGGTGTACCGCCGGAGTGTCCGAGCGGTTCATATGATGCTGTTCTAGCGTTTGTTCCGTTGAAATAATATGTATGCTGATATCCGCTCTCTAAACATGTTGCAGGCTGCTCATCAACCTTATATGCACAGTCTGAAAGTGAATCGTTGTTTGGTTCAATTAAAATATTGTCAAGTCTTGCGTCATATTTTGCAGACTTAAGCATCGGGCATCTTGCAAATGCCCACTCCTCTACCAAGAGTGCAACGTTACCGAGTTCAACAGACTCAAGAACAGAACAGTCATAGAATGCCTGCTCACCGATGTACTCAAGTCCGCCGGTTACTGTCATGTAGGAAAGTGAATAACAGTGGTTGAATGCAAGCTTATCAATCTCTATTACGTTTTCAGGAATTTCAATTCTTGTTAAGCCTCTGCAGTATTCGAATGTGCTTTCCTCAATCTTTGTGTAATTGCTGTTTTCCGGCAATGCAACAAGTCTTAAGTTCGATGCATAGCAGAATGCATTCTTACCGATTGATTCAACGGTTGACGGAATAGTAAGTGTCGAGATTCCTCCTTCTTTGAATGCTCCCTCACCGATTGATTTAAGTCCGTCAGGAAGTTCCACTGTTGAAAGAACGGATGTTCCCTCAAATGCACTGGCTCCTATTGTTTCAACTGTTGCAGGAATCGAAATTCTCTGGAGAGCAGAACAGTATGCGAACATTTCTCTAGGAATATCAGTTAAAAGTAACGGGAGTGTTACAGAACGTAAGGACTCACATCTCTTGAATATTCCTGAACCCATCGTAACTATTGTCGACGGAATTACAACTTTTTCAATATAAACATTACCCCTGAAGGCACCTGTTGCTATATCAGTAACAGGAAGGTCTTTATAAGTTGCAGGGATTATTACCTCACTTTCAGAGCCTGAGTATGCTACAAGAGAATATTCCTCTTTTCCGTCTATCTTTTCGTATGTGAAAAGTTCAATCGGTTTAGGAATTACTGTTACATAGCACTTTGCAAAAATACCGTTTGAAGCCTTGCTTCTAACAGTAACTATAATAGAACCTTTTGCTTTTGCTTCAAGAAGTCCGTTTTTATCTACGGATAAGAGTTCTCCTCTGTCTGTTTCCCATGTGACTTCTTTGTCAAAAGTATCATGAGGGAATACTTCAGCACTGAGCTGATATGTGTCTCCTATATACATCGTAAGCTCTGTGTCACTGAGTTCGATGTTGCTTGCAAATATGTTCTTTACCTTATCAAACTTGGCTGTATAAGTTACATCCTCTGTACATTTCTTTATTTCCGGCTCCCAACCGACGAAGACATAGGAGTATGTGTCGTCTCCTTCTCTTGTGGGAAGTTCACCCTTAAATGACGGAACTGTATCAATGACAACATCCTTGTCAGTTCTCAGGAGTGTTCCGTCGTAGTTGACCCATGTGATGATGAATGTATTGATATCACGTTTGCTCGGGTCTATTTTTTCAATAACACCGGTTTCGGAATAACCACAGGTTTCACAGGTATGTTCTCTGAGACCTTCTTCCTCAACTGTTGCAGGTACGAGGATTTCCCATTCCCCGTAGTTATGCTCTTCGTAATTTTTTACTTCATCACAGTAAATACATGTCTGCCAGTGATATGTATCGTTGAAGGCATACACTTTTCTGTAACTGTGAGTATGAATAGATGCGTCCTCATTTTCGCCACAGGCAACCAGGCATGTGAATAATGCCATGATGACACATATTGCCAGTGCGATTCTAACGAATTTTTTCATATTTATTTCTCCAAATCAATTTACGCAGGTCAATTATCTCTATATAGATAATTATAATTAAATTCAATTTTAGGTTATAAAACGGCAAATGTCAATAAAAACAGGCACGTTAATTTTTATTAAAATTAAATCTTCACAGCTAAAACGCACAAAAAAGAAAAGACCTCGGTCAAGGTCTTTCCGGTATTCTAAACGTGTGAATTGGCTATTCTGTCTTCTCAGACTCAGCTGCATCAATGGCGCTGTGATAAATTTTCGATCTGAGTTCCTCGTAGTACACTGACTCGGCTGTTTTTACATACGGAGCAATGTAAATGAGAGCAATTCCGAAAGTTATGACAGCAAGGAAATACCAGCCTATAAATGAAAGAATAAATACAAAATAATCCATTTTCATGCAGTCCATCATGGAAGCTGCTTTTTTTCTTGCTTCATCCCATTTAATCCCCGGATTATCGGCAATAACATAGTCAAGCTGTGAATACTTACACTGCCATATGATTCCAGGGACAATCAAAAGACAGTATCCGAGTGCAATCTGAAGATCTGTAACAAGTTTACAGATAAATATCTGTACAAATTCATCAAACTTTGAGAAAAGATATCCGATATCATCTTCTTTGTACCTTACGACATTGAGCATATAAAGTGCAAGACCAACCGATAACGGCATCAGAAGTACCGCTGCGATAACCGAAAGAACTCCGCCTATTGCTCCGAGTATTGCACCTGTCTCCCCTTCTATGGTCCCGAGTCCGTCAAACATTGACGGAATTCCAAGAATAAGCGCGTAAATAATCAGCGCCAGAAGAACTTTCCATTTCAGAGAATCTTTAATTGTGGTTTTTGCTATGCTTTTTATTTTACTTCTGTCCATAACGTCCTCCAAAGCTGCTATCAACTATTATATATGTAAAACCTTGTAAACGGAATAATTATTCAGTAAATTAATTATTTCTGTCATTGTCTTGTCCTAGATCACATGATAACATATAAGCACAAAAGAAGAAGAGCTAACTATAAATAAGTCAAGTGATTTGTGATAAAAATTTAGGTTAGCAAATAAAATATAAAGGGTAATACATTAACTTGGATTTTATAATCAAGTTAAATCAAAATGTATTATACAAGGGTTAAAAATGCCAAACGAAAACGAAGTCATAAACAATGAAAATCCTAATAAACTCAGTGTCATAGAAGAAGTTATGAACGACGGTGATGAAAACATTTATGCTAATGAGGATTTAAGAAAGGAAGTTGCTCTGGCTTTAGCTGAACAGATGAACAATACAGCGGCAGAACAGAAGATTCCTGATTATGACCCTATTACTGAGGAAGACATCGATAAATTAATTGCAGACGAGGAAAAGTTAAGTCTCCATCTCGAGTGCAAAAAACTTCAGGAAAGATCAGTAAAGCAGCATGAGATTCTGCATCAGTACACAAGCGCAAACGCAAAACTTCCGAAAGATCAGCAGTTCAAAATTCAAAACACAAACACGTTTCTCTACGCATTTATTGATCCAGCAGACACAAAAGAAGCAAAAGCCAAAAATGATGCATTATTTGAAAAAATCCGTAAACAGGGAGATTTTTTCATAGCTGACCAGGCTATGGAAATTGCAAGAAACTTTGAAACAAAGAACTACTTCCCTAAAGATAATAGGGATGCCATGAAAATATATGCCGAACATTCTGATGAACTGAACATTCTTTTTGCACTAAACAGAAACATTTCAAATAATATCACACCTGGAATGAGTGAAGAATGGAAAAAGGTTTATTCAGATAATATAAAACTATATGAAGCAACGGCTAATGCCAAACTGATTGTTGAAGCAATCGGCTCTACTACTTACCTGTTATTACCTGAAGAAAAGTGCAATACGTTAGTAAGTCTGATGGCCGCAAGAGACGTACAGAAAAACGTAATTGACGTTTATTCAAAAAAAGGTGTTGATTTCGGTCCTGATCCGACCAACAAAATATCAAACCTGAATGACTTGAAAAGAGTCAGAACCGAATGTGAGAAAGCAAACAAAGTAATGGATCAGCTTCCTGAAAAAATGTCGTTTGTCACCGCAGAAGTTCTGGATGAAAAAACGAACGAATACAAGCACATTAAGAACTCTGATGCCATTACCGCACTTTCAGAAGGCAAACAGGTTAAATTCACTGAACTTGATAAAAATGTTGTCGACATGTACAAAGGTGCAGAGGCAAAAACCATAAATGACAAAATCACGGCAAAGAATAAACTTATCGAAGTAGATAAATATAAGGAATATCTTCAGAGATTACAGGATACACACACAATATTCCATAATACATTCCTCTCCACTGATTCAGATGCATTCAAAAACATGGAAAATGCGCTGACAGATTATATAGAAGCAGCTGAGTCTGCTATTGATAAAGCCAAAAAGATCAGTAAAAACAATCCTGCAAACAATATCTCAGCAGAAGATTTCAAACTGCTTGCTGACAAAATGGAAAAAATTGAAAGAACTTCCGAGGCATACTATCAAAAGAACAAATCCGTCAGCAGAAACCCGCGAAAAGAAGAACGTTTCCAGATTGCTAAAGAAATATTTGAAAACACCGATGGTCAGCAGCTCAAATTAGATATAATGGGTGAAACTCAGTCAAAGATTATCCACAGACGCCATATGTCAATAATGGAAGCCGCGGATATTAAACCTATTAACGGACAGGTAAGCAAAGCTGTTGTGGCACCGTCAAAAGATATTGGCAAAAATGGACCGAGCATGGGACCTGAAAAGAAATAAGAACGTTATCATAACAAAATCCAAGATTATTAAGAACTGTGGTTAGTTATACTCACGGTTCTTATTTTGTCATAGTCTTGTCTTTATCTTTTTGATAAAATGTAAGCATAATAGAAAAAGAGAGGTAAAAATAATGCCACCTGAAAAATATGATAATCCGGATATTTTAACAAATCCAGAATTAAGAAATGAACTTGCACATGTCTTTGCCGAAAATTTAAACGGCACTATGTCCCAGTTGCCTTTTGAACAGACAGGATTTACGCCAATTACCGAACAGGAAATCAATGATATGCTTGCCGATCAGAGCATGATTGATACTCACCTTCAGGCAAAAGAACTTACGGAAAGGACAAAAAAGCAGCATGAAATCCTTGATAAGTATGATGATATAAACATGCTGAAACTTCCGGAAGACAAATGGTATTACACGAATGTAAAGACAATTATGTTTACTTTCCTGGACCCATCTGGCACACCGGAAGCAAAGGAGAAAAATGACAAGCTTTTTGAAAGAATTAAAAACGAAGGCGATGGGTTCCTGGTAAAAAAAGCATTGGATATATGTACAAATTTTGACTATAACCTGCTTTTTGAAACAGACCCTGTAAAGAAAATGCAGATATATAAAGAGCATCAGGATGAACTCAATGTAATGTTTGCAATTAACCGAAACATAGGTCCGCTCATCAATGACCTTCCTGAAGAAGCCCAGAATGTCTATAAGAACAATCTGAAAATAATCGAATCAGCTTCTAACATAAATCAGTTCGTAGAATCAGCAGCATCGCCTGTTTACCTGCTTATTCCTCAGAATAAACTTAAATCAGCAATTGCTGCAGCAACCGTAGTGCCTGTTATAAATCCGACTATCCAGGAATATGCTAAAGCCGGCGTAAATCTCGGAAATTACTCAAACAAACTGATGCTGTTGTCTAACGTTGCCAACTCCGATGAAGAATGCAAAAAGATTAAAGAAGCAATGAAATCCCTTCCGGACAAAGATATTCTTAAAGTCAAAGCAAAAGTTAAAGCCGCAGATTCAGATGAATATAAGGAACTCACTAATGCTGAAGCACTTATTGCGATAACAGAAGGCAAAGATGTTCAGTTCACTGTAGATGAAACCGGAGCCAAGAAAATAAGAGAGGCCGAGTTTAAGCCTTTGACACCGGAGAAAAAATTTGCTCTGGCAAAATTAGATGTAAAAGAAGAGACATACCATGTCGCAGAAACAGCAAGATTCAGCGCATTACTTGAAAAACTTAAAGGAACACACACAATTGTTTCCTGGACACGTTTTTCAACAGATTCGGAGGCGTTTGAAAATCTTGAGGAATCACTTGAGACATTTGTGGACCTAACATCAAAAATCAAGTCAAGGACTTTAGATGATATGGATAATGTAAAAGTGTATCTTGATGCATACAAAGATCTTGAAGAAAAAGCGGGAAAGTATTATCACGAAAAACTCAGTCAGAGCAAGAACAGCAGAAGACAGCAGAGATTTGATATCGCAAAGGAAATATTTGAAGCTATGGACTCAAGGAGTATGGAAGGCCTTCTGAATCCTACAAAAGCTGAACTTGCACACAAACAGCATATCGAGGTTATGGAAGCAAGCGATGTGACAAACAACAAAGCAAAAGACACGAGCAAAGCTGTAGAAAAATTAAACAAGGGATTTGATATACCTGCCCCTGCCCAACAGCCGAATGCCCCGAAAAAATAATCAGAAAAATCCAAGAAACAGTGGTGTTAAGAATTTAAATTCTTAGCACCTTTCTTTTTTTGTCATAGTCTTGTCTTTATCCTTGTGATAAAATGTAGGCATAATAGAAAAAGAGGTAGAAATAATGCCACCAACAGGAAATAATATCAACATTTACGAAGATGTCGAAACAAGAAAAAAAATTGCATTAGAAATGGCAAATGCTCTTAACGAAGATGTCGGCAAATTCCCTTCAGAAATAACGGGCTATACTAATATCACCGAAAAAGACATTGATGATATGATTAACGACAAAGAGCATATGAACAGACATCTGCGTGCAAAAGCACTTGTTGACAGATCCAACAAGCAGACGGAAATTTTGGGTGAATGGAAAAAAGAAAACGCAGCTAAGCCACTGCAGGACAGAGTATTTTATCCGAATGTTAGCACAATAATGTACTCGTTCATTGACCCATCTGGCACTCCGGAAGCTAAAAAGAAAAATGATGAACTTTTTGAAAGAGTAAAGAACGAAGGGGATACTTTTTTACTGAAAAAAGCATTTGAGGTTATCAGCAATTTTGATTATCAACAGTTGTTTGAGCCTGATGAAAACAAAAAATTTGACATATATGAAAAGCACCAGGATGAACTGAATATAATGTTCGCAATTCACAGAAGCCTGGCTAATAATGGTATGCTTGAAAAATTACCGAAATCTACTTTAGAAGTATATGAAAACAACAAAAAAATAATAGAATCCGCATCAAATATTAAATCGACAGTAGAAGGTATGGGTTCAACTATGTTCCTTTTGATACCGGAAAACAAAATGACAAAACTGACATCAGTCTCTATGGGTGGAAAAGCGATTCATGATACTTTGAAGCCTTATGTCGAAAACGGATTTAATCCAGGGAAAGATCCAATTAATGATGTCAATAATATAGTAACCCCTTGCTCACTAGAAGAAGAAAACAAAAAAATAGCGGATGCTTTTAAAACTGTCAAGCCAAAAAATGTTCTTAATATGACTGCAAAAATTTACGATTCTGAAAAAAAGCAATATGTAAATGTTACTAACTATGAAGGACTTCTGGCACATGCAGAGGGTAAACAAGTAATTTTTACCGAAGATAAGAATGGGAAGGATATTTTTAAAGAGACAGAATTCCCAGACCTACATAAAGAAGATAGGCTATCTATAATTAAATCAACATTAATATCTACAGAATACAACAAAAAAGAAGGCGAACGTCTTAAAGGTCTACTCAAAAAGTTACAAGACACACATACTATATTTTCAAATACACGTTTTTCAACAGATTCGGAAGAATTTGAGAACTTAGAAGATTCATTAGAACGTTTTATTCATGTAACCGAACAGATTAATAAGGATACATTTAAAGGTCCTGACGGAAAAGACAACATGAAAGTATATCTGGATGCATACAAAAATTTAGAAGATAGCGCCGGGAAATATTATAATGCTAAAATAAATCAATCAAAAAATGACAGAAGACAGAAAAGATTTGATATAGCTGAAGAAATTTTCAAATCAATGGACAGCAGGCAAATAGATGAAGCTGTAAATGGCCCGTCAAAAGCTTTAATTGCACATAGGCAGCACATATCTGTCATGGAAGCAAGTGATATAACTAACAGTGGCAAATCAAAAGATGTAAGCAAAGCAGTAAATCAACTTGCCAAAGGTCTTGATTATAAAGAACCACAGAAAGGTCAAAAATTAAACGTCTCTAAATAACAAATGCCGCTCACGAGCGGCATTTCAATTAGTCTTTTAATATAAGATCCGCGACATCCATCGGAGTATCTACGATGAAGTCAGCGGAGTATTTTTCAAACTCTTCCCTACTCCCGTATCCCCATAATCCAGCCACACATTTTATGCCAGCCTGATGTGCTCCTTCAATATCATAGAGTCTATCACCAACCATCAGAACACGGCTTTTATCTGTAATATTTAATGCATTAAACACTATGTTTATGACATCTTTCTTAGTTTCAGCCGATTTGTCATCACTGGCGCCTCCAACAAAATCAAAGTACTTTCTGAGCCCGAATCCATCGATAATATCATTGGAAAATTTCAGTGGTTTTGAGGTTGCGACTGCAAGGTGAAGGCCGGCATTTTTCAGCCTATCCAGAGACTCACAGATGCCCGGATAGACAGATGCTTCCTTCCATCCTCTTTCCTTATATTCTCCCCTGTAGATTCTTATGAAATCCTCTATGTTATCGATATCGACATCGAACAGTTCTTTCATTGAGGTTCTGAAAGGAGGTCCTATCATTGAATTAAGCTGAGCCTCTGTGTAAGTGATTCCCTTTGCATCAAGAGATAATCTGATGCACCTTTTAACCCCAGGAGCTGAGTCCATAAGTGTTCCGTCTAAATCGTACAGGATATAATCGTATTTCATCGTTTCCTCTATTTTTTGAACAATTTAAGAATGTCAGGTTTTGTATCTCTGGATACAAGTGATGTAACAAGGCAGTCATAGTCAAATACCTGAATTGCCATCTCATCAACCTCTTTTTTTGTTATGCTGTCAATTATTTTCAGTCTTTCATCAGGATTATACAGTTTGTCCTCCATAATGGCTTTCTGACCGAATGTATTCATAACACTTCTTGTTCTTTCTTCGGCAAGTACAAATGCTGTTTTTACCTGTTCCTTGGCTTTGGAGAGTTCTTCCTCTGTCACTCCCTTTTCCTTAAGGACATCAAGTTCATGTCTTATTGCACTGACAGTTTTCTCCACCTTATCAGGACTTGTGGATGTATAAATAACCATCCTGCCGTTATTCTTATAGGATGATCTCATACAGCCTACTGAATAACATACACCGAGTTTTTCCCTGATATTCTGGAAAAGTCTTGAGGACATTCCGCCATCAAGAATAAGTGAAAGCACACCGAGTACCTCTCTTCCCCGTTCATCTTCTGGTGAAAGTTTGTCCGGGAAATAGAATGCCATATGGGACTGTGCTATATCTTTCTTTTTCTTTACAGAAGCCGAAACATAAGGAGCTGCCGGATAATCAACTATCACCTTTTCCGATTTCTGCATTTTTGATTCAAAATACTTATTTACAAGTTTTTCAGCTTTCTCAGGAGAAATATTTCCTGCAATGCTTATAACCGTATTTGAAGGCACATAAAGCCTTGAATGATAGCTCTTGAGCATATCTGAATCAATTGCCATTAATGAAGCCTTAGTACCCAGGATTTCATTTTCAAACTGTGAACCGCCGCAGGACAGCTTTGTTCCATTGCTCATAAGAACATCAAACGGATCATCCTCACTTTCATGTATTTCTTCTATAACTACTTTCCTTTCTTTTTTAAGGTCCTTTGAATCAAATTTAGGATTAAAATACATATCGGAAAGTATATCCATACACTTTTCAACGTGTTCATCAAGAGACTCTGTATAAAAATAAGTAAACGACTTGGCTGTGGCAGCATTTATATTTGCACCGATTTCATCCATTTCATTTACAATATCAAATGAAGTCCTTTTCTCTGTTCCTTTGAAAACCATATGCTCAATAAAGTGGGATATTCCCGCTTCATTTTCTTTTTCGGTAATTACACCGGCGCCTACAAAAACGCCCATTGACAATGAACGCACACTTGTGTTTTCACATACGATTAGTCTTAATCCGCTGTTAAATTTAATTAATTTTTTATTCATCTTCACTCTTAAATTAAAGGCGCCTCATTTAGTGAAGCGCCTTAATTGTGTTTACTAAATGATTATGCTTTCTTGATGACTTCTTTGAGTTTGAGGTCTACACGGTGTTTCTCGTCAATCTTGATTACTTTTACAAGTACGATATCTCCGACATTAACAACGTCTGTTACTTTCTCTACTCTTTCATCTGAAAGTTTGGAAATATGAATCATTCCGTCTTTTCCTGGTGCAAAGTTTACGTTTGCTCCGAACTGGCCTTTTTCATTTTCCATAATCTTTGTTACTTTGCCTTCATATACATCACCGACTTCAACGTCACGGCAGATTGCTTCAATCATAGCTTTTGCTTTGTTGATTGCTGCCTGGTCTGCTGATGCTACAAAGATTGTTCCTTCATCATTGATGTCTACCTTTACACCTGTTTCTTCGATAATCTTATTGATTGTCTTACCACCTGTTCCGATAACATCCTTAATCTTGTCTACATCGATTGAGAATGAAGAAATCTTTGGTGCCCATTTGCTGAGTTCTGCTCTTGGGCCTGGAAGAACTGCTGTCATCTTTGATAAGATTTCGAGACGTCCCTGTCTTGCCTGCTCAAGGGCACGTGTTAAGATAGCTTTGTCAATACCTTTGATCTTGATATCCATCTGGATAGCTGTGATACCTTCTGTTGTACCTGCTACCTTGAAGTCCATGTCGCCGAGGAAGTCCTCTAAGCCCTGGATATCTGTAAGAACAGCAACTTTACCGCTCTCAACGTCTTTCATTAATCCCATTGCAACACCTGCTACAGGAGCTTTGATAGGAACACCTGCGTCCATAAGTGAAAGTGTTGAACCGCAGACTGAAGCCATTGATGTGGAACCGTTTGAAGATAAGATATCTGATACTGTTCTGATTGCATACGGGAATTCTTCCTCGCTCGGGAGAACTGGTTCAAGTGATCTTTCTGCAAGAGCGCCATGTCCGATTTCACGTCTGCCTGGGCTCTTTAATGCCTTTGCTTCACCTGTTGTGTAACCTGGCATATTGTACTGATGCATATATCTCTTATAGAAGTCTTCATCAAGTCCTTCGAGTTTCTGTGCTTCTGAAATTGTTCCGAGAGTACATGTTGTTAAAGCCTGTGTCTGACCTCTTGTAAATACTGCTGAGCCGTGAACTCTTGGTAAAATACCTGCTTCACACCAGATAGGACGGATTTCTGTTAACTTTCTTCCATCCGGACGGATTCCTTCGTTAATAACTTTTGCACGTACTTTTTCTTTCTTTAAGTAATAAAGTGAATCAAGGATGAATTTTACTTTCTTCGGTTCATCATTGAAATCATCTACAAAGTGTGCGAGAACATCTTCATTTAATGCATCTTCTCTTGCTTCTCTTTCATAACGGTCGAAAGCTTCAAGAACATAATCCATCTTCTTGTCTGCATATGCTCTTACTGCTGCATCGATATCTTCCGGGATATGTTCAAGATCAATATCTGCCTTTTCTTTTCCAACTTCTTTTGCAATTCCTTCGATGAATTCAACAAGTTTCTTGATTTCTTCATGACCGAACATGATTGCATCAAGCATTTCCTGTTCTGAAATGATATCTGAACCTGCTTCTACCATTAAGATAGCTTCCTTTGTTCCTGAAAGGTTAAGAGTAAGTCTTGATTTTGCTCTCTCTGCTGAATTCGGGTTGATGATATACTTTCCGTCTACCATGCCGACAACTACTGAACCTGTCGGTCCTGCCCATGGAATATCTGAAATTGCAAGTGCTACAGAAGAACCGATCATTCCGTAAACTTCTGGCGGAATATCAGGATCTACTGATAAAACTGTTGCGATAACTGTAACATCATTGTAAATGCCCTTCGGGAAAAGTGGTCTGATAGGACGGTCAATAAGACGTGATGTCAAAATAGCCTTGTCGCTTGCCTTTCCTTCTCTCTTCTTGAATCCGCCTGGGATTTTACCAATAGCGTACATCTTTTCTTCATAGTCTACGCTGAGCGGGAAGAAATCCATTCCTTCTCTTGCTTCTTTTGCCATAGTAGCATTTACCATGACAACTGTGTCTCCGCAGCGTACGATACAAGAACCGTTAGCCTGTCCGCAATATGCTCCTGTCTCGATGGTTAATTCTCTGCCACCGGTTGTTGTTTTGAAAATTTTTCTTTCCATATTTATCTCCTCTTTGGGAACCTCATCGTCCCTAATTATTATCAAAAATAAGGGTGCGTAAAAACGCACCCGGAATTATTACTTTCTTAAGCCTAATGAGCTTACAAGAGCACGATAGCGTTCGATGTCTAAATCTTTGAGATAGTTCTGGAGATTTCTTCTCTGACCTACTAACATTAACAGACCTCTTCTGCTGTGGTGATCCTTCGGGTGATTCTTTAAGTGTTCTGTGAGTTCTGCAATTCTAGCTGTGAGTAATGCAATCTGAACTTCCGGTGAACCTGTGTCTCCCTCTTTACGTGCGTACTTAGCAATAATTTCCTGTTTTTTTGCTTTATCCATTGTTTAGCCTCCTTCTGTGGATAAATGATACGTCTCGGCCAAGTAAGGACTCGGAGTAATTGTCCAAACCTCGCCGGACTCCGTTGCATATATTATCATATTAATAATATTAAAGTAAAGTAAATCGGCATTAATTTTTGTCAATGTTAACAATTCGTCAGTATGCCATTGATTATTTTAATGTAAAGATCAGACTGCCGCCTTCGTTTTCGGCTTTAACAGCATCGTTTTCAATAAAACTGCCGTCATAAACGGCTGTGCCGTTAATGGTCAAAGAAGTGATGCTTTCAGGAAGAATAATTTTACCGCCTGAAAATGCAGTAACACTTACCGAACCACCGTTCCATGCCACATTTATGCTGCCGTTTATGGTCTGAACGCTCAGTGAAACACTGTCAAGAAGCGTTAAATCCGGCTCTATAATGTAGGAAGAATAGCCGGCACCGGTATACTGGATTCCTGCAATATATTCGGCAAATAATATGACAGAGCCTCCGCCCCAAGCATGGTTAATCCCGCTGAATGCTTTGCTCCAAAGTTCCCAGAGCGTAGTACAGTCAGAATCAAGCATTTTTGAATATCTTTCTTTTATGCGTTCTATTGCTTCTTTTCCCCTTCCTGACTTAAAAAGCGCCTCATCCACATATTTTTCCATATAAGGACTTGAATTTTTAACATTAGTCAGGACATTTATCACACCTTCAGTTTTATCTTCACCGGCAAGTCCTGAAAGAAGTGCGATTGCATTGCCCCTATCATCAAACTTTTTCTTTGAAGAATAACCGCTGCCTTTCCAGAAATGCCTGTTGTATCCTTCGTATAATACAGTGCGTCTTTCTGCTGCCCAGTCATATGTTTCTTCATCCTCAAAGAGTTTTGCCGCATCGGATAATGCTCCGAGAGCGTAATAGTACCAGGCATTTTCGAGCACAGGCATATCGATTTTATTTCCCCAGTCGCCCCAGTCCCAGGATCCTTTACGATGTTCAATAATCCCGTCATTTATCTGCCATAAATCAAGGTACGGTTTCATAAGAGGATATACAAGTTTTAATGTTTCAATGTCACCTGAATACATATAGTAATCATACATTGAAACTATAGCTGCAAGGTTCTGACACGGAAGTTCAAATATTTCTATGCCGTTCGGGGCAACAGTTGCGAATATACCGTCTTTATCACTCCAGCCGACCAGAGATTTATACAGCTGAGATGACAGGTCATATGATTTATCTCCTATAAGATAGTGCGCGATTTTGGCGCTCAGCACGCCGTCTCCCAGCCATTGTGCCCTTTCTCTGTCAGGACAGTCCATATATGTATCACGCATATTTATGAGAACGGAGTTCGCCGATTTCTCCCACAAAAGATTCAGCCTTTCATCACTGCTTGAAAATGCACCGGTAAGATCATAGCAGGCATACCCGGAAAGACGGTATCCGATATCCAGAATCTCAATACCTGCAGGAAGTGTGAGCACAAGTGCGCTTCCGCTCATCCAGTACGGACATTCAAATTCCTGCACGCCATCCTTTGTTTTATACACGTTTTCCTGAGATCTCTGATAACCGCCCTCAAATGTATCCGTAATAAAGGTTATCCTCTTACCTGATTTTGCATTTATTTTGAAATATGGTGTGAACTGCACGTTTTTACCAATACGTAATTCTATTTTTTTAATGACACTTGTCTTCATGCCGACAAAATCGGAATTGTTTTCAAAACTCTTTATATCATCAAAAGGAATCGTGCCGGTTTCGGACAGATAGAGTTTGTTCCAAGGTGCAGCTCCGCCTTTACCGAATGTTTTTGCGCTGCTCCAAGAATTATCATCAAAATCCTCTTTGATAAAATCAAAACTGCCTTTTCTTGCATCAAAATAGATATTGCTTTCCGGGAGTCTGTAATTAGGCTGGTCAAATATTCTGAAATCGTCATCTATAAATGCAGTCTGTCTCTGCACCTTAAACGAATTATCAGAGCAGATAAGCTTGCCTTCCACTAAGCTCTCAAATAAGAACCCGCCCTGCCCTGATGAATTATATGAATAGCCGTTTTCACCGAAATACCAGACAAGAACACTTAATACATTTTTGCCTTTTTTGAGGCCTTTAAGCGGCACTTCCTGATAATATGTACCCGTCGGGGTAAGTCCCCTTTTCGGACTTCCGTCAAGGACAGCTAGTTCTCCGTTAATCCACATCGTGTATTTGCTGTCTGCGGATATATATGCTGTTTCATTTCCTGTCGGTTCATTGTCAAGAACAAAGGTTTTTCTGAAAGCAACGTGTGTGTTTCCTTCACAGTTCTCTTCCCATATCCATTCGGCATTCCAGTCTGATTTCACAAGATATTCAAGGCTTTCTGCATCAGCAAATCTCGAATAATCAATTTTGCAGGTCTTTTTTACGGAGGTATAAATAAAATGCCCGCCGAAGCAACAGACAAAAAGGGATACAATAACTATCCCGACCACAATAATTATACGGACTTTTCTGCTTAAGTTTCTCGCTTTCATATATACAGGTTAATTATATCATAATTACGGCCGTAATAAAGATTGGGAATTTCAGAGTTTAACCTGAATTTCAAGAGTCAGATAAATAAAATCAAAGCCGCCTTTTTTCTTCCTGGCTGTTTCTTTAAAACCGAGTTTTTCAAGATTTTTAAGGGACGGAATATTGTCAAACTGAACAACTGCGCAAAGAACACATGGTGCCATGGTTTTACTAACAAAATTAATCACATACTGGCAAAGGTAATTCGAAAGTCCTTTTTTCTGATGATACGGGCATGTCATGATTCCGCTGAATTCAAAGTATTTTATGTCTCTTTCATCCCCGCAGATATTTTTAAGTTCCAGCCCGTACGCCTCATCTTCATCCGCGCAGCATGTGCACACGAGGTGATTTTTATAAAAGAGACCGAACATATGGCCGTTTTCAAGAACGCCCTCGAGTTCGTCATCAGTAAAATTCATGAACCATTTTTTATCACTGAGTTTGGAAATTCCGCACTTATAAAATGACATTGCCCTGTTAAAATCCTGACTTGCTAATTCCCTGAGTTCATAATCCTCAAAACCTGCTGTCTTAATTTCGTCCGTGAGCCAGCTGCTTTCAGAAATATTTGAGATATTTACGGAAGGATTGAAGAAAGGATCATCGTCAAAACAAGGAACCGGCATTCTCTCCTGGGCATCATTATGGATAAGGACATATTTATCAATTAAAAATGCAGGATTATAGCTGAGTTTTGATTTCCTAAGTCCCTCAATTCCCATATCTTCCTGTCGGTTTATATACCTGCATCCTGAAAAATGTCTTACGGCAAATTCATGTGAAAGGAACGAATAGATACCCTCAAATGACGTATCTGCCTTCTCTACGGTAACCACCGCATTGCCGGATGCCATTATCTCACCGATGGTAAAGCCTGCAAGTTTTCCGTCTATTCTTAAGACATCGCATATGGTGTTCCCTTTAAGAGATGCCTCAGCCTCGCGTACTATAATCCCGGACTCTTCCTCAGCACTTATTTTCTGATATTCAGTATCAAAGACCTTCCCTTCAAGCCAGGCTTTTTCAAATTTTAAAATGTCCTCCCTGTCACTTTCAGAGAACGGTCTCATCTCAAAACTGTATAAAGATCTGAACTTTTTTATGTGGTTTCTCTTGCCTGAATATTTGCTCCCTTCCTGCCTTATAAAATCTCCGGCATCGTATATATATTCAGACCAGTCTCTTTTTGTAAAAATCTGGAACCTGTCAGAAAGAAGATCCGCCTTATCCTTTGTAAAAGATGTGAAAGTGCAGTCTTCAGGGAGCCTGCTTAATGCCTCTAAAAAGCTCACACTTCCTTTTGTTAAAGGCGGCCAGTATCTTAATTTGTCTCCGAAAAATGCCCTGATAAAAAGGCAGTCATCCTCTTCCGCATATTCGGTATCAAACCATATAAGATACCCGTAATATGAAAAATCACTGCCTGCGTATCCTGAATCTTTCAGGTATGCTGACAGCAATTCTATGTTTTCTTCTGTAAATGGTTTAAAATTCATTATTTGTTCTTTTTCTTTTTAGGTTCGAATGTCTCAACAGCAAGAGACGGATTCTTCTCCTTTAAAAGTTTAAGAAATTCTTCTTCCCTGCCTTTTTTAAGATTCATCCTGAATGCCATAGGTGGCTGGGATGGTTTGAAAGCACGGATAATAAGATAGATATCATTTGTTTCGGAATTCTGTTTGATACCGATGATATCCTCATATCTTATTTTATCGACAAAGAATGCAAGACAGGAATAAAGATCCTTTTCTCTGAACTTGTAAAAGCTGTTTAATACCATCAGAAGTGCAAAGACTGTGATAAGAACTGCAGCTACCATTGAGACAATGGCAACAGCCGGTGTGGCGGTAATATATTCCTTGCCGACAAGAAGTGCAATATCCACTCCGATAATTGCAACGGATGCTGCTGCAATCAAAGAAATAAGCACTGTTTTTACTGTTCCGAAAAATTGTCTGAATTTCATTATTCTATACCCTGATTATGTTTTCTGTATCCGTATTCGGTTGTATCAATAACCGTGTTCGAATCGATGTAAAAATTCATTCCGTTCATCTTGTAATATCCGACAAGTTCAATAGCTCTTATCATGATGTAATAGACAGGCGGCATAACAATTGAAAGCAGTCCGAATGTCGGAAAAGCAAATACAACCGCACAGATATAAACAAGTGAGAATGTTATGATGTATGCCTTAAACAGGCACTTTATGTTTGCTTTTACGCTTGATAAACTCCTGAAAAAGTTAGTATAAACATTTTCGTCAGGATAGTAAATCATCCTCGGAAGCCACCCTGCAAAAAGCACAGCTCTCGATGCAACATAAAGGATTGCGATTAAAAGAGCCAGCGTAAATGCCCATATACCTATCTTCGGGAAAACACCGAAAACAAAGCATGCCTCAATAACAAGGAATACAATATCAAGCGGGAAAGATATAGACAATCTTGCAAGTGAAAACCTTACTGATTTTTTTGCATTCATTGCCATATTTGATGCAAACCCGAAGCTCATATTTGATGCCATCTTGTTATTAAGCATATCTGCAACCGGATAGAAAGAAAGCCCTATAAGGAAGCAGTAAAGAGCATAAAGGAATACTCCGGAGAAAGCAACCCCTACCATCGTTCCTGCATTGGCAGAAGCGGCTGTAAACACACCTGAGATTTCACTTATAAAATCTCTTAATGCATGCATCGCCGGAAGACCTTCGTAAACAAAATCATTCCATGTACCGCTTATTGCCGACACGTAATCAAGAACGTCTGTTGTTGCTGCAAAAGAATTCCAGCAAGGTATCAGAAGCGCACACCCTATACCGAATGTGATAGCAAGAGATATAAAGTTCCAGACAAGAATTTTCAGTGTCTGGCCCATATTTGTGAAAAGTAGTTCAACAGCGTGCTTGAATTCCATTATTCGAACATTTTAAGCTTATCCTGAAGCTTGATGAGTTTTTCTTTTGCTGCAGCGAGTTTCTCTTTTTCACCATCAACAAGTTTCTGAGGTGCTTTTGCTACGAATCCCTTATTTGCAAGAAGATTTTCCGTCTTTAAGATAACTGCCTCAGTCTGTGCAATTTCATCTTTGATTCTTGCAATTTCCTTATCTTTATCAATAAGGTCGCCTAAAGGAATATAAAGTTCTGCGCCTGCTGTGACAAGTGCTGATACCTGTTCTTGAATGGAATCCTTATTTTCGATAATCATTACATTGTTGATTCCGCAGAGTTTTTCAAAGAAAGGAGTTACGGATTTAATATATGCCGGATCCTTTGCAATGATGTATGCGGAGATTCTCTTGGATGGCTGGAGATTCATTTCATTTCTCATATTACGTACTGCAATAACAATCTCCTGAAGTTCCTCAAAGTTCTTTGCTTCCTTTCTGAAGACAAGACGCTTGTTATATGACGGCCATTCCTGAATCATAAGCACACTGCCCTTCGGTGCAAACTTGGAATAGATTTCCTCAGTGATAAACGGAATAAACGGATGCAGAAGCTTTAAGATTTCAGTGAGAACGTAAACAAGCATTGCAATTGCATGCTGATGCTGTTTCTTATCTTCTGAATAAAGCTGCGGCTTTGAGATTTCAATGAACCAGTCACAGAATTCAGTCCAAACAAAATCATATAAAGTTGCTGCTGCAATTCCGATTTCATATTTATTAAGATTGATTGTGACTTCCTTGATTACATCATTGAGTCTTGTTAATATCCACTTGTCATTTCCGTTAAGTCTTGACGGGAACTCGAGGCTGTCATCATCTTTTATGTTCATGATAACAAATCTTGATGCATTCCAGAGTTTGTTTACGAAGTTTCTGCAGCTCTCAATCTTTCCTTCCGAGAAACGTGTGTCACTTCCAGGAGCAATACCCTGTGCAAGTGAGAAACGGAGAGCATCTGCGCCGTATTTATCGATAATCTCAAGAGGATCAACGCCGTTTCCTAATGATTTGGACATCTTTCTTCCCTGTGAGTCTCTTACGATACCGTGAATGAGGACCTGTGAGAACGGTGGCTCTTCCATGAACTCAATTCCGCTGAACATCATTCTTGCTACCCAGAAGAAAATAATATCGTATGCTGTTACAAGAACGTTTGTAGGATAGAAATAACTTAAGTTCTTGTTTTTCTTCGGATAACCGAGTGTGCTGAACGGCCAGAGTGCTGATGAGAACCATGTATCAAGAACGTCTTCATCCTGATGCATCTTTCCGCCACACTTCGGACATGTATCCACCTTTGTCTTGGAAACTACCATCTCACCGCAGTCATCGCAGTAATATGCAGGAATTCTGTGTCCCCACCAGAGCTGACGTGAAATACACCAGTCTTTGATATTTTCCATCCAGTTGAAATATGTCTTTTCAAATCTCTGAGGAACAAATACTGTCTTTTTGCTCTTTACAGCCTTGATAGCAGGTTCAGCAAGAGGCTTCATCTTAACAAACCACTGTTTTGAAACAATTGCTTCAACTGTCTCATGGCAGCGGTAACATGTTCCTACGTTATGTGCATAAGGTTCAATCTTAACGAGAAGGCCGAGTTTATCAAGATCTTCGACAACAGCCTGTCTGCATGAGAGTCTGTCCATCCCCTTGTATTTGCCGGCATTCTCGTTCATAAGGCCGTCTTCGCCTATACAGCTGATGACTTCAAGATTGTGTCTTAAACCGAGTTCAAAGTCGTTAGGGTCATGGGCCGGAGTGATTTTTACAGCACCGGTACCGAAACCGATTTCGCAGTAATCATCGCCTACTACAGGAATTACTCTGTCTGTTAACGGAAGCTGAACCATCTTTCCGATGAATCTGTTCATCTTCTCATCTTTCGGGTTAACAGCAACTGCTGTGTCTCCGAGCATTGTTTCAGGTCTTGTTGTTGCGATAACGATTGCATCATCCTCGCCGACTACCGGATATTTATAATACCAGAGATTACTTGGCTGCTCTTCGTATTCGACTTCTGCATCTGATAAAGCTGTTCTGCAGTGAGGACACCAGTTGATAATTCTGTTTCCTCTGTAAATAAGACCTTTTTTGTAATATCTTACGAATGATTCAAGAACTGAATTAGAGCAGTTCTCATCCATTGTGAATGCTTCTTTTGACCAGTCACAGCTTGTGCCTAATCTCTTTAACTGTTCAACTATTCTTCCGCCGTACTGTTTTTTCCAGTCCCATGCTCTTACTAAGAATTCATCACGGCCGATATCCTCTTTCTTAAGTCCTTCGGCTTTTAATTTGTCGACAATTTTGACCTCTGTTGCAATTGATGCATGGTCTGTTCCAGGGACCCATAAAGTCTCAAAGCCGCTCATTCTCTTGAAACGGATGATGATATCCTGAAGAGTATTATTGAGAGCATGACCCATATGAAGCTGTCCCGTAATATTCGGAGGCGGCATAACAATTGTGAAAGGTTCTTTGTCCGGATTCGGATGAGCCTCAAAATATTTGCCTTTAATCCACATGTTGTAGATTTTCTGTTCAAACTCTGGATTATAAGTTTTTTCCATATTGTCCATAATATATTTACTCCTAAGCGCCTAATGCGTTATGAAATTAGTCTTTGTTTTCTTCAGCCTGAACGTTGAGTTCAAGTTCTTTGCCTTCGGCAACATTCTGCTGATCCTGCATTTTTACTGCTTCTGATGTTGCAGCTTCCATCTTGCCTTCTTTTACGAGTTTAACTGCCCTGAAAGTCTGTTTAGCATAACTTATTGCAGCTGCATAGTTCATTACAATACCCCATGCAAGGATACCCCAGTCTGCATAACCGACATACTGATGGAAGAATCCGAGAATTACACCGATAGATACTGTGAATGATGAGACTTTACCGAGCCAGTTTGCTTTAACTGTTGCACCTTTTCTCATTACGATAATGGCAATGATTATCTGAATAAGTTCCTTTGTTACAATGGCAATAACAAATCCGTAGTGAACGAACCAAGGGCTTGTGACCGTAACACCAGGTATAAATGACTGTCCGACCATATTCTGGCCAAGAGGTGTGAGACCGGTACAGAGTGAGAGACAGAAGAGTACTGATACGTGCATAAGTTTGTCTGCTACAGGATCAAGTGCCATACCTATACCGCTCTGCATATTGAATCTTCTTGCAATCCATCCGTCCAGGATATCTGAACCTGATGCAAAAAGGAATACTCCGAATGCCCAGTAGAAAAGTGTGATATCATCCCTGACTCCGCCAAGTCCCATAAGAACGCAGAATGCAGGAACGCATAAAATACGGAAGTATGTGATGATGTTAGGAATTGTGAATAATTCTTTTGAATCGAGCTGTCCGATTTTAATTGCCATAATGTTTCTCCTTATGTGCGTGCGCCTACCCGAGCGCATAATACAAAGATTAGTTTACCATAAATTATAAATAAAGTAAAATTAAAACTTGGGTATCTATACAAAAATAAGAACCCGGAATCGGGTTCTTAAATATAAGATTTGGTTAGTTTACTTAATGACGTTATAAACTGTTTCTGCAATAAGTGCAGCACCTTTATCATTCGGGTGGATTTTATCCATATAATACATATTGCCTTCAGCTGCCTCAAATACAGGATAAAGATCAATAACTGTTGCACCTGTTGCTGCTGCGACTCTAATTACTCCGTTATGGATTTCGTTTTTGACTATATCATTTCTTAAAAGGGCTGCATCAGCTGTTCTTGGAGGGCACATGATATAAACCGTCGGATTAGATGGCAGGTTTTTATATGAATTAATCATTTCTATATATTCATTCACATATGTATCCTCATCAATCCAGTTCATAGGTTTTGTATCATTTGTTCCGAGCATGATAACTAAAATATCCGGATTGAAATCAAGGCTCTGCTGATATAATTTTTCATCTCTGTACGGCTTATTTCCTGTAGATAATAAGGTACGGTCTGAATAACCATAGTTATTTACGCAGTACTCATCGCCTAAAAGTTTATTAAGTACAACAGGATACTGATTATCGACCCAGCCTTTTACACCGTGTCCGTATGTGATACTGTCCCCTACGCATGCCACTTTAATCTGACCTTCTTTTGCAGGTCTTTCATAGTGCGCAAAAAGAAGAATTCCGTTTGCAAACATTGCCGGAACAACTATGCAGAAAAATACTGCAATAAACTCAACTATTCCGAGAATTATACCTATTAATGCTTTCTCTTTTTTAATGCTCATTTCTTTCATAATTCAAATGGTGTTACCTGGTATACATAGTAGTTCAGCCAGTTATAGAACAAAAGATTAGCTGTTGACTTCCATGACATATTGATATTATCCAAATCTCCGTTAACGAAATAATTAACCGGTTCCTCAATATCTAGACCTTTGTTTTTATCTCTTAAATATTCCTTCTTTAATGTTTCCCTGTCATATTCACTGTGCCCGGTAAAGAAGAATGACTTATTATCGTGGGTTTTGCAGATGGCTATACCTGAGATATCAGACTCAGCGAGAATTATTATGTCCTTGCATTTTCTCACTGCATCCTCATCCACTCTTGTATGACGTGAGTTAGGAATATAAAAAACATCATCCATTCCCTTTAAAAGCATGTCATGTTCAACTACTGTATGAACCGGGAAAATACCGAACATCTTTTTAGGAAGAACTTCCTTACCGATACCGAACTTATGGTACAGTGCAGCCTGGGCTCCCCAGCATATATAAATAGTGGATGTAACATTCGTTTCAGCAAAATCCATTATTTCAGTAAGCTCTTTCCAGTACTTAACATCCTCAAATGGTATTGTTTCGACAGGAGCGCCTGTAACAATCATTCCGTCGAACTTAAGCTTTTTGACATCATCAATATCTTTGTAGAACCTGTTAAGATGATCCTCGGATGTATGAGTAGGAGCATAGGATGCCGTTTTGATAAATGTGATATTTACCTGCAAAGGAGAATTGCCGAGCAGTCTTAAGAGCTGAGTCTCGGTTTCTTCTTTGGTAGGCATAAGATTGAGGATTGCTATCTCTATAGGACGGATGTCCTGGTTAGCAGCCCTTGTCTTATCCATTATGAATATTTTTTCATTTGTCAGATTTGCATAAGCCGGCAAATCTTTCGGAATAATAATTGGCATGTTGTTTCCTTATTTATTGATTATTGTTAATGCATTATCGATATCTGCAATTAAGTCATCAGCATTTTCAAGACCGCATGAAAGTCTTACAAGATCCGGAGATACGCCTGCTGCGTATAATTCCTCATCAGACATCTGACGGTGTGTTGCGCTTGCCGGATGCAGACAGCATGATTTTGCATCTGCTACGTGTGTTTCAATTGCTACGAGTTTCAGCTCTTTCATGAATGCCTCAGCAGCTGCTCTTCCGCCCTTTACTCCGAATGAAACGACGCCGCATGTGCCGTTAGGACAGTATTTCTGTGCAAGGCCATAGTTCTTGTCTCCTTCAAGACCCGGATATGTTACCCAAGAGATTCTAGGATCATTTTTAAGGAATGTAGCAACTTTGAGTCCGTTCTCACAGTGACGTGCTACTCTTACATGAAGACTCTCAAGTCCTAAATTTACATAGAATGCATTCTGAGGACTCTGAATTGAACCGAAGTCTCTCATAAGCTGGGATGTTGCCTTTGTGATAAATGCCTTGTTTCCAAATTTTGTTGCATATGTTATTCCGTGATAACTTTCATCCGGTGTTGTGAGACCAGGATACTTGTCGGCATATTTCATCCAGTCAAAGTTTCCGCTGTCAATAATGGCACCGCCTACTGATGTTCCGTGGCCGTCGATATATTTTGTTGTTGAATGTGTGACAATATCTGCACCCCATTCAATCGGTCTGCAGTTAATCGGTGTTGCGAATGTATTATCAACAATGAGCGGTACACCGTGTTTGTGTGCAACCTTTGCAAAGAGTTCGATATCAAACATTGTAAGTGCCGGATTTGCGATTGTCTCACCGAAAACAG
This sequence comes from Clostridia bacterium, assembly GCA_024405515.1. Classification (GTDB taxonomy): domain Bacteria; phylum Bacillota; class Clostridia; order Christensenellales; family CAG-917; genus CAG-475. The sequence continues at coordinate 32,845 of JAKSOR010000004.1, forward strand.
CTTTTGTATTAGGTCTGAATGCAGCCTCTATTTCCTCCTCTGTTGAGTTTGGGGAAATAAATGTGAAATCAATACCCATTTTCTTCATTGTTACGGAGAAAAGATTGAATGTTCCGCCATAAATTGTGGAAGTTGAGATTACATGGTCACCGCAGTTGGCAATATTAAATACTGCGAAGAAATTTGCTGCCTGACCTGAAGAAGTGAGCATTCCGGATGTACCGCCCTCAAGTTCTGCGAGTTTTGCAGCTACCATATCATTTGTCGGATTCTGAAGTCTTGTGTAAAAATAACCTTCAGCCTCAAGATCAAATAACTTTGCCATATCAGCAGATGTATCATACTTGAATGTTGTACTCTGGATGATAGGAACCTGTCTCGGTTCACCGTTCTTCGGGGTGTATCCGCCCTGAACACATATTGTTTCAATTCTTTTTTTCATAATCTATCTCCTGATTATTTGTATTCTTTCATAATTCGCTGAACATTTCTCTGGTTTTCCTTGTCCTTAATAGCCTGTCTCTTGTCATGAAGTTCTTTTCCTTTGCAGAGTCCGAGTTCTACTTTGACAAGTGCATCTTTGAAATAAACCTTCAGTGGTACAAGAGTGTACCCTTTCTGTTCAGTCTTTGCTCTGAGTTTTCTTATCTCAGCTTTGTTTAGAAGAAGTTTTCTTGTTCTTTTGGAATCCACATTATTGTAACTTCCCATCTTATACGGTGAAATGTGGACATTAAGCATAAAAACCTCACCGTTTTTTATTATGGCAAAACTGTCCTTGAGATTGATATTGCCGAGTCTGATTGATTTGACTTCGCAGCCTACAAGAACAATACCTGCTTCATAGGTATCCTCAACAAAGTATTCATGGTATGCCTGTTTATTTGTTGCGATAAGTTTTTCCATATTCAAATATTATATAATAATATACCCCTCATATACAAGTGATTATTAAATTCTTATTTTCTCGCTGAGAAAATAAAAGCGGCCCTTCCGGACCGCCTCAGTTTTCATTTTTATAATTAGTCAACAACTCCAACAACGAATGCGATAATTGCACAAATCATAATGAATATGAAGAGTCCGATTGTTACCTTCTTTAAGACACCCTCTTTGTTTTTATCTTTATTTCTTCCGTAGAATGTATCTGAAGCTCCGGTAATTACTCCGACGTTATCATTAGTTCCGCTCTGCATCATAACAACTACGATGATTGCGATAGATGCGATAGCCATCAAAATTGTGAATGCCTCGAGCACTCCCATTCTTACGCTGTATTCAATTGCTGACATTAAGATTCCCATATCTAATCCTCCTGGAATTACTTTAAGATTCTAGCATAGCAGTATATATTTTGCAACTAAATTAATATGAGTATATATACTGTCCTGAGAGCAGCGGTGACTGATTATCCTGCAGCTCTTCCCTCACGCTTTAGCTTCTCATATAAGTGTTATGTTTATGTGTTTGGTTTATTTGACACTTTAAGCTGTTTATATAAACGATTTGACAGGTTAAAGTGTATATTCTGTTACTGATGCTTCACAGCATACTCCATTATGTCAGGCAGTATCCGGGCAAAAATTTTATATGTTTCCCTATATGCCACGATGCCTTTTCCGTACGGATCTGGAACATCTTTTCCGTAAAAAACTGAAAGCGGCACAATCTTTCTGCTTTTTCCGAAAGCCGATTCTATCCTCTTTTTATGGTCTTCCGTCATAGGAAAAACAAGGTCTGCTTTATCAAAGAGTTCACGGCTTAAAGGCTTTGATATATTCCTTGAGTGAGGCACTCTGTTTTCTTTAAGTACCATCTCGGTTTCAGGGCTCATGTCTTTATAGTGGTCCATCATACCCGCGCTGTCAGACTCAATATCAAGTCCTAAAGATGATGCATATTCATCCGCCATGAATTTAATCATCGGACTTCTGCACATGTTTCCGGTACACACAAAAAGCAGCTTCATACCTCTTTTCCGCCACACGCCTTCTCAACCCTGTTCATTACGGAAGCTTCAATCCCTGCACCTGTTAGTTTTTCAACTATTATATATCCGTACTTCTTTTCCGCCTCATGAAGGGCTGAATAAATATTTCTTGTATAATCTTCAGCTGTGATACCAAGAGAAATTATATTTCTTTCTTTTATAACATCCCTGAATATATCCCTTGTGACTATAACAGGATTTAGGCCTTCCTTTTCTTTTATGTCATATTCTTCAACGGATTTTTCCGCAGATGCAGACATGACACAAGGTACTTTAGGGGCATAATGCGTGTATTTCATACCCGGGGCCTTAGCTATTTTTATTACTTTGCCGTTCTGAAGAACCTCACCTAAATCTTCCGAAAGCATTTCGGCAGTCACTGCGCCCGGTCTTAATATAGTCGGGGTATCGCATGTCAGATCCAGAACCGTGGATTCGATTCCGACCATGCAAGGTCCATCATCAAGAATCAGTTCAAGCTCTCCCTGAAGATCCTCGAAAACGTGCTGGGCAGTTGTAGGTGAAATGTGTTTGGATTTATTAGCAGAAGGTGCAGCAAGAGGAAAACTTTTTGAAATAAGTTCTCTTGTGTACACGTTTTTAGGCATACGTATTCCTACCGTCTCCCCTCCAGCAGTCACAACGTACGGAACCTTATCGCTCTTCTTCAGAATTACCGTAAGAGGTCCCGGCATATATTTGTCAGCAAGCATATAAAAAGCATCCGGTATATCCACCGCAAGGTCCTTAACCTGCTCAATAGAGGATATATGAACAATAAGCGGATTATCCTGAGGTCTGCCCTTTGCTGTGAATATTTTCTTTACAGCTTCTTCAGACAGAGCATTCGCCCCGAGTCCGTAAACGGTTTCCGTAGGAAAAACCACAAGACCGTCTTCCTTTATTATTCTGGCTCCTTCTTCAATGCCTTCTTTTGCGCTGACAATTTTTGTTTCCATTATTTTAATCTATATATGACGTAAGTTACTGTGCTGTCTGTTGATGTGATTTTCTCAAATACAAATACGTCTTTTGTTGATGTTACCGGAGAATAAAGGGTTGCACCCTGAACCATATTTGCTGACATAAGAATATTTTTCTGTGCATTCGGGTTAAATGTCTTTATGCCGTAATATGTTGTTCCGCCCTTTGTTTCCCTGTACATATAAGCACCGATTTTATAGATATAGTTACCTGCTGAAGTTGTTGCTATATCAGAGAGAGATTCTGATAAATCCGACATAATAGGATATTCCTTTCCGTCTCTTCCGAGTATAACGACTGCAGTCTTTCCTTCATTATCCTTTTCCGCAATTGTATAGAAACCTCTGAAAGATGCAATGGATGTGTATTTAAAATCAGCAACTACGTTGCCTTTTGTATCAATAAGACCATAAAGATACTCATCCTCATCATCCGGGTCCTGAATCTGGGCTACTGCTATACCATCTGAAACACTGAGACCGAGAATATTATAATCTTCATTTATACCGATCTGATTTCCGTCTTTATCATAGAATTTTGCAACACTTGGAAGATATGGCACGTAGTATACACCGTCTGTTGAATTCATGAGAAGATCAAGTGCTGTGATGTTCTCTCTGTCATCCTGAGTTAATTCCTCACCGTAGTTTCCGGTAAGTGACATTACAATATTAAGGTCTGAATCAAGGATATACTGGTCATAGAATCCCATCTTCTTTCCTTCTTCTGTCTTGAAGAGATTGAGACCGTATGAGGCATATGTGTAGCCAGGTTTAAGATAGATGCCGGCTACAATGCCTGATGAAGAATTATCGTATGAGTTTGAAAGGTTCATGAAGATTTTGTCTGCGTTGTCTTTATAGACTGAAAGATTATCGCTGTCTGCATAATATATGAATCTTTCGCACTTATAGTATTCCTTACCATCCGTGAACGTGTAATCCTCGCCTTCACCTACTGTCCAGTCTTTATAGACATAGAATCTTCCGCCGCCGATATAAACGATTTCGTAGTAATAATCATTTTTGGTTGATGTTGCCTCAATAACTCCGTTACCTGTTGAAAGTTTTGCAACAGGATCTGAAGCACTCTCAGGAATTACAAACATATAAGCTGAGTCTGTATTTCCGATAACCGAGATATATCTGTTATCAAAGCCTTTGAAGAAACTGATATCTCCTGACGGATTTTTGACATAAGCAACAAGTTTTCCTCTTTCACTGAGTTCACCATCTGAAGTCGGGCGGTAAATTGATGTGTATCCTGCAGTCCCCTGAGTGTCATATGCAGAATTTACAGCAATGAGTTCTGTATCAAGAAGTTTGACTGCCTTATCAATCGAAACTGATTTTGCTCCTGTGATTTTCGTTCTTGAAAGGAGAAGATTTGCATTTTCACCGTATACTGCACAGTCTCCGTTTTTATACTTGACTGCCATTACGTTTCCTTTAACCCTTATTGCGGTGATACCGACTGTAACCGGGAAGAGCATTCCCTGTGCGCCACCTTCAAAATATACCTTTTCATCATTTAACTTGATTACGGAAAGGCATGTCTGATTTGATGCATCGGTTGTTTTTATAATGAATGCATCAAGGGATTTAATGTATCCGACGTCAGAATTTGCATTGGCTTCCTCTGTAGTTGTGGTTGATGAGTCTGTATATACCTGCCATCCGACCGGAAGCACGGTAACTCTCTCACATCCTGTAAACTCTGCATATGAGTCATTAGCCACATATACGTCAGAAAGTGTAACCTTTGCTTTTTTATCCTTGTTACAGGATGCAAAAGTACACACGATTCCTGCTGTGAGTGCAAGAACCACAATAAGTGCTGTTATCCTTTTCACATACTTTTTCATTAGAGTATCTCCGTGAAATATTGTGTATCTATTTTTATTCCGAGTGAGTCGCGGATTATGTCCGAAAGAAGCATATCCGCTCTCTTTTTCATTTCAAGAGGCACATCCTGTCCCCTGAAAAATTTTACCGATGTCGCATCTATAAGATAACCGTTCTGTCCGCGGCAGTCCCTGCAGACAATTCCGTCGGCTTCTTTATAGAAGCAGTCTCCCTCTATGTCACATCCGCATACGTTGCAGTGTGAGAAATCAAGGTTAAGACCGTTCGTTGAAAGGATTCCTAAAAGGAAATCCCTGATTACATCCGCCGTCTCTTCCTCATGTGCAAGACGGTTTAAAGATTCAAGGGCCGAGACAAACGCCTTCGGGTTTGGTTCCTGTGACACTTTCTGAAGAGCATCCAGAATAAGTGCTGCCCCGTAAAACCTTCCTATGTCATAAGTGATTTTTATGAACGGCTCTATCTGTGAGCATTCCGTTATCACATACCTTCCTGATTTTTCCGAAAGCATATAGTCACCGAAATTAAGTATCTCGGATGCATATCTGAGTTTTGCCTTCGGTTTAAGGCATCCCCTGGCTACTGCGGTTATTCTGCCTTTGTCCGGGGAGACAAGTGTCACAAGCATATCAGCTTCGTGATACGGAACTGTTTTTGTGACTATTGCCTTTGTCTTAATCTCATTACCCATCAGTTTTTAAGGTCTTTTATGTTATAGCCGAGATCTCTTAAAACTAGGTCATTATCTCTCCATTCATCCTTGACTCTTACATAAAGTGTCAGAAATACCTGGCATCCTATCATTTCCTCGAGATCTTTTCTTGCTCTTGTTGCTATCTGTTTAAGCATACTTCCGCCCTTACCGATAACAATTGCCTTATGGGACTGTTTCTCACAGATGATGTCAGCATCTATATCGACAATCTCCTGGTCTTCCCTTTCCTCAAATTTATTGATATACACCCCGATTCCGTAAGGAATTTCCTTATCAAGAAGGTAGAGTGCTTTTTCTCTTATGATTTCGGTTGCAATGAACCTCATGGATGAATCTGTGTACTGATCTTCCGGGTACATCGGAGGTCCGAGCGGGATTAATTTTTCAAGTTCTTTAAGAAGCGGCTCGATATTATCCTGTTTTTTTGCTGACATAGGGATAACTGCCTCAAGTCCCTCTATGTCTTTGAGTTTGTTAAGAGAGAAGAAGAGTGTTTCCTTTGTAACTGCATCCTCTTTGTTTAAAACAACCACTACAGGAATTTTAGGTGCGTTTTTCTGAAGGAACTCATAATCTTCCTTCTGAAGTCCTTTTACTGCATCTATTACATAGATGACTCCGTCAACGTCTTTAAGTGATACCTCAACTGCTTTCATCATATATTCGCCAAGGTGATTTCTGACCTGATGGATTCCCGGTGTGTCTATAAGGATCATCTGATAGTTATCCTTATTGATTATGCCGAGAAGCTTGTTCCTTGTGGTCTGAGGTCTCCATGAAACAATGGAAACCTTCTCACCGACGAGCGCATTTGTGAGAGTTGACTTTCCGGCATTAGCCAGACCTGCTATGCAAATAAAACCGCACTTAAAATTATTATCCATTACTGCCTCTTTAATCCCACCATATCCATTACGGCTTTCTGGTGACCAATCATTATTTTTTCATCATCAGGTTCGATATGATCAAATCCGAGTATGTGAAGGAACCCGTGGCATGCAAGAAATCCAAGTTCCCTTTCAAAAGAGTGACCGTATTCCGCTGCCTGCTCCTCCGCTCTTTTTCTGCATATCATTATTGAACCGAGAAACACCCTTTTCCCGTCCATGTCTTTGACATGAAAACCATCATAAGACACCGGAAGAGAAAGTCTTTCAAAGGAAGGGAAAGAAAGAACATCAGTAACTCTGTCCACTCCCCTTGCTTCTTTATTGAGTTCATGAATTGTTTCCTCATCAACAACCGTGAGGTCTATCATGAAGAAATTGTCCTGTCCTAAATGTTTGAAACAGGCTTTCTCAACTTTTTTTATTAATGACTTTTCTTTAAAGGATGCTCCTGAAAACCTGATCATTATTTTTTCTTCTTGTTGTAGTCTATTCTTGAATGGTGAATGCTCGGGAGAACCTCGATTATTGTCTTTTTGATAATATCGATATCGCCCATTGTAATCGGACATTCATCAAACTGGCGAAGAGAAATTTTCTCATCAATAAGTGATGTGATTCTCTGCTCGTATTCTTCTCTTGTATCAGGCATATAAGCCCTCATTGCTGCCTCGATTGTATCTGCAATCATGATAAGAGCTGCTACCTTTGTCTGTGGTTTCGGTCCTGCATATTTGTACTGATCCATTGCAAGATCACCCTCTTCCTTAAGGTTAATGGCCTTTCTGTAGAAATAACTTACCGGGCTTGTTCCGTGATGCTGACGGCAGATATCAACGATTTCCTTCGGAAGTTTGTTCTGTTTTGCAAGAATTTCACCAAAGAGTGTGTGTGATGTGATCATTGATACTGAGACCTCAGGAATAAGTTCATCATGAGGGTTATATGTGGACTGGTTCTCTGAGAAATAGATAGGTGCTTTTAATTTTCCGATATCGTGATAATATGCGGCGCATCTTGCCATATGAGGATTTTCACCGATTGCCGAAGCACATGCTTCTGCAAGATTTCCAACGACTAGTGAATGGTTGAATGTACCAGGAGCCTCGGAGGCAAGTCTCTTTAAAAGCGGATGTGATAACTGACAGAGTTCATTAAGTCTGAAGTCATCAGCTATGTTGAAGATGCTTTCAAAGATATAAACAATAGGCATAAACACGAGTGCAGCACCTACTGATGCAGCATATGCGTAGAGCACATGGAAGAGAATGTTGATTGAATAATCTTCCATCATAAGTGTCAGAAATACGTTCATCGGCTGAACAATAAGCGGTGTGAAAAGAGAAACAAGAAGGTACTTAATTCTTGAGAAATGCTTCTTTTCAAGGAAGTTTACAAGAACTGCACTCATTGCTCCGATTACTACCGAGCTTACTGCTTCCTGAAGAACTATATCCTCCGGTCTGTTTGTGAATGCAAATGTCACAATGAACATTACAAGCATTGCAGCCGTGGTAAGTGTTGCTGTTCTTCTGTCTATAAGTTCAATAAGGACAAACGTTGCAAGGCTCAGTGGCATGATATAGATATTCACAAATCCGGAAAGTGATGCACTTATTACATAAGTAATAAGCATCATTATTGCGGTAAGCCAGTAATCTCTTACGCTTGTGTTCTTTGAACGTGTATATTCATATACACCGCCGAAAAGAATTGCCATAAGTCCGATTCCTAAAAGCATTCTTCCTATTGTTCCTGCGAGCTGTTCTTCTTCAAAATACTCAGTAAAGTTACCGAATACAAACAGTCCGTAAACGGCCATACCCACACCTACGACTACCATAGGGAACAGGCACTTCAGAATTGCATTTCTGAGTTTCTTTCTCTCAAGCTGTTTTATTCTTTCGGCTCTCGATAAATCTTTTACGTTATCTATCATATTTCCTCCGCTCCGGCATCAGCATCCTTGATGCGTGCCTTTTCGGCTTTTTCATAAGCTTTGATTATTTTTGTTACAAGTTCATGTCTCACAACATCTTTAGATGAAAATTCGACTATTTTTATTCCGTCCACATCCGAAAGGACTTCGGTTGCATCTTTAAGTCCTGATTTAATGTGACGCGGAAGGTCTATCTGTGTTATGTCTCCGTTAACGACAATCTTTGAGTTTTCTCCCATTCTTGTAAGGAACATTTTCATCTGTTCACAGGTTGTGTTCTGTGCCTCATCAAGAATAATGAATGCATTTGAAAGCGTTCTTCCTCTCATATATGCAAGAGGTGCGATTTCAATTGTGCCCTTCTCTATCTGCTTTAAATAGGCATCTTCACCCATCATTTCCTGAAGTGCATCAAAAAGAGGCCTTAAATACGGGTCAACTTTTTCCTGAAGGTCTCCAGGTAAAAATCCGAGTTTTTCACCGGCCTCGACAGCAGGTCTTGTGAGAATAATTCTGTCTATCTGTTTGTTTTTGAAAGCACTGACTGCCATTGCAACTGCAAGATATGTCTTACCTGTTCCAGCAGGTCCGACTCCGAAAACAATTGAATTATTCTGGATGGCATCAACATATTCCTTCTGTCCGAACGACTTCGGTCTGATGATTTTGCCACGGGATGTGATGCAGACTGTGGAAAGAAGATCATTTGCATCAAAGGATTTTCCTGCAAGTGTGTACTCAATGACCATATTCACCATATTTGCCTTAAGAGGTTCCCTGGATGAAAGTGTCTCAAGTGCATCAAGTGCCCTGACTGCATTCATTACATTAATCTCTTCACCGCAGATATTAAAAGACTGTGAACCTGTGAACACAACTACCGAAAACGCTTCTTCAATACGCTTAACGGTCGAATCAAGTTCGCCGAATACCGTAATCATTGAATCGTATGATTTGAAAAATTTTTCCTTTGTAACCTTCATTTTTACCCTTTCTAGACCAAAGTCTAGAATGCTGCATTATAGTATTTTATTATATTAGCACAAATTGCCATTCATGGCAAACGGGTATAATATGCATTTGATTCCAGTCAAAGAAAAGAGGCACACTTCCGTATACCTCCCGACGAATTTTCCGTATTTCTAAACGCGCGAATCAGATTTCCAAATCTCCTGAATCACTGTATGAAACAGATGCTTCGAACTCATCTTCAAACGGATTTTCATCCGAACTGATTTCAACAAGTTCAGAAGACTCATCACTTATAGGTTTAAGCTCGTGTGTCTCACTGTTATATACGACCGGCTCAATCTTAGGAATGTTATCCATTGAATCAGTTCTGACAATTTCCTTGAATGTTGTTGTATCTGCCTGCCAGTGGAGTTTGATGTCGCCTGTCTTACCATGTCTGTTTTTCTTTACATATAAAATGACCTCATCCTTAGGAAGTGTGCTGTCCCACTTGCTCGGATTATCAAGGAACATAACAATATCGGCATCCTGTTCAATGGATCCTGATTCCCTGAGGTCTGCCAGGCTAGGTTCGGTATGTCCCTGCTGTGCTCTTGATTCAAAGTTACGTGACATCTGAGAAAGAAGAATGATAGGTACACCGAGGTCTCTGGCATAGATTTTCATTTTTCTTGACATATCACCGACGTCGTTTGCTCTTGAATCATTGGTTTTTCTGTTTTCGGAGTTCATAAGCTGCAGATAGTCTACAATTATCAAATCAAGTCCGTGTTCCTTTTTCAGTCTTCTGCACTTTGAAAGAATTGCAGATGGTGTATTCATTGAATCATCATCAACATAAATCGGTGAATCTGTAAGGTATGTATAGGCATCAACTATTTTAGCTGAATCCTGACCCTGAAGACCGCCCCTTGAATTCATCTTTTCATAAGGAACCTGTGAGAAATATGCAAAGAGTCGTTTGGCAATTGTATCAGCACCCATTTCAAGAGAGAAGAATGCAACATGCTTTTTGTACTTTTTGGCAACATTTCCGGCGATATTGAGAGCATAAGCGGATTTACCGACAGCAGGTCTGGCAGCAAGGATAACAATTTCACCCGGTTTGAATCCGTGGGTAAACTCATCGAGCTGTTTATAACCTGTATAGCAAGAATTGTTGTCAATTTCTCCAATCTGGATTTTATCAATCTGGGAAGAAACAAGAGTTGCGGCATAACCGATCTGACGGAGATCCGATTTAGTCTCTTTCTGGGAAACATCATAAATAAGTTTCTGAGCGTACTCGAGACATTCCTTACCTTCCTCTACCTCATATGCCTTATTGGTGACTTCGTTTCCGACTTCAATAACTTTTCTTCTTAAAGATTCCCTCTTAAGGATTTCGACATAATTTTCAATATTTGCAGCAGAAGGAACGATATCTACAAGAGACGTAATATAATCAAAACCACCGGCTTCTTCGGTCTTGGAAGAAAAGTCGAGTTCATCACTGACACTTATCTGATCGATTGGTTTGTTCTTCGCATTGAGTCTGCACATAGCATCATAGATAATGCGGTGCTGTTCTGAATAAAAGTCCTCAGTGTTAAGAACCGGGAATACCTTATCATCAACAGAATTATCAAGAAGCACAGAACCAAGCACTGCCTGTTCTGCCTCGATATTATAAGGAACAGTTCTTGTATCAGATATTTTTCTGTTAGTTTTGTTTGCCATTTTTCCTCCTGATAATAACACACACCATACTTACTATGAGCATTACTGCCACAGCGCATCCGGCAAGTGTGCCATACCATGCTGCTGAATTCTGCTGTCTCTGGACAAGTGATATTGTCTGATCCGAAGCAGTTTCATCAATCATAAATCTGTGTACATAGTACTTTCCCTGCTTAGAGATTATACCTTTACTTATAATTGATTTATAGATTGTAGCATACTGAAACTCAACTTTCAAACACGAATATTCCATTCCGTTATAAATTTTTTCATCTTGTGTTAACATATTGTTAACAGCACTAAATATGGAAGTACCATTGACTGTGATTTCGGTTTCCGACTCTTTATAAAACGCCCCATCGCTGAAAACCTCGGAATAAATCCTGGCAGACACTTCATCAGGAAGTTTCTTCTCTTCCTGCCCTGCAAAACCGATGACTACGGTCATAATCTGTTCATCCTCATTAAAAGATTTGTCCACGATATAAAGGTCTTTTAAATATTCTCCAGGATTTTCTGTCTCTCTGTTACAGGAAACAAACAGCAAAAAAATGCTTATAATTAAAAGCACCACAAAGATAATATTAAGTTTATTTGCAGTGCCGTTTCTCATCAGTATAATTTTTTAAGTTCATCAAGTGTTTCCCTGAACTCTTTCATTGCCGTCTCATACGGCTCATCTTTTTCAAGATCCACACCGGCAAGTCTTAAAATATCAAGAGGCGGAAGTGAACCACCGGCTGATAAAAACTTCTTATATGAGGCAAAATATTTCTCGCCTTTTTCAAGTATATTATTAGCTATTGATACGGCTGCAATCATACCGGTTGCATACTTATAGACATAGAACGAATTATAGAAATGCGGTATTCTTGCCCATTCATATTTAATCATTTCATTATGTTTTACGGCTTTGCCGTAATATTTTTTATTAAGTTCAAGATATTTATCTGAAAGTATATCAGCTGAAACCGGTTCCCCTTTTTCAATAAGTGAATGGGAATATTCCTCAAATTCAGAAAACATAGTCTGACGGAAAATCGTTGTTCTGAACATATCAAGATAATATGACAACAGATATTTTCTTGTTTCACCTTCTGCAGTTTTGAGAAGATGCTTTAAAAGAAGAACTTCATTACATGTTGATGCTATTTCAGCAACAAATATCTCGTAATCGGCCTTCTGTGACGGCTGTTTTTCAGAGCTGAAATATGTATGCAGTGCGTGACCGAGTTCATGGGCAATTGTAAATATCTCATGAGTCGATTCATTATAATTAAGGAGCACAAACGGATGACATACCACTCCGCCCCATGAATAAGCGCCTGTTCTCTTGCCGTTATTTTCAAAAACGTCAACCCAACCCTCGTTAAATGCTTTATCAAGAATACTTAAGTATTCTTTGCCGTTGACGCTGAGGGCATTCTTAACAAGTTTTACTGCCTCTTCATAACTAAGTTTTATATCTCCGCCGTTAACAATCGGTACATACAGATCATACATATTAAGAGTCTTGAGATTTAAAACTTTTTTCCTGAAAGCAATATATTCATGCAGAGGTTTTGTATTACTGCCGACTGCTTCTAAAAGCTTTTTATAGCACGTAGGCGGTACATCCTCAGCATACATTGCATAATCAAGTGAGGAAGAGAAACCCCTGATTTTGGCATAGAACCAGTCCTTCTTTACGTTTCCTACATAATTCTGAGAAAGCGTGTTTATCATATCCTTGTAGGATGTGAACATTGATTCCCATGCATCTTTTCTGACTTTCTGAGACGGGTTTGACATAAGAACGCCGTAGAGTCCCTGTGTCATTTCTACCTTATGTCCTTCCTCATCTTTTACAGGGCGAAATTTAATATCCGCATCATCAAACATATGGAAAACATCCTGAGAATTACCGGAGAACATACCTACTTCGGACAGAAGTTTTTCCTCTTTATCAGAAAGAATGATTTCTTTGTCTCTTATAAGGGTTCGGAAATACACAGAATAATCTTCAAATTTAACAGATGCCTCAAGGCTTTTCAGTTTATCCAGGCTGAGCCTTGAAAGCTGTGGAGTAATGTATGAAACAAAGGAAGAAAACTTTACCATGAGCATCTCTGTTTTGCTTACCATTCCCTGGTACACAGATTTTCTCACGTCCTCATCTAATTTCATTTTTGCATAGTAATAAAGCTTGGCTATGTTATTTGAGGTGTTATTTTCCTTCTCTAAACACTCGTAGATAATATCATCTTCAGTGAGTCTGCCATCATATTTTGAAAGAGACGGAATAAATTCATCCACCTTAAAATATAAGTCTTCCCATGCCTCATCGGATGGGAAGATATCTTCTAAATGCCACTTGTATTTCTGGTCTATTTCAGATCTTTCTATCTTAGCCAATTTTACTCCTAATCAAAGAACAATGTGTTTCCGAGATAAACAGGATCACATGTAAGTCTTATACCAAGTTTTCTGAACGGATTTTCATCTGCCTTATAAAGAAGATGCGTTGAATGTGCTTCACAGCCATTAAGTCTTTCCAGCTGTTCAATTGCTGTTGCTGCCTTTGCATCAGATGCCGCACAGATTGAAAGTGCAAGGAGTGCCTCATCCAATGACAGTGTATGAGTGTGTTCTTTTAATATTTTTGTCTTTAAATCAAGGATAGGTCCGATAACATACGGTGAGATAAGTTTCTGAACATCGTTCATTCCGGCCATAACCTTAACAGCATTGAATATACATGCCGCAGAAGCAGACATCATTTCAGAACTCTTTCCCGTAACAATCCTTCCGTCCGGGAGTTCAATTGCCACACTGGCCTTTCCGCCTTCTTTTTCTGATCTGTCATGCGCAGCCTTAATAACTGGTCTGTCTGCTGCTGTTATCTGAAGTTTGGACATTAAAAATTCAAGGCTTGATACTGTATCCTGGTTTCCTGCACCGAGTTTAAGGTCACAGAGTGCTTTATAATATCTTCTTAAAATTTCCTGTTTTGCGGCTTCCCTGCATGCATCATCATCAGAGATACAGAAACCTGCCATATTCACTCCCATATCAGTAGGAGATTTATATACGCATTCTTTTCCTGTAATCTTGGACATAATGGCAGAAACTACCGGGAATACTTCAATATCCCTGTTATAGTTTACTGTCACTTCGCCGTATGCCTCAAGATGGAAGTTATCGACTTTGTTTACATCCTTAAGGTCTGCTGTTGCTGCTTCATATGCAACGTTTACAGGATGATTGAGTGGAAGGTTCCAAATCGGGAATGTTTCAAATTTTGCATAACCTGCAGATATTCCTCTCTTGTTTTCATGGTAAAGCTGAGATAAACATGTCGCAAGTTTTCCTGAACCAGGGCCAGGAGCTGTAAGAACAACAAGCTTCCTTGATGTCTCAATATAAGGATTGGCGCCGTATCCCTCATCAGAAACAATCACATCTATTTCATGAGGATATCCTTTTGTAGGTCTGTGGATATAAACCTTAAGTCCTTTATTTTCAAGTCTCTGTTTATATTTGACTGCTCCCTGCTGATCCTCGAACATTGTAATAACAATTGATGAAACATAAATTCCCATCTCAGAGATATTGTCTATCATTCTTTCGACTTCGGAACCGTATGAGATACCATAGTCTGCCCTGATTCTGTTTCTTTCAATATCATTTGCATTTATGCATATGATTACTTCCGCCTGGTCTTTTAATTTCTGGAGAAGTTTGATTTTGGCTGCTTTATCAAAACCAGGAAGAACTCTGGCTGCGTGGAGGTCATCAAAAAGTTTTCCCCCGAACTCAAGATAAAGTTTGTCAAAATGGGAAATACGCTCGAGAATATGCTCGGACTGTTTCTGCATATAAAGTTCACTGTCAAATCCTACTTTAAACATATATGTTACCTCAGTTAATTTTCCTTGTTTACCGGGACTATGATTTCAATCTTGCCTTTTGCAAGAGGTTTGCCCTTTGTTGTTCTTGTTTCTATTCTGATATCTTCCGTGTTTATTAATGCTGTCTTTCCGTTTGATACATATGCAAGATCATATGGGTCTGTAACTGTACCTACGTACTGGACCTTAGCTTTTTCAAGTTCAATAATCTTTACGCCCTTAAGATATCTGGAAGTCATCTCAATTGTTGATGTGATTACTTTCTTAATAGATCCTTCCGTGGACATGACAATAAGTTCGCCCTCTTCCTGAACCTGACCGGCAAATGCAACAGCATCCCCGTCATTAAGTTTTATGCCCTTTACGCCGGCTGCTCTCCTTCCCTGGAGAGGTATCTCAAGAGTTGAATATGCAAGCACCTGACCGTCTTTGGTAATCTCAACAGTATAAAGTTCATCAGACACAGGTTCGGCATTAATTAGTCTGTCATTCTTATCAAGGACAATAGCCTGAAGATATGACTTGCCGACTGATGTGAACTCATTAATATCAACTCTCTTTGCATTACCCTGTTCTGTATAAAGTACGAATTCACCTACCGGAGTTCCGTCAAAGAATACGAGTTTGACAACATATTCACCAGTCACCACATCCGGGCATACAGCACCGGCTTTAAACGGCTTCTCCTTGAATTTCTTTTCAGGAAGATTGGTTATATCAAGCTTGATAAGGTTACCGAAATTAGTGAATGCAAACAGGCTTCCTTTATTATTACAGAGCAGTGCCTGAACCGGTAAAGAATCAGAATCAAGAGTTGACATGTCTTTTTGAGCAACTGAATATGCCCTTTGTGACATAAACCTTAACTGTCCGTCTTTATTAAGAGTTACAACGCCATCCTTGTATGCTGCTTCTTCCTGAGCTGTAGGAATTCTGGATGCATCAAGTGCCTCGCCGTTTTCATCAGTCAGTATCACAGTCTTTCTTGAAGACGGCATTGCCTTCTTAATCTCCTGCATTTCTTCTTTAACGACATTAAGCTGTTTCTTCTTAGAGTCAACGATTGCTTTGAGTTTTGCAATGGTCTTTTCGAGATTTGCAAGTTCTTCCTCAAGTTTGCCGACTTCAAGTTTTGCAATTTTCTTTAACTGCATATCAAGGATTGCCTGAGCCTGAGGATCAGTGAGATTAAATGTTTCTTTTAACTTTTCCTTTGCCTTCTGAGTTGACTCAGATTCCTTAATAATCTTGATAACCGCATCAATGTCTCTGATAGCGATTAAGAGTCCGGATACTATTTCAGCTCTGGCCTCAGCGGCCTTAAGATCAAATATCGAGCGGTTAAGAACAACCTGTCTCTGATATTCGATATAATACGTGAGATAATTCTTAAGACTTAAAATTTCCGGTTTGCCGTTTGCAATGGCAACCATGTTGTATGAATAACTGATTTCAAGATCAGTCTTTTTCATCAGGTAATCAAGAATCTTCTTGGCATCGGCATCTTTTTTAAGTTTGATAACGCCTCTTACACCTGTTTTATCGGATTCATCTACGACATCAACGATTCCTGCAAGAGTATCCTTTTCTTTTTCCTTAAGGTCAGCAATTGCTCTTAAGAGTTTTGCCTTGTTTACATCATAAGGGATTTCAGTGATAACGATGTTCTTTTTACCGTTATCTTCCTTTTCAATGTGCACTTTTGACCTGATTTTGATTTTACCACGGCCTGCATCATAAATTGATTCAAGGCTGTCTACCGGAATCACATATCCGCCTGATGGAAAATCAGGGCCCTTCATAATCTGAAGAAGTTCTTTTGTGGTAATTGAAGGATTATCTATCTGCGCACAGCATGCATCTATACATTCACCCATGTTATGGGTTGGGATATTTGTTGCAAGACCGATAGCGATACCGTATGCTCCGTTTACAAGAAGGTTCGGGAAACGTCCTGGAAGAGTATTTGGTTCTTCCATTGTGTCATCGAAGTTTGCTGTCCACTGAACAGTGTCTTTATCAAGGTCCCTTAAAAGTTCAAGGGTAAGAGCAGACATTCTGGCTTCAGTGTAACGATAGGCAGCCGCTCCGTCTCCGTCGATTGAACCGAAGTTTCCGTGTCCGTCGATAAGAGGCATTCTCATAGAGAATGGCTGTGCCATTATAACGAGTGCACCGTATACTGAACTGTCTCCGTGAGGATGATACTTACCAAGGCAGTCGCCTACGATTTTTGCACATTTTTTATGTGGTTTGTCAGGAGTGAGTCCCATCTCATGCATTGAATAAAGAACCCTTCTCTGAACAGGTTTGAGACCGTCTTCGACTCTTGGGATTGCACGGTCCAAAATTACATCCTCTGCATAAGGAATCATTGCATTATGCATGACCTCTTCAAGGACTGTATCAAGAACAACCGAATTATATTCAATATGTGCTTCCTGTTTCTTTGCCATCGGTTAGTCCTCCTTTATTTCTTCAGCCGGATGTAATCTTCCTGCTGTCTTCTGCGTCTTGACAAAATCATCGATTTTATTAAAGTCCGCATACTGGTAAATGTAATCTTTTCTGAGTGACGGATCATCGCCCATCAGAATTGTTATTCTCTTATCTGCCATAGCAGCATCTTCAATCGTAACTCTTGTAAGGGTTCTCTTTGCAGGATCCATTGTTGTATCCCAAAGCTGCTGAGGGTCCATTTCGCCAAGTCCTTTGAATCTCTGAATGAGAGCTCCCTTGCCCATCTTTTTCTGTCCTTCTATGAGGGCTTTGTCATCATAGCAGTAGAGAATCTCATCTTTTTTCTGGAGCCTGTAAAGCGGAGGCATACCGATATAGATGTGGCCTGCCGTTACAAGAGGCTTCATATATCTGAAGAAGAATGTTAGAAGAAGTGCTCTTATGTGCCCGCCGTCAGTATCAGCATCGGCAAGAATGATAATCTTGTCATATTTGAGTGAATCAATATCAAAATCAGGTTCAATTCCTGTTCCGAGAGCGGAAATAAGTGTAGCAAATTCTTCGTTTTTGAGAATTGCCTCAACAGATGCTTTTTCAACATTAAGAGGTTTACCACGGAGTGGTAATATTGCCTGGAACATTCTGTCTCTTGCGGATTTTGCACTTCCGCCTGCAGAATCTCCCTCAACTATATAGAGCTCATTAATGGCAGCATTCTTTCCTGAGCATGATGCAAGTTTTCCTACAAGATTAAGACTGTTAACAGAGTTTTTCTGTCTCGAAAGATCCTTAGCTTTCTTTGTTGCCTCTCTTGTTTTTGCAGCGCCCATAGCTTTTGCGATAATTGCTTCTGCGACTGACTTATTCCCTCTCTGGAGAAGAAGATCTGCAAGCCTTTCATTTACAATATTCTCAACCTTCGGTCTGACATCCGGGTTTCCGAGTTTGCCTTTAGTCTGTCCTTCAAACTGGACATTCTGCATTTTTACGGTAATAACAGCGACCATTCCTTCCCTGAAATCCTCACCGAGAAGGTTTGCCTGTTTTTCCTTAAGGATATTGTTGTCCCTTGCGTAGTTATTGAAGACCCTAGTGATTGCACTCTTGAAACCGACTTCATGCGTTCCGCCTTCGGTTGTAGGAATGCTGTTGACATATGAGTAAATGCTTTCCGAATATTCTGTTGTATGCTGGATTGCGACCTCAAGTTCAAACGGTGGTTCAATCATCTTGCCCTTATTATCATACTGGGCATCTATCTTTTCCTCGATATAAAGAGGTTTTTCGTAAAGGACTTTCTTTCCTTCATTAAGATACACGACATAATCTGCGATACCGCCTTTATACTGGAACACATCTTTTCTTCCTGTTCCGCCTGCAAGCGGCATACGTGCATCCTCTAAAACGACAATGAGATTTTTATTAAGATATGCGACATCTCTCATTCTTTCGGCAATTGTGTCGTACTTATATTCTTCCTTGCCGAAGACTCTTTCATCCGCCTTGAATGTAACTGTTGTGCCTGTTCCCTTTGCTTTGCCGACTACTTCGAGCGGTGTCTTAACAATACCGGATTTAATAGATCTGGCTGTTGTTCCGAGCTGCGGGGAATAGAACTCTTCCCTGTATAAATTTCCGTCTCTTTTTACCTCAACCGTGAGCCATTCGGATAAAGCATTGGTAACTGCTGCACCTACTCCGTGAAGTCCGCCTGAGAACTTATATTCATCGTTGTCGAATTTAGCTCCGGCATGAAGTTTTCCGTATACCATATCGACACCGGTTAAGTGATATTTTTTGTTTTTGTCTACAGGAACACCACGTCCGTTATCCGATACTCTCATTACATTGTTCTCAAGCATCTGGATTGTTACGGTGTCTCCGTAACCATTGGAAATCTCATCGACTGCGTTATCGATGATTTCCCAAAGAATGTGGTGCATTCCTTTTGCTCCAGTTCCTCCGATATACATACCAGGACGGAGTCTGACTGCCTCAAGACCTTCTAGAAGTTCAATATTACCAGCTGTGTATTCTTGTGCCATCTTTACTTCCTTAATAAAAATAATATAACTATGTTATCACAACATATAGTAAGTTTCAAGTATAAAATGGTACCATATTTAGCGTTTGAGCCAAAAGAAAACGGGTTACTAAACCACCCGTTTTCAGATTAATCCGTTTAGATTTACAGAAAAATTATCCGTATAAATTTATTTATTAAATTTGTTGTTTCAACTGCTTTAACTGGAGATTTGACGCCGGAAGGAAAACAAAAGGCAGTCCTGAGACTGCCTCGGATATAAAGCATAAACTACTTACTTAAGCATATCATTAATTCTTGCAAGTATATCTGCGTATACTTCCTGATTATTGATTTCGTTAATGATTTCATGTCTTGCACCTTCATAAAGTTTGAATGTAAGATCTTTTACTCCGAGTGCCTTATACTGGTCATTAAGTTTCGAGATAAGTTTGCCGTTTCCGCCAACAGGATCTTCTGCACCGGAGAAGATGGCAATAGGTTTATTTAAGTCAATCTTCTTTAAGTTTTCATCAAGATAACTTTCCTTAAGTCCGTTGAGGAAATATTTGAAGAATGCAATTGACATAACATATCCGCACTGTTCATCAAGGATGTATTTCTTAACCTGTTCAGGGTCTCTTGAGAGCCATCCGAAATCACCTTTGTCTTTCTCTTTTTTATAAGGTTTATTGTAAGAACCAAAGCTCATTGTGTTTAAAAGATTTGCAACTTTGTCTCCGCCAAGAAGCTTGTACTGAAGATTTGCGATTGCAGCTCCTGTGTTTAAAAGACCGCCTTTCATACATGCTGAACCTGAGAGGATTGCACCTGCTCTTTCCTGGTCTTCCTGAATATATCTCTGACCTACCATTGAGCCATAGCTGTGTCCTAAATAAATAACCGGTTTTCCGTATTTGTCTTTCAGATATTTTGTAATTGCAACTTCATCCTGTACTGTATCGAAATATATATTGCCCTTATGATATCCGTATTTCATAACTTTGGACTGTTTTGAGCAAGTCATACCGTGTGCACGATGGTCGTCTGCAAAAACAATATATCCGTTTGCATTTAAAAACTGAGCAAAATTATCATAACGGCGGGCATGTTCTGCCATACCATGTGAAATCTGAACAACGCCTTTTGCATTTTTAACATTGTCCCATAAATAACACTGAAGAACTGTTCCATCAAAACTTTTAAATTTTTCTGTTTTCATAGTCTACCTCTGTGCACGTACACGTGCTTGATTATATGTATAGTAATGTTAGCACAACAAAACCTCAATTGCAATATTGACATAATGCCAAGAACCAATCTGTTATTAGGAAAGACAATTCTACCAATTTTCCTGCAACAGAAAATCTGCTATGTGCACAACTTTTATTCCGTTTACAGTCTGAACATCATTCCTATCAGTTGTAACAACATACTTATGGTTAAAATCTTTTATTTCCTCAAGATTTCCAATTTCTCTATTTGAATCTTTTGGAAGCTTGCATGTTGCTT
>JAKSOR010000040.1 GCA_024405515.1 Clostridia bacterium
GGATTGTTGTAATATGCGTACTTCGGTTTACTTGGTTCTTCCTTCGGCTGTTCTTCTCTTTCCTTAATCTGTGCAAGTCTGCAAAGAGGAGCACCATTCAAAGTAATATCTATATCTTCAACTTCCCTGCTGTTTACCATATAAACATATTTTTCAAGATTCTTACTTAATTCACTGTATTCAATTTCCATAATTTTCTCCTACTTATTAAATTGTCTTGTAATAAATGCAAGGATTCGTTTAAGATCCCTTCTGCCTTCAGGAACAAACTGATAAAAACACGGATATACGTGGAAAAGTTCCTCACCTACAGCTATATCGACATCATTACCGTGACTCTTCATATTCTCATAAATTCTCACTGTATCTGCTAAAAGCAGTTCATTGGACCCGACAGTAAAGAATGCCGGAGGGAATCCTTCGTAATCTGCGTATACCGGTGAGATGTATTTATTTCCCCTGTCCATACCGATACAGAATGAGAAAATACTTGAATCCATAAGTGCTTTTTTCTTTTCCTCAGTCATGATTGCACCCCTTCTTCCGAAAAGCGCATCATTTGAGTAGTTTGTTATATAACTGAAACCGGTTCCGAGCATATCTGCCCAGGCAGAGATACAAAAGATTGCTCTTGGCATCTTTTCTCCCATATCCTTAAGTTTAAGAGAAAGTGCTAAAGTCAGGTTTCCTCCTGCCGAGTCTCCGCCCACAATTATATCCTCAGCCTTATATCCTAAATCGTTTGTGAGATAATGCCAGAAATCAAGTGCCTGATCAAGCTGATGCGGGTACTTGAATTTCGGGGCACAGTCATAGTCAAGATAGAAAACATCTGCACCTCCCGCTGCTTCTGAGAACTTCTTTGCAAGTTTTCTGTATAAACTTATAAGACCTGCACAGTATCCGCCGCCGTGAAGATATAAAACAACCTTCCCGTTTTTTACAAAATCTTTTTTATAGTGGTGTTCGTATTTTGTGCCTGCAGGTGTTTTAAGATATTCTGCCTTAAATCCCATATTAGGCCTTTTAGACCTGAAAAGTTCAAGCATCATCATTTTCTGATATGACTTGTCTTTTTTCTCAGGATTCATGTTCAGTGTAGTCTTTATAAACCATTTGCAAAAATTTGTTCTGATAGATGCCATCCTTGTTCTCCTTATGCTTAGAATATTACGTCTTCTTTATAAATCGGGTATTTATCACAGAGTGCAATAACTTTTTCTTTTACTCTGTCTATTGCTGCTTCCTTATTTTCAATAATATCCACGATGCAGTCAGCAATAACAATCATATCTTCTTCCTTCATTCCTCTTGTTGTAACAGCAGGTGTTCCGATTCTTACTCCGGATGTGTATGCCGGTTTCTGAGGATCATTAGGAATTGCATTCTTATTAAGTGTGATGTGTGCCTCGTCAAGCCATGTCTCAAGTTCTTTGCCTGTAACTCCCGTACCTACGAGATTAATAAGCATAAGATGGTTGTCTGTGCCGCCAGAAACAAGTTTTATTCCTTTCTCAAGGAATCTTTCACTCATTGCCTTAGCATTTTTAACGACCTGAGTCATGTATTCTTTGTATGAAGGATCCAGTGCTTCCTTGAAAGCAACAGCCTTTGCAGCGATGATATGCATGAGCGGTCCGCCCTGTGAACCCGGGAATATGGCCTTGTTGACAAGTTTTGCATATTCTTCATTATTTGTCATTATCATGCCGCCTCTTGGCCCTCTCAGGGTCTTATGAGTGGTTGTTGTGATAAAGTCTGCGTATCCTACCGGTGACGGATGAAGTCCTGTAGCAACAAGACCTGCGATGTGTGCAATGTCAACCATTAAATATGCTCCGACTTCGTCGGCTATTTCCCTGAACTTTTTAAAATCAATGATTCTAGGATATGCACTTGCACCTGCAACAATCATTTTCGGCTGACACTCAAGAGCAATTTCCCTTACCTTGTCATAATCAATAAGTCCTGTATCAGGGTCAACGCCGTATGTGACACTGTTGAAAATCTTTCCTGACATGGATACTTTTGCTCCGTGTGTTAAGTGTCCGCCTGCGTCAAGTCCCATACCGAGGATTGTGTCACCCGGTTTTAAAACTGAATAATATACTGCAAGGTTTGCGTTAGAACCGCAGTGAGGCTGAACATTTACATATTCCACGCCGAAGAGTTTCTTTGCTCTTTCAATGGCAAGTTCTTCTGCCTTATCCACAAACTGGCATCCGCCGTAGTAACGTTTCCCAGGATATCCTTCTGCATATTTATTTGTGAAATGTGTTCCTGCTGCTGCAAGAACTGCCTTGGATACAATATTTTCCGAAGCTATGAGCTCGATATTGTGTTCCTGACGTTCAAATTCCTCACACATTGAGGAATATAATTCCTCATCTGCTTCCTTAATTGTTTTAAGATCTATCATTTTATATCCCTCACTTTGTTTACTAGAGTTTTAAGTTCGTTAAGAGTATGATAACCGATTTCGGAATAAACCGGTTTTAAGCTTCCGTCCTTAAAGAAGAAAAGAGCCGGAATTGAGTTAATCATGTATCTGTCTGCAAGATCCATGTCATTGTCCACATTGACTTTTATCACCTTGAGATCACTGTACTCTGCATCGAGCATCATATCCTCAATGTTCGGAGCCATCATTTTGCATGGTCCGCACCATTCAGCATAAAAATCAACCATAATGAATTTGCTGTCTTTAATGACATTATCGAAATTCTCTGTTCCTGTGATAATTTCCATTTATGCCTCCTTTGTTACCGAAGTCTCACTGCATATGACTTTCATCTCAGGTTTAAAACCTTTTTTCTTTCTTATGACAAACTTATCAAGAAGTGCGGCAATAACGAATCCGAAAACAAATCCGCCTACAGCCATGAGAATCTGACAGAGCTCAGAGACAAGAGAACCTATACCTATTCCGGCACCGACCAGAATAAGAGGAATGACATACACTATTACCGCTGCGGTAAGAACGTATCTCTCACCCATCTCCACCTCAACAACATCACCTATTTTTGCATCAAGGGAATTCTCAAGAAGAACCTCCACCTTCTGCTTATCCTCGGCAACATTGCACATATGACAGGATGCACATGCGCTGCGTCTGTCAAAACGCACTACACATCTTTTGCCTTTAAGCTTATATACAACACCTTTTTCCGTCATCTGAGTACTGATAATATATCTTCTTTTTTAACAGATACCTGCTCTGATGAAGCCATATCCTTAACGGTGTAGATTCCTTCTTTGAGTTCATCGTCACCAATCACTATGACTTTCTTTGCAAGTATTTTGTTTGCATATTTGAACTGTGCCTTGAATCCCCTGTTCATAAGGTCGACTTCACAGATATAACCTGCAGCCCTTAAAGTCTTTGCAAGTTTTATTCCTTCAAACTTTGCATCTTCTCCCATAGGAGCGATGTACACGTCTGTTTCATCTTCCTTTGCCATGAGAGAATTAGTATTCTCAAGAACAAGAAGAAGTCTTTCAAGTCCGAGACCGAATCCGACAGCCGGAGTAGGTTTTCCGCCCACTTCTTCAACAAGGTTATTATATCTTCCACCGCCGCAGACTGTTCCCTGGGCACCGATATCCGTGGATACAAACTCGAATACGGTTCTTGTGTAATAGTCAAGTCCCCTGACTATCATCGGATTCACCCTGTACTCAATTCCCAGAGTTTCGAGATTTTTCTTAAGGGCATCAAAGTGTGCTCTGCAGTCATCACAGAGATAATCAAGAATTGACGGAGCCTCTTTTACGACTGCCTGACACTTTTCTTCTTTGCAGTCAAGTATTCTCAGAGGATTCTTCTCAAATCTTGCCTGGCACTGTCCGCACATTTTATCAATGTTTGAGCCGATATATTCCTTTAAAGCTGCATGATATTTTTTCCTGCACTCAGGACAGCCGATTGAATTGATATTGAGTTCGATTGATTTAAGGCCGACTTCATTTAAGAATGTTTTTGCAAGAAGGATTACCTCTGCATCTGCCATTGCATCGTCCGAACCGTAAAGTTCAGCGCCGAACTGATGATGTTCACGGAGTCTTCCGCTCTGAGGTCTTTCATACCTGAATATGGAACTTAAATAATAAGTCTTCATCGGAAGAACAACCTGGTCAAGAGCATTTTCTATATATGCCCTGGCAACACCGGCCGTTCCTTCAGGTTTAAGAGTAATTGATCTTCCGCCCTTATCCTCAAAGGTGTACATCTCCTTTGTTACGATATCCGTCGTCTCACCGACGCCGCGGAGGAATAATTCGGTATGTTCAAACATAGGAGTCCTTATTTCCTTAAAACCGAATTTCTTTGCAACCTCTCTTGCCGCATTTTCCACATAGTGCCATTTGTATGACTCAAGCGGAAGCATATCCTTAGTGCCTTTAGGAATGTTTATCATATCTGCCTCTAGATAATGTATTTCTGTAAATTTCTTTCTCTTAATGATTTTGCAAGATGCTCTTCGACATATGCCTTTGTGATATTGATTTCCTTTGTTTCGTTGTCATCTGCTTCATAAAGGATGTCTTTAAGCAGGAACTCAAGAACTGCATGGAGTCTTCTTGCACCGAGGTTTTCACTGCTCTCGTTTTCGATGAATGCGACTTTGGCAATTTCTCTTATAGCCTCATCCTCAAAATTAAGTGATACACCGTCCACTCCGAGAAGTGCCTTGTACTGCTTAAGAACTGCGTTATCCGGTTCTGTCAAAATCTTGACAAAGTCATCTTCTGTAAGGTTGTCAAGTTCAACCTTAATCGGGAATCTGCCCTGAAGTTCAGGAATAAGGTCTTCCATCTTTGAGATATGGAAAGCACCTGCTGCAACGAAGAGAATAAAGTCTGTCTTGATTGCACCGTATTTTGTCTGAACTGTTGAACCTTCGACAATAGGAAGAATGTCTCTCTGAACGCCTTCACGGGAAACGTCCCTTCCTCTTGCACCACCGGCATCATCAGAAGCAATCTTATCGATTTCATCAAGGAATACAACTCCGTCCTGCTCTGCACGGGATAATGCTTCCTGGATAACCTGATCCTGGTCTATTTTCTTTTCAGCTTCCTCGGCAATAATTGTATTCATTGCCTGGCGAACTGTTACTTTTTTCTTCTTCACAGCCTGAGGGCCCTTGCCCATCATACCGAAGATGTTACCGAGATCGATTGCACCGCCGTTTTCCATATCCGGCTGAATTCTGAGAGTCTTCGGTGCCTGGTTCTTGACTTCCATCTCAACAATTAAATTATCAAGATGACCGAGTCTGAGTTCGGATAAAAGTTCTTCTTTAAGCTGGGCATCACTCTTCTGTCCGCCGTCTGCTTCCTTTCTCATAGGAAGTAAAAGTTCAACGACTTTGTTTTCAGCAGTTTCAGTTGCAATAGGTGTGACTTCCTTTGTCTTTTCGTCTTTTACGAGTCTTATTGAAGCCTCAACAAGGTCACGGATAATGGATTCGACGTCTCTTCCTACATAACCTACTTCTGTGAATTTTGTGGCCTCAACTTTAACAAACGGAGCTTTTACAACTTTTGCAAGACGTCTTGCAATTTCAGTTTTACCGACGCCTGTAGGTCCTTTTAAGATGATATTCTTAGGTGTGATTTCATCTCTCAGTTCCTGGGAAAGTTTAGATCTTCTGTATCTGTTTCTGAGTGCTATGGCAACAGCTTTCTTTGCCTCACTCTGGCCTATAATATATCTGTCAAGTTCTGCCACTATCTCTTTCGGTGTCAAAATTTTCTCTGCCATAATAAACCTCCTCAGACTGTTTCGACCGTGATATGGTCGTTTGTGTATACACAGATTTCACTTGCAATGTGAAGTGCTCTTTCAGCAATTTCCTTTGCTGAGAAATCAGTTGCCGCATAAAGTGCACGAGCTGCAGCAAGAGCATAGTTGCCGCCGCTTCCGATGGCACAGATTCCGTTTTCAGGTTCAATAACCTCACCTGATCCTGATACCACATATAAACTGTTTTTATCTGCAGCAATTAAGAGTGCATCGAGTTTTCTTGCCTTATCCTCTCTCCAGAGTCCTGCAAGTTCGACAGCTGCCCTCATCAGATTTCCTGAATATTTCTGAAGCATACCCTCAAATTTCTCGGAAAGTGCAAATGCATCCGCAACGGACCCTGCAAATCCGATTACAACACTGTCATTAAAAATACGTTTTACCTTAACGGCATTGCCCTTCATGATTACGGATTCGCCCATCGTTACCTGGCCGTCTCCTGCAATTGCAGTCATACCGTTTCTTTTAACAGCACAAATTGTTGTTCCTCTGAATTCCATGGTTTACCTCCAAATTTTATTCCGCATCCCCGTCCAGAAGATTGGATACCGGGGCCACTCTGTTTTTACATGTCTTAGAAAGACATACATATGTTGTTTTGTCATCCCTCTTTACGATTTTCATAGGACCTGCACACTTTGGACACATAATCGGTGCCGGAAGATCCCAGGATATAAAATCGCATTTCGGGTAATTATTGCATCCGTAGAAAATCTTTCCCGACTTTGAAGTACGTTTTGAGATATCCCCTCCGCATCTCGGGCATTTGCCTACGGATTCATTAATAGGTCTTATATTTTTGCACTTAGGATAATTCGGACATGCAAGGAACGGACCGAACTTACCCTGTCTTATAACCATTTTTGAACCGCATTTTTCACAGACCTCATCTGATTCCTTGTCCATTGTTATCTTTTCCCCGCCCCTCTTCGCGGCAGCATCAAGGCAGCGCTTAAGCACAGGATAATATGAAGAGATAAGATTTACCCAGTCAAGATTTCCGACTGCAACTTTATCAAGTGCGCCTTCCATTCTGGCTGTGAAAGAAAGGTCCATTATATGCGGGAAATTTTTCTCCATATATTCGGAGACTTTTTCACCGAGTTCCGTAGGCGCAATTGCCTTCTGGACTTTCTGGGTATATTCCCTCTTTGCAAGCACAGTAATGATGGAAGCATATGTGGAAGGTCTTCCGATACCGTTCTCTTCCATAGCTTTGACTATGGTTGCATCGTTATAACGGGAAGGTGCCTTCGTGAATTTCTGTTCACACTTCACATCATCAAGATTAAGGTGTTCTCCCTTATCAAGATCAGGCATTGTATCGAGTTCCTTATCATCCTCGTTTTCCTCAACAGTCTGTGAATAAACTGCTGTATATCCCTTAAATTTAACTGCTTTGCCTTTTACAACAAATCCGAGTGTTGCCTCATCCGATACACCTTTGATATGCACTTTCATTGTATTGAACTGTGCATTTGTCATCTGGGAAGCAAGGAATCTTTCATATATGAGTTTATAAAGCCTGTATGCATCCTTATCCATCTTACCCTCAAGAGACTGAGGTGTTCTTCTTAAATCTATAGGACGGATTGCCTCGTGAGCATCCTGTGCATTATCAGAAGTCTTGTAGATATTCTGTGTTTTCGGTGCATACTCGTTTCCGAAGTTATCCCTGATATAGGAAAGTGCGATTTTTGCAAAATCCGGAGATACACGGACTGAGTCTGTTCTTATGTATGTAATAAGCGCATGCTGTCCCTCACCCTGGATATTGACGCCTTCATAAAGTTCCTGGGCTACTCTTGATGTCCTGTCTGCAGTCATACCAAGCTTATGAGAGGCTTCCTGCTGCATTGTTGAAGTAGTAAACGGAGGAGCCGGTTTTGCAAAAGATACCGACTTCGTGACCTCATCAACACTGTAGTCTGATTTTCTCATAAGGTCAGAGATATAAGTTGCATCATCTGCATTAGTAACCTTGATTTTTTCTCCGCCCTTATCATTCAGTGATGCGACAAAGATATTGGCTTTTGTTTTCTTGGCACCGTCTTTTAAAAGATTTGCGGCGATTGTCCAGTATTCTTCAGGAACGAAATCCCTGATTTCCTTTTCGCGGTCCACAATCATCTTGAGTGCCGCTGACTGAACACGTCCTGCCGAAAGTGACGGTTTTAATCTTCTTGAAAGAATCGGTGAGATTTTGTAACCGACAAGTCTGTCAAGAACTCGTCTTGCCTGCTGTGAGTTGACAAGGTTCATATCAATTTCCCTAGGGTTTGCCATTGCATCCTGAACGGCTTTAGGTGAAATTTCGTTAAATTCGATTCTGACCACATCATCTTTTATTCCGAGCACGTTTTTAAGGTGCCATGAAATTGCCTCCCCTTCACGGTCCGGGTCGGTTGCAAGATAAACTTTATCATGCTTTTTTAATGCAGCGGTCAGTGTTTTGATTGTTGCTTCCTTATCAGGTGTGACAAGATATTCAGGTTTAAAGCCGTGATCAATGTCTATTCCGAGAGATTTTGCCGGAAGATCACATACATGTCCTTTTGAAGCAAGAACATCAGCTGATGTACCTAAGTATTTCTGGATTGTCTGCGCCTTATGAGGTGACTCAACTATTATGAGTGGTTTCATTCTGCCTTCCTGTATATTAAACTTTCAGTTATATTATAATTTATATATGTTCAATGATTGTAGCACAAGGAACGTATCCCTTGCAATATAAATCAGTATAAATCACCTTTGTTAAACAAGTATTAAAACCATTGGAATATTCCCGTTTCCCGTATTCTAAACATATGTATTTCAACTATTCTGGCTATCTAAAATTTACCAAAATTTTTCTTTATGAAAGTGAAATCCCACCGGATTTTCCGATGGGACCTCATATATGAAAGGTTTGACATTATT
>JAKSOR010000041.1 GCA_024405515.1 Clostridia bacterium
ACGTATACAACATTGATATTTGCGGATACAAAACAGCTCTTCCTATTTTACCATTGCCATCAGGAATAAATATCTGCTTTTTTAACCTTCATGGCGATCAGGCTCTCACTGAGCACTGCGGAAAAGAACTTGCAAAGAGACTGACAGGCTGCGACATAGTTATTACAGCCGAATCAAAAGGACTTCAGCTTGCACATGTAATTGCAAGGGAACTCAACCAGCCTTTCTACGCAGTATGCCGTAAATCCAAAAAGTTATATATGCAGGACGGAATCTCAACAACAGTTCAGTCAATAACAACAGGTTCCCCTCAGACTCTTTATCTCTCAAAACATGATGCCGACCTTCTCAAAGGAAAGAAAGTTGCTATCGTAGACGACGTTGTTTCAACAGGCGGAAGCCTTCACGGACTTGAAGATATAGTAAAACTTGCCGGCGGTGAAGTCTGCAACAAAGCTTTTGTTCTTGCAGAAGGCGACGCAAAGAACAGAGAAGATATCATTTATTTAGCATCAATTCCTATTCTTTAAAATGCTTGAACTTTTAATGCCTGCAGGCAACCTGAAAAAACTTAAAACAGCATTCCACTTCGGTGCGGATGCAGTTTATCTTGGTGGAAAAGATTTTTCACTACGTGCCTTTGCAGATAATTTCACAGAAGAAGAAATAAAAGAAGGAATAAATTTTGCGCACAATCTCGGCAAAAAAGTTTATGTCACGGCAAACATCTTTGCAAAAAATGCAGATATAGACAAAGCACGGGACTATTTTGTTTTTCTTGAACAGGCAGGTGCAGACGCCATTCTCATATCAGATATAGGCCTAGTTTCATTGTGCAGAGAATGCGCCCCTAATTTAAACATTCACCTTTCAACCCAGGCAAACACAACAAACATGCTGGCGGTTAAATTCTGGTATAGCCTGGGCATAAAAAGGGTTGTACTTGCAAGAGAACTCTCATTTGATGAAATCTCCGAAATTCACAGAGAAGTCCCTCAGATTGAGCTTGAGGCTTTTGTTCACGGAGCAATGTGTATGAGTTTCAGTGGAAGATGTTTCCTTTCATCATATTTCAGTGGGAGAAGCGCAAACCGAGGCGAATGCATTCAACCGTGCAGATGGAATTACAGACTTACAGAAACTGAGCGCCATGCAGATAAACCATTAGACCTCGAGGAAGATGAGCGCTGCACTTATTTTATGAACAGCAGAGACTTAAGGCTGCTTGGTCATATTCCTGAAATCGCAGCTGCAGGGGTTGTTTCACTGAAAGTAGAAGGCAGAATGAAAAGCGAATTCTATGTTGCTACAGTAGCTAATGCATACAGGCATGCCATAGACGAATATCTCAAAGAAGGAAAGATTATAAACACTGATAAATATAACGCATCTTTAGAAACCGTATCTCACAGAACGTACACTGATGCATATTTTGACGGAGACAACCCTGATACCGTATGCCTTGATGAAGGTATTTCCAAGGAAAAATACGTATTCACCGCTGTCGTTTTAAACGCATCTAACGGGAAGATAACAGTGGAGATGAGAAACAGATTCAAAACAGGAGAAAACGCCCTTATATTATCCCCTGATGACTCCGTAAACGGCAAGACATTTACTATAGGTGAAATATATCTGCCTGAAAAAGAAATGATGACAGATGACGCTAAGTTGGTCCAGCATATATACGAGTTCAGCTGCCCGTATAGTCTGAATGTGGGAGATATTATTTTAGAAGAAAAAACTAATTAATAATTATATATACTATATAAATACGGCAGCGATTTCTCGCTGCCGTTTCCTTTGTTATTCTGCTGCTTCCAGGTCAAGTTCTTCAACTTCCGGTTTCTGAACATTTTCTTCTGTTATTCCTGATTCTGCTGCAGCTTTTTCTCTCTTGATTCTGTCTCTTGACTTCTCAGCTTTTTCTCTTGTCTTCTGACCAGCTTCTCTGAGAACGCCTGATGCAATAATTAATACTGCACCTACTGCTCCGAAGAGACATAACCAGTTTCTAGTTGCGATAACATTGATAACTGCAAAGAGTAAGCTATCCTGCTGTACCCATGAAGCCTGCATGAATCCGAGCATTGAATATGTGGTGTTGTTTGTGAACAGACCAATCTGGAGCTGTCCTGCATCATCGATATAAAGACCGATTGTTAATGATGCGCCGCCTGTTGCATATTCGAGAACTGGTGTAAGGCCTTCTGTAAGGAGATTGCCAACTGCACCTACAAGATTCGGAAGCATTGAAAGAACTGTTGTTACTATTCCGCCGACATCTGAGTTAAGATCTATTGCTGCAAGTGACATTGGATCGCCAAGCATATCAAGAACAAGCCAGTTGCACGGACGTTTTACAATACCGTCTTCATAAACAATCCAACCATTGTATTTATCGTTAACATCGGTGCTGTTTACATAATATCCAAATGATTTTCCGTTTGAACCTGTCTTATCATATTCAAGACCTAACGCTTCGAATTTTTCCCAGCAGATTGGGTCATACATCTCAAGGAGGTAGTTGGAATCTTCATAATATTCAGGAATGAAGACTGTTTCATTTTCACCTGTTACCCAGTTATACTTTGTGCCTGATTCATCGGTGAATGATGGCTGTGAGTACATCCATGATTCGTTTAAGATAAGTCTTAAAACGATAGGGATAGTCATTCTTCCGTTAACCTGTGCGAAAAGAAGTGGTGAATCATCGAATGAGAGATAACCATCCTGGTTGAAACTATCGAAGTTTACGTCAAACAATCTCTTGATTTCAGGATCTTTGAATCCATCTTTAATCTGCTGTTCATATGAACCATGTGTATAGATGTAATCTACCATAGCAAGTGTGATAGCATGTCTTTCAGTGCAATCAACACCTGTGTCTGTGATTTCTGCAAGGAATGCATAGTCAAAGTCAATAAGAACATAACTTGAATAGATGAAGTTATAAAGTTCATACTTTAATGAATTGCTGCTCTTCATAAGAGCAATCATTGTATTGAGTGAACCCTCTGAATTGTTCTCCATTTCGATATACTTGTCATAACTTGCCTGGATTTCTTCGTTATCATATGAAAGGATGATACCGTTTGAATCTTCCTGGTGCTTATTCATATCGTAATATGAAAGTTCTGTTCCGAGGTTACCAGCAAGGATATTATATCTGATGAAATCTCTTTCAAGTTTTGCATTCTGATCTGCCTGACTTTCGCCCTTATAAAGAAGGTCTTCAACGAGAAGTGTCTTCTGAGTTGCAAAAGCAATTACATCCGGGAACACATAAGTAATAAGTGCTCCGAATACCGTTGTAAGGCATACGAATGTGATAATAATCTTGACTGTTTGTGTTCTTATGCTGGATTTCGAATTCTTTCTTGCTACTACTATTGATATTACATAGAAAATAATTGCAAATAATCCGACAAGAATTGTTCCGACAAACGGCCAGAATGTATAGTACGGAACTAACTTATAGCAGTAAATTCCGAGAACTAACGTTGCTGCAATAATAGGCAGGAATGCGAGAATGTGAAGAATCCATGCAACAACAGTAAAGCCTACAGATGTTTTAGCTTTATCTTTCTGATCTGAAGCACTTGTTGGGAATGCTGGAAGGACGTTGCCTTCATTATCATAATTGTGATTGTCTTCTGGCAATGCTACATTATTTTTCTTCTTCATATTAGCCCACCTCCTTTTCAGAATCTATTGAATCAAGTGAGATGGTTTCCTCCTGAGGAGTATCACCTGCTGGTTCATCGGCACTTTCGAGAGAAATTTCTTTTTCTTCTTCCGGTGCTGTTGTGTTTTCTTCTGCTTCTGCAGGAGTTTCTTCGGAAGCTTTATTATCTTCAGCGTTTTTCTTTGATTTCTTTTTCTTGTCCTTTACAAGTAGTGTTCCTGTTGCATACTCAACTTCTTTTTCTGCACATACGAAGCTTAAGAAATAGAAGAAGATTACAAGTCCTGAGAAAACAAGGATCATATCACGTGCTGTGTAGAGCGGGAAGAATACCGGCTGATATGATAAATTGAGTTTGAGCTGCTGTACACTTGCAAGATCCTGTAAACCAAAGTCTGCTGTGTATTTATGTTTTGCGTTCATATCGTTTGCAGCGCCGAGATTTTCACCGATGATTGTTGAACCGATTGTCGGTCCGTAAACAGCACCTGTGAAATATGCTCTGTCATAGTCTGCAAATGCTTTCTGAGCAGCCTGAACATAATCTTCTGCTTCCGGATCTACATAGAAGTCATATACATTCTTAATTGCAGGAGACTGGTAGTAATATAAATCCTTTAATAATCCGCAGAGAAGATCTACGATATCGAACTTCCACTGACCTGTTGCTTCATTATAATAAACAGCTCCGCTATTTCCTACGAGTCCGTCAAGTAATGTTGCGAGTGATGTGTAAAGAGCATCTGAAGAAGAAGCATCAATATTGATTAATCCGCCGACAAGACCAAGGATTGTTCCGAGTGTTCCGCCGAGGAGTTCATCAACTTTGTCTTTAAGTGTCTGGTCATTTACGCCATCAGAATCAGTATCAAATAATGTGAAGTCATTGAGGAGGAAAGTAAGTGCATTGGATAAAAGTTTGCTTACATGATCAAGGTCAAATGCATAATCTGTATTGATTGCTGTATTGCCGAGAGCATCTTTATATAAGAATCTTTCATCGTCTTCAAGACCTAATACTTCATTGCTGAAATCAAGGTCCATGATAGCTGCTGAATCTGGATCAGAAACACTGTTCTTTAATGCAAGATAGAAGTGACCTTTATCACTTTCTGTGTACTTAAGAACGAGAACAAGACCTGTGCATGGCTTTCCGAAAATACTTCCGATTATCTCGTATACCGGTGAATCAGACGGGAGTCCGAGAAGAGCTCCGAGATCCATACCAGTTTCAAGGTCATCAAGAATTCCGCCGAGTAATTCAGCAATCATTCCGGAATCAGACTTAAGGAGTAAATCGAAGAGTCCGTTATCACCAAGGAGTGCGCCAACTTCTGCAAGAAGTGCATCCAGTCTGCCACGTGTAAGAGAGAACTTATTAGGAGCTATTGTCATTTCTGATTTATAAAGTTCCTGCATAAATGGTGAGCATGTTTCACCGTTTTCATCTGCTAATACACCTGTATAATACTGTTCTCTTCTGAGTTCGGCCTCTGCAATTACTGCTGAATGCCATTCATCGAAAGATTCATACATAAGGTCAGAACCATGTTTTGCAATGATATCATTTACGATAGGTTCTGCCGAGTAGTAATCTTCAAGAATCTCAAGAACGTTTTCAAGAGACATAATCCATCCGTCTGAGAAAAGTCCGTTTGCATTATAAATACCTTCACCGTAAACACCATCTGTTACTGCCGGTTTAAGTGCTGTGATTGCGCCCTTCTTTTCAACGACTGTGTGGTTTGGATACATATCAATGAGATACCATACATAAATTCCCTCTGCATCATGAGTTACAGGAGTTTTTTCCACAAAGAAGTAATGAGAATAAGTCTTTCCGTTAATTTCGAGCTGACCTTTTGCATTAGGAGCAAGTCTTACTGCTACATGGTCATTTCCGGTTTCTCCGTCAGCTGTAAGTGAGAGATTCCACTGATCTGTGGATGAATTCTTAACGAAACTGATATCAACGCCTCTGTTTCCGTCGTCATCAATAAGATCATCGTAATATGCGATATTGTTGCCCATATTACCGGCTTTGCCTGTCTTATCATATCCGAACATTCCAACAGCATAAACATCCTTATAGAAATCAACATCATTCTTTAATTTGAGTGACATATTCTTTTCGGTTTTTTCACTGGTGAGTGTTCTGTAGTACGAAAGCTGTGTCTTGTAATCATCAACTGTGACACCATCAGCATATTCACCATTATTGACTGCATCAATCATTGCGGAAATTTTCTTTTCACAGTTGAAATCAATAATGAACATTGTGCCGAGAAGTGCAACAAGCATTACAACAACTACAACCAGCGTTCTGGCTCTGTGGTTCTTCAGAACCTTTGTCATAATAAAATGAACAATAGAAACAAAGAGCCAAACTGCGAGGACAATCCATACTGCATAAAGCGCCGGAGCGGAAATCCATTCCTGGAAATAGTTGAACACCTGTGTTTCGAGAATCGGGAATTCCCAGAGGTGCTGTCCCTTAAACGGATCCGCATCAAGGTAATTGGTTGAAGCAAGGAATGTCACAAAGGCAAACAATGGGAAGCCAAGGAAATAGAACAGTACCTTTAAGATGCGGTACTTCTTGACTTGTTTTAATTGTTTTTGATCCATACTTTTCTCCTACTGTTGGACGTTTGGACTAGGAGATTGCCCGCACGCCCGCGAATATATAATATTACTAATTAATCATAGCATACTAATTTCTAACTTTCAATAACTATTTAAACACCTTTCTCACGCGTTCTATATGGTATTAAGACACTGCCCACAACACAATTTATTGTAAATTTTCAGTAAAATTCAACAAAAATAATTTACATATTGCGTATCTAGTTTATAATTTTTGCTATAAATATTTGCGCTACAGCATTAAAAGGAGGACTAAAATGTCATATATTTCAGATGTTATTGAACAAACTGAAGCAAAAAACCCAGGTCAGCCACAATTTATGCAGACTGTAAAAGAAGTTCTTACCTCCATCACACCTGCAGTTGAACAGAATGAAGAATTATTCCGTAAAAATGTACTTCTCGAGCGTATCGTAGAACCAGACAGACAGATTATTTTCCGCGTTCCATGGATGGATGACAATGGCGTGTATCATGTAAACCGCGGTTTCCGTGTGCAGTTTAACAACGCAATCGGACCATACAAGGGTGGTTTACGTTTCCAGAAAGATGTAACTCTTGATACAATGAAATTCTTAGGATTCGAACAGACTTTCAAAAATTCACTCACTTCCCTCCCTATGGGCGGAGCAAAGGGTGGTTCTGACTTTGACCCAACCGGCAAATCAGATGCAGAAGTCATGAGATTCTGTCAGTCTTTCATGAATGAGTTATACCGTCACATCGGTCCTAACATGGATATTCCTGCAGGAGACATGGGAGTCGGTGGCAGAGAAATCGGTTATCTCTTTGGCCAGTACAAGAAAATAGTCGGCGACTATGAGAACGGAGTTCTCACAGGAAAAGGTATGAGCTACGGCGGTTCACTTATCCGTCCGGAAGCAACAGGTTTCGGTGCAACATATTTCTTAAACGAAGTATTAAAACACGAAGGCGAAGATATTAAAGGCAAAACATTTGCATTAAGCGGATTCGGCAACGTTGCATGGGGTGCATGCTTAAAGATTTCCGAACTCGGCGGAAAAGTTGTCACACTTTCAGGTCCAGATGGTTACATCTATGATAAAGATGGCGTATCCGGTGAAAAAATCAATTATATGCTTGAAATGCGTGCTTCTAACAGAAACAAAGTCCAGGACTATGCAGATAAATTCGGATGTGAATTCTTCGCAGGACAGAAACCATGGGGAAATGTCAAGGCAGATATCTATATGCCATGTGCAAGACAGAACGAAATCGTACTCGAAGATGCAGAAAAAATGCTTAAACTCGGTATCCCGGTACTTAATGAAGTTGCAAATATGCCTACTACAAACGAAGCTGTTGCATTATTACAGGCAAACGGAGTTATTGTTACACCATCCAAAGCAGTTAATGCAGGCGGCGTAGCAACAAGCGGACTCGAAATGTCACAGAACAGCGAAAGACTCAGCTGGACAAAAGAAGAAGTTGATGCAAAACTCCAGGGAATCATGAAAGGCATTCACGATCAGATTTGCGGAGCACTTGATGCATACGGCTTAAATTACAACCTTGTTGCAGGTGCAAACTTAGCTGGTTTCAAGAAAGTTGCCGATGCAATGATTGCACAGGGAATCAACTAATTCACACGATTAGATATAGAAAAAGCATGCATTTGAGTGCATGCTTTTTTATTTGTGATTTTATCAAAATTATTTATTTTCTTCTGCAGCTTTTTTATCTTTTTTC
>JAKSOR010000042.1 GCA_024405515.1 Clostridia bacterium
CATAATTCCATATAGAGGGGAAAATTATGGTCAACATTTCAGATGTCAGAGTAAGACATATCAAGTCAGACAACAACAAACTCCTTGCTGTTGCATCATTAATTATTGATGACTGTTTTGCAGTTCATGACATTAAGATCTTATCCGGTGATAATGGTCCGTTTATTGCTATGCCTTCAAGAAAGACTCCTGATGGTGAATTCAAAGATATTGTTCATCCTATCAATGCAGAGACCCGTGAATTTTTAAGCAACAAAATCTTAGAAGCTTTTGCAAATACACCAAAAGAAGACTGAAAAATTTTATCACTGAATTATTGAAAAAATAAAACCCGCAACTTGCGGGTATTTTTGCTTGTGGTTATTTATTATGCTTTTACTTTTCATCATGCGGAACAGGCTTTGAAATTCCGACAACATTATCCACAGGAAGTGCGAATGCTATTCCCTGACCCGGAGTATTAAGACCACCGGCTTTATAAATTGCATGGAGAACATCTTCCTTTATGGAAGACGGGACAAGAATCATAACCATTTCTTTTTCAGGCTGAATAGCAATACCAAAGAATTTTTCGGCTTCCTTATTGGCTGTTCCGTGGCCTTTAAGAATTGTACCGCCTCTTGCACCGGCGCCCTTGGCTGCATCCATTACTGTGTCTGCAAAGCCGTCATTAACTATACATAATATCAGTTCATGCTCAAATTTTTTCATTGCTGCTCCTTTACGGTCTTACGGTTATTAGCAAGAAAACCGAAACTTGCCACGCCTATAACGCTTGTCATAGGGATTGTAAAAGCGACACCCTTACCATCTGTAAGTCTTGCGAATCTGTCCTCAAGTGCTGCTAAAGCATCCTGGACTCTTTCTTCTTTAATTACACTGAAAATTACTCCTTTCTTTAAGGAATCAGTTCCGAGAAGAGTCAGTATCTGATCTTTTGCAGTGCCAAGCCCCCTGATAGCCATCTGGAGATTTGCCTCATATGCCTGCAGCATGTCCTGAAAGGACTCTGTTTTGCCTTTAGGGACAACAGTGATAAGAAGTTCAAGTTTATTTGTCCTGACCTTCTGATTCGCCTGAGGGGCTTTAACCTGTTTTGAAGTTTTTGTTTCTTTTTCTTTTGCCATAATTTACATAAAATCTATTATCTGTTCATCATCAGCATCAACAATACGTTTCATTGTGATGGAATCCTGAACTTTATTGGTTGCTATTGCCCTGAAACCTAAAATCTGTATTGTGATAAGAGGAGTCATTGCAACCATCGCCACTATACCGAAACCAAGAGATAATACCTCATCCGTTCCCCAAAGAACATCACATGCTCCTATAGCAAAAGGAAGGATAAATGATGATGTGAGAGGTCCGGATGCAACACCGCCCGAGTCAAAAGCAATAGCTGTGTACATCTTCGGAACGAAGAGTGAAAGAACAAATGTTATTATATAGCCCGGGATAAGATAATAAAGAAGTGAGAAATTAAATATTATTCTTATCATTGAAAGGCATATTGAAATCCCGACACCGATTGTAAGTGCAAGGAACATTGATTTTTTGGATACTGAGCCCTCGGTTACATCTTCTACCTGCTGATTAAGCACATGGACTGCAGGCTCTGCAAGAACAACAACAAAACCTATAATGAATCCAAGAACAGCTAAAAGAGGTTTGGAGAATGCAGCAATATCTGTTCCGAGTTTAAAGCCGATAGGCATAAATCCTACTTCAACAGCAGTTAAGAAAACTACCAGTCCGATAAAAGTAAAGATAATACCTACAATAATCTGCACAAGTCTCTTCTTCGGGAGTTTGAGAACTGTTACCTGAAGTATAAGGAAGAAGATTATTATAAGAATAAGAGCCTTAATTACATCATGGCATGTATTACCGAGTACAAGTCCGAAATTGCCTCCAAGCTTAGACTCAACTGCATAATCTGAAAGTTCATATGCAAGTTCACCCTTTGAGAAAATTGAAAGAAGAGCCACTGCTATCATAGGGCCAATCGAACAGAGAGCAATAAGACCGAAGCTGTTCTGCTGAGAGTCTCTGCCACCGATTGTTGATGCTACACCGACTCCGAGTGCCATGATAAACGGTACGGTTATAGGACCTGTTGTAACACCGCCGGAATCAAATGCCATAGATAAAAGTTTGCTGTTACCGCTTTCAATAAGGAGCGCACATAGTGCAAATAAAATCATATATGCAAGAAGCAGAAGAACCGTAAGATCTTTCTTAAATATGACCTTTATCATACCAATAAGAAGGAATAAACCTACTCCTATGCCAACAACTGCAATTAATAATACATTGTTCATAATTGCACTCACCTGGTCTGCAAGAACCGACAGATCCGGTTCGGCAATGGTTATAAGCACACCCATTACAAATGCAATAATTAACAGCAGCGGGAAGTTTTTGGACTTAACAAGACCTGAACCGATATGCTGGCCCATAGGCGTCATGGCCATATCAGCTCCGAGATTAAATAGTGCTATGCCAAGGATCAGGAACACAGCACAAACAGAAAACGTAACTATCTCTGTTACCGAAAGATTACATGCCGGTGTAAAATACAGAATTATTACAATAAGAGCAACCGGAAGGACAGAAAAAAACGACTCTTTTGTTTTAGCAAAAAGAGTTTTACCCATAGTTGTCAGAAAATACTTCGTCGAATCACTGTTTTGCTTTTTAACTGCCGAATCTTTCATAAGTAATATGTTAACATACAAAACATATCCTTTCAAGAAAATATGTCCCACAGTTGACACCTTAAATTCTTTTTAATAGAATTTATTAAACATTTCCATCAAAGGAGCCGGTTATGAATAAAAGAATAATACCAATCATATCACTTATTCTGATTCTTTGCCTTTGCATAACAATCTTTGCAGCATGTAATAAAGATGAAGGTCCTGCACCGATTTCATTCGGTTTTCAGACACATGAACTCGAAATTGAAGCAATCGGAGTACAGGACTTTGAGCTTTTCCTTGATATAGAAAACGGGGATGGCTGGGAAATCTCTATAACCAGCACAGACATTATCAAAAACGCAGTATATGATAAAGAAAATGAATCTGTATCTTTTACAGTCGATCCATCTTCAGCCTCGAAAGTTCTTCACGGAACAATTACCCTGACAGCAACAAAAGACGGATTTGAGCCTGTAACAGCAGTGATCAGTATCACACAGAACTTCCCTAAGAAAACAATTGTCAAATTCGAAGACAGTAATGCAATTTTTGTGGACAACAAAGCTTCGGCCGGAGTTCTTGATCTGTTCATTATCCGTGCTGACGGGTGGACAATTTCCGCAGAGGCAACCGGATGCGTATCCCAGGCTGTTTATAATGAAAGCGCAAGAACAGTCTCATATTCTGTCCCGGCCAATACAAAATCTTATTCATTAACCGGTGAAATCATAATCAAGGCAGAAAAAGACGGGGAAGAAACCATCACGGATACTGTCAACGTATGGCAGGAATCAACAACTTATTACCTCAAAAAAGAAACTGATTCAAACAGATTCACAACTACAACCAAAGAATATACATATGATGAAAACGGTCAGATTACACAGAGCACAGAATCACTTGCAAATGTAGGTTCTGAACCACACCATATACTCACAGAGACATACAGCTATGACGGTGATAATATCGTTAAAACAGTTACAGAGGTCAGCACCGGAAAAACAACAGAAAAGAGATTCTCATACACTGAAAAAGAGAACGGCTATGAAGAAATCGAAGAGACTAAAATTGATTCTGTATGGACAAATACCTCAAAAGTCACTGTGTCTTTCCAGGAACCAAGCGAGGGGACGGAAATTACAACGACAACCAAGTATGCATGGAAGGATGGTGCCTGGGCAAAAACAGATGATATTACTTCCACAAGAACCACTGAAACAAGTGAAGCAACAATAACAACAACTGATACCACTGCCCTTAAATATTCAGACGGATTACTCACCGGCGGTGAACACACTGTCAGAACGGTCTTCGAAAACAGCGACCAGACAAATGTTGTAATTGACACCCTTGTGTCAAAGATTGATGCAGCAAATACTGAAACCAAATACAGCATCGAAGAGATAACCATTGACTATGATATGGAAAAAGGCACCAGAACCGAGACAACCAGAAGAGGTTTATATACCGGTGAGGAATCTAATATAAATTACGTTGAAAAATACATATATTCAACTGAATATAATGAAAGCGGCAGTATTGAAACAGAAGAGAAATCAACCTGGGAAACAGACCACTGGGCAAAGCGCAACACAAAAACAGAAGTCTACGACAAAAACGGAAATATTACTGATACAAAACTTGAAGGATTCGATTATTCTACAGGAAACCGCAATTCATTCCTTGAAACATTCTACACATATGATGATAACGGGAACATGACCAACGCAACCGAAAAAGAACTCAATCCTTCAACAGGTGAAATCGGGAATGCCACAGCAATTACAACATATGAATGGATAGCTGCCTAATCAATTATTAGTTATTAAGCAAATCGGTCCGTAACCCGGGCCGATTTTTATTATACTGTCTTTCCCTTTATGAAAAGGAATAAAGGATGTGATTATTTTGTTAGTTTATTAAATCCTTCTTTTAGAAGAAGATATCTTCTGAACTTTTCCTCTGATGCAAAATGTTCCTCCCTTGACTGAGGATAATTAAGTG
This sequence comes from Clostridia bacterium, assembly GCA_024405515.1. Classification (GTDB taxonomy): domain Bacteria; phylum Bacillota; class Clostridia; order Christensenellales; family CAG-917; genus CAG-475. The sequence goes on from JAKSOR010000042.1 coordinate 4,707, forward strand.
TGAAATCAAGTTTCTTTCCGTGAAACTGCTCACATGCAAGGTCGAGATAAACGCCGTCTATATAGTTAAAGCTGTGATATCCGCCGCCTTCAAGAGGAACTCCGTACACGTCTCCGCCGAAAATATCCTGTATAACAAAAGCCGTGATTGAACACTGCCCGGCTGTAGGATTCTCACTGCTCCACTCCTCTCTTAATCTCGGGGCACATGTATCTTCTGTCCAGAGTTTTAAAAAAAGATCAAAAAGTCCATCTCCGTCATCCGGGACATTTGTATTCCCGTCAAGCGGGGCAAATCTGTGATTTTCATCCGAAATATAATATCTTTTCATTTTCAGTTAATTCTCCTTTGAATCAAGTGCTGAATAAACCATATTTCCTTCAAACCAGGTAGAAACCACCTTAGTATTGCAGATGTCAGTTTTTGTTTTATTCTTTTCACTTTACAAACAGCCTTACTTACTAAGTGTCAGACCTTAAACTCAAAACACCGCTCATAATTTTCCTGAACATATATCTTTAAACTTCTGTTTGCTATGTCATACGTTGAGTTGCTTACAGTAATCCACCAGGCATCTGATAAATCATTATTACGTATATTATGAGCAATGTCATACTCAAATGCTTCGTAACCCCAGTATTCAAGAACCTCTCTGTACGATTCTGCAGCTTCGCCGCTCTGTATCTCGCTGTAAGAATAAAGGCCTGCATCACTTACTCTTAAAGGTTCTGCATCAGAATTATATGCCTGAGAGAATCTTGCCATGTAAAGCAGTTCCTGCATTCCGGTAAATGTTGAACCTTTTTCATAATTTGCCTTTAAAATATCATATCTTTCAAGTCCTGCCGGGTGCTCCTGAATATAATCAGTGTTACAGAGGAAATTGGTCATTATCTGCTCATTACCTGTTTTTTCTTTTACATCAAGTTTATTATCGATTATTTCCACAATATACGTTTTGGTTTCATCCGCAATCATGAAATGAAGATTTTCTTTGTCACGGAGATCTCCGACCAGATTGTAGCTTTTCATTATTTCGATAGCCTCATCTGCTGATGCTGCATGATCTAGAATCTTTCTTGTAATAAACCAAACTGAAAGGTCTTCTTTTGTCGGATCTGTCCCTGTATTTAATATGCCCTCATTTGAAACAATATTGTTACAGACAAAAACGCCTTTCTCATTAATCCCGTCCAGCATCATGTTCGGAATCAGTTTAAGGTGTTCCTTATTTATATTATTGGATAGTAATGCTGTTTCTGTAAACAAAGGCGTCTGAGCCACACCTACTGAAGCATATCTGCCTTCCTTTGCTTTGACGTAAACAATGAATTCCGGAACATCGCTGAAGCAGAAATCAAAGTTTCTTCCGACGAAGTTCCCGTTTCTTACTGCAGAACAGGCATGAGTATAATCGCTAACAGTTAGCATATCTTTATCAAATTCATAGTCATCGTACTCAATTTCATGCAGATATGGTGCTATAGGACCAAGATATCTGTAATCTTCTTCCTCTTTCCCACAACCTGAAAAACCTAATGTGATTAAAGCTAAAAGTAAAATCAAAATCAAAAATTTTTTCATAGTCCAGGAAAATCCTTTTTTCTTTATTTATTTTATTGTTATTAATTCCCTGTTATTAAAATCTGATTCAGCCAGATTCTTGTTAATCTTCCGTTTTCTCTGCAGATTCTCCTGAAGCAGTCCATAAAAAGTCATCTTCCATATAGTCATCATCATCAAAAAATGCCTTTGCTTCCTCTATTGTTAGTCTGCTCTCTTCAGTTTCCGGTTTATCTTTCTTTGTAATAATGAACATCGAAACTATAGTACACAGCATAAGGATATATGGATAGAACAGGAACGAAATTATCTGTCCTGCGGACACAGACTCTGTTATTACCCCTGCCTCAAGAGCAACAGTTATCGCAGTTGTTGCATAAATCATCTGAGCGCCATAAGGAATTATACCCTGCACAATACTTCCGAAAATATCAAGGAGTGATGCCGTCCTCTTTGGTGAAATACCATACTCAAGACTGATATCTTTTGCAATAGGAGCAGCCATAACTATAGCAACAGTATTATTAGCCGTTGCAACATCCATAACCGATACAAGTACAGAAATGCCGAGCTGTCCGCCGACCTTTCCCTTAAAGACTTTCTTAATGCCATAAAGAATCGCATCAAAACCGCCATAGGATTTCATAAGAGCAGAGAGCATCGAAACAAGAACCGTGACCATAATGACCTCGAACATTCCCGTAGCTCCTCCGCCCATTGAAACGAGAATTTCCATAAATTTAATGCCGAGTGCAAGCTTGATAATAACAGATGTCACAATACCGGCAAGCAGCACAATGAATACGTTTATACCACATATTCCGCCTATTAAAACCAGGATATACGGAATTAAGAGCACAAGATTCGGGCTTTCAGGGTCATACGAAGCACTGACTCCGTTCGTAGCAGCCATAACAACCAGAATGACTATCGTGATGATTGCTGCCGGAAAGGCAATTAAGAAGTTCATCTTGAATTTGTCTTTCATTTTGCAGCCCTGTGTAGTTGTTGCTGCGATTGTTGTATCCGAAATAAATGAGAGGTTGTCTCCGAACATGGATCCGCCTACAACAGATGCCATACAGAGTGCAAGAGACACTCCTGTCTTTCCTGCAAGAGCACAGGCGATAGGTCCTATGACAACAATTGTTCCGCATGATGTTCCCATAGCAGTTGATACAAAACACGCAACAATAAAAAGAACAAGTGCCGAATATTTGGCCGGAATGAAACTGAGCAGCAAATTTGCCACGCTGTCCGCGCTGTCTCTTCCGAGAGTGCCTGCAAAAATACCGGCTGCAAGGAAAATAAGAATCATTGTAAGAATGTTCTTATCCGCTATACCCGAAGTCATTATCTGAAGTTTTTCATCAAATTTGACTTTTCTGTTCTGTAAACATGCGACAAGAATTGCAATAAGGAATGCGACTACAACGCTCATTACATAGAAATCGTTATAGATAATGCTTATTCCTATATAAACAACCAAAAATACGGCTATTGGCAGAAGGGCTATTACTTTCCCTTTCTTTTCGTCTTT
>JAKSOR010000043.1 GCA_024405515.1 Clostridia bacterium
CCAAATTCATCGCAGGCTTCCTTGAGTCTGCCATCCCTGCTAGTGCGCCCATCGTCTTTGAGCATAAGACTTCCATTTAGTAAATCCCTGTCGTGGCGTGGCGGAGGGTCGCTTCAGTGAATGAGCGCCACGTTTTCACAAAATCCGGCATCTGAAATCATGAGGAGAACGATATGTCGAACGAAAAGAAAACCGTAAAAACTGAAGAAGTTAAAGAGGAAGCACGTGAGCTTTCAATGGAAGAGCTGGAGAAGATTTCCGGCGGCGACATCGGACAGTACAATAACAATACAACGCTTCCGCCGAAGCCAGGTGAAGTAACAAACGATCCAAGAGAGTTTCTGACGCCCTTTGATTATAAAAGATAGCAAAGAGAGAGCAGGTATTCATTATGTCCGAAGAAAAGAAATGTATAAATAACGAAGAACTCTGTGAAGGCAAGAAAGAACTGACTCAAGAGGAGCTGGAGCAGGTAAATGGCGGCGTGTCTGGTGCGATTCAACATTTGGCAGGAATAGATAAAGAAAAATAAATGGCATGAGCAATCGCCCGCTTTAGAAAATCTATCATTGAAACCACGAAGGAGAACATGATATGTCAAAAACAAAAGAAGAACTTAATGCCCCAAAAGAGAAATCTGAAATCATGAACAATTAATATACTATGAAACTGGATGATTATAGAAAGAGTAAATATAAGGATGACACGCCTGTCGCTACTGTAAAGAGAATCAAGGATATATTAAATAAACTCGGTATCAGGACTATCGAAAAGCATTATTCCCCCGGAATTAACGACCTGTTTTCCTGCAGAATTACTATCCGGGGAACTGAGATCGGACAAAATGGTAAAGGCACAACTCCTGAATATGCCTTGGCTTCTGGCTATGCAGAATTTATTGAAAGATTATCAACAGGATTTCTTATTCCGTTTGAAGCCGGGGATAAAACAGATGAAGGATATCCATTCGTAAACGTTAAGAACGATAATACAATTTATATTTCAGAAAGTACATATAGAGGATGCATATTCACCAATGGGTCATGTGCGGGAAACAGTAAACCGGAAGCACTTACGCAAGGCATAAGCGAACTTATGGAAAGATATGCTTCAAGAAGGGTGATTACGGATAAATTAACCCCTCCTGTTATTCCGGAAAAAAAGCTACAGTCCGTTCCTGAAGTATATCAAATCATTTGCAGGATAAGAGAAAATAAAGATTATTACATCAGAATTGTTGATGCCTCACTTGGAATGGGGTTACCGGTTGTCGGTGCTCTGTTGGCAGATAAGACAAGAAAGTCGGAATGCATAAGATTCGGTGCGCATCCAAGATTTGAAACAGCACTTGAAAGGGCGATAACAGAACTATACCAGGGCGTCGGCTTAGATGAACATCCTATAACAACATCTGCCGGCTTTGAGTATGAGGATATTATCAGCGGTGAGAGAAACTGGTTCAATTCATTAAAATCCGGTATTGGAAAAGTCAGCTATAAATTCTTCCTGGATAACCCTGACTGGGAATATAAAGAATGGAAAGAAGCACCTGTTACGACAAAAGGCCAATACGAATATTTGCTTGACCTCTGTGAGAATCTGGGCTTTGATCTCTATGTGAGAAATTGCTCGTTTTATGGGTTTGATGTTTTTCATGTGTTCTCACCGCAGATGGGAATGCCCATGGGTGATGGGGATGCATTCACTTTACAAAGGGAACTGACAGAGAAATACAAAGATGTTTTCAGGGATTTCCCTAATGCGTCAGAAAAAGATCAGAATCGTGCATTAAATACAATCCGTTTATATAAAGGATTTGCTGTTCATGAGGACATTGATTTTCTCTCGGGCTTCAGATTGAAATCGGATCTTTTCGGCAATAAAATAGATTATGCAATACTGTCAGCGTTAAGCAGAATTAAAAGAGGAGAATACGCTGAAGCTGCCAAAAAGCTTGCTGCATATTGCGGATCGAATAATAAAATATACGTACTTCATCAATTATGCCTGATCAAATCTAAATGCATCGATATAAATGACGCAAGGCCTGCACTTGAGTGTATGTTCGATAAAGAAGACATTACTGACGCAATGAGAGTATTTAATGATCCGTATTCGGTTCTGCCTGCATGTTGTTTTCCTTCTTGCAATGAATGCAGCAGAAAAAATATATGTGACACATATTATACCCGTAACATCAGAAAGAATTTAGAAGAAAGGATTTCGCTATGAACAAAGAATTATTAAAGCTGTTAGAATCATTAAAACTTGATGAGGAAATGAAAAAGAAGATACTTGATAATCCACCCAAGACCAAGGAAGAGCTTATCAGGTTGGCAACACAGCTCGGTATCGAGATTGATTTTGATGCCGCCCTGGATAAATTAGATGACTCTGAAGTTGCAAAAATTTCAGGCGGTGCAGCGCAGTGTCGGCCTGAGAAGAATGGGTATTAATAGCAGCATTTGTTTTCTGACGAAGAGGTAGTACTATGGTAGAGAAAAAGCCTTTAACACGATTTGGTGAATTTGAATTTCTGAAAGCTCTGGCAATCATTGGACTTCCCTTGATTCATGTAATGGAACAAGCAATCGATTATGGTTTTGCAACTCCTGGCTTGAAATCTGTGGGTTATGGAATTATTGGTCTTTGTATATTTGGACCATCTGTGTTTATGATCTGCATGGGCTTTGGTATCGGCGGCGGGAAATTATCAGCAGCTGCGATACGAAGAAACGGCATTCAGTTTCTGCTGATTGGCGCGATTCTGAATCTGTTGCGCTGGCTGCTTCCCGGCATTGTTCAGCACCTGGCGATCGGTTCCAAGCTGATCGAGGATGTGGATGCTTGTTTTATGTCGGATATCTATTATTTCGTTGGGCTTTTCTTCTTGTTTTATTCCGTATTAAAGAAATGGAAGGTTACTTCATATCAGTTACTGCTGATCAGTATTATTACCCTGACCATCAACAATATGCTTACTCCTGTGATGCAGAAATTTGTGACAAATAGTACTGCTGCAGCCATCATTGGAAATATTATCTATGTTGATAAATACAGTGCTTTTCCCCTGCTGTCCTGGGCAATATTCCCTACGGTAGGTATTATTCTGGGTGAAATCCTAAAGAAGAATACAGATGAATTCCATGAAGTGTTTATGAAACGTATGATGGGCTTCTCCATTGTATTCTTTGGTGCATTTGTATTTTTTCTTTGGAATTATAAAATCGATGTATTGAAAGTGCTGGTTTCTCCAAATAATGACTACATTACGGATCTTCCAAATGTCATGATGCTAATTGCAGTGGCCGGCTTCCTGCTCGGTATTACATATTATCTGTGTAAAGCAATCGGGCATACCGGATTTATGGCATATATGTTGAAAATTTCTACGTTCATTATTCCGTTCTATTTATTACAGTGGATTATTACTTCATGGATTTTCTATGGTATGATGATTGCCGGCGCACCGAAAGCATGCTTCGGTGTTGTACCATACATAATCTGCGTTGTTGGCATTACTGCAATTTGTATCTATGTGGCATCTCATCACGGTATGAAAATTATGAAGATGCTTACAAAAATCACAAGCTTTAAGAATAAACCCAAAAAGGGAGGAAAGCACGTTGAGAAATAAAGATTACCCCTTGTATAAAGCTCCGATTCACACATGTCTTTCCGATATGTTGGAGTCAAATGCAAAAGAGGTTCCGGATAAAATTGCAATTCGTCAGCGTGCGGGCAGAAAAGAAACGGAAGAGATCAGCTATGCAAAGCTTTATGAGGATGTAAAACGTGTTGCGGCATATATTCATTCTGCTTATGGAAAAGGTCAGCATATTGCAATCATTGGCGAGAATTCCTATGAATGGCTGATTGCGTTTCTGGGAATTGCCTGTTCCGGAAATGTAGCTGTTCCGACAGACAAAGAGCTTCCTGCCGGAGAGATAAAAAATCTTTTAAGATCTGCAGATGTGACCGCTGCGTTTGTATCAAAAACCTATTCCGATCTGGTTGAAGATATCTCCGGATTACAGACTATGACATTAAAAAAACTGCGAGAGATCCATTCAGAAGCAGAAGAAGACTACCAACTGGTACATCCGGAGCCGGATACAACGGCTGCCATTTTCTTTACATCCGGAACTACCGGAGTAAGTAAATGCGTCATGCTCAGTCATAATAATATTGCGACCGAGCTCAATCTGGTCTCTCAGTATGTTGAAATTGAAACGGACAGCGTTATTGTATCTGTGCTTCCGTTTAATCATGCATTTGGATTAATTGATGCAGTTCTTGCTGTCCTTAACTGCAGGGTTACGACTTATATTACCAAGAGCCTGAAAACAGTACAAAGAGATATCAAAGAAAACAAACCGGATACTATTATGTTGGTTCCGCTATTTGTAGAAACTTTCTATAAAGGCATCATGAATACAGTACGTGAACAGCAAAAACAGGATAAACTCAAAAAAGGTATCACGTTAAGCAACATTTTATTAAAGATTGGAATTGATAAGAGAAGGAAACTGTTCAGGGATATTCTGGAACCATTTGGCGGAAATCTGAAATGGATTATATGCGGCGGTGCACCATTGGATCCTTTCTACATCAAAGCGTTCCATGACATCGGAATCGGCATCCTTAACGGCTATGGTACAACCGAATGCTCTCCGTGTGTGGCAGTAAATCGAAATCATTATTATAAAGACGGAAGCGTAGGACGGCTTCTTCCAGGCATGGATGCCCGTGTGACCGAGGAGGGAGAACTCGAGCTTCACGGACCGGTTGTTATGAAAGGGTATTACGGGAATCCAAAAGCAACCGCAGAAGCACTTTCCGAAGATGGATGGTATAAGACCGGAGATCTGGGATATGTGGATAAAGACCGCTTTGTTTTCCTCACCGGCAGAAAGAAAAATCTGATTATTTTAAGCAATGGCGAAAATATTTCTCCGGAGGAGTTGGAATCAAATTTTCAGATTGACGAAGGAGTCAATGAAGTTTTGGTATATGAACAGAATCATAAACTCGTAGCAGAGATTTATCCGGAGGAAGCATACAAAGGAAATGCGGACTATTTCCAGAATCTTATGTTGAAGGTAAATCAGGGCCGACCACTTTCCAAACAGATAGCTGCTGTAAAACTCAGAGATGAGGAATTTATTAAGAATACGACAAAGAAAATCGTAAGAAGTAAAAATATACCTGTGAATTAAGGGAATATATTTATTATAAAGGAGAAAAATTATGCTTGAAAGAACCGTAAGTATTTTAAAAGAGTATTGTGAAATTGATGGTGAGATCACAAGAGACAGTGCGCTGACTGACGACCTTGGACTCAGCTCCTTAGATGTTATTAACATTGTTGCTGAATTTGAAGATGAGTTCGATATTGAGATTCCGGATCGTATTATCCCAACACTCCGTACCGTTGGTGATATTGTAGATTACCTGGAAGCGAACGCAGAATAATAGCAATCGAGCTATGTGGAGACTGTCGCATTATTGTTCAAAGTCGATTAATAAGATTGTCGCCTTGCAATTTATCAAAGGAAGGCCTTAAAGAATGAAAAGAACAATCAGTATTTTACTTACAGTTTGCATGATGATAGCTTTACTGGCCGGCTGCGGTTCACCGGCCCCTGCGGCATCGGAGACAGTACAGCCCGCAGAGGCGGAAGATTCTTCTAAGGAAACCGCGGATCTGGTTGTTTTCGGAACAGTTTATACCGCCGAAGATGAAACCGACGGGCTTGCGGAAGCCTTCGCAGTCAAGGACGGAAAATATATTTATGTCGGTGACAGACAGGGAGCAGAGCAGTTTGTTAAAGAAGGAAAAACAGAAGTGCTTGACAGAACCGGAGAGGGGCTTATTATTCCCGGATGCACGGAGGGCCACAGCCATTACTTTGGAATATACGGTGTTCTGTTACAGCTTCCATGTGCCAATTGCAGCTATGAAGAGATGATAAATGTACTAAAGGAGCAAGTGGCTTCCGGCGGTATCACGCAGTTTATAACATTTGGATGGAATAATTCAGAGTTAAGGGACCGCAAAGCGGCGGGAGATAACTTCGCAAAAGAACTTGAAAGCATAGCTCCCGGGATTCCCGTACTCCTTATGGACAATAGCGGCCATAATGCTGTCTGCAATACAACGGTGCTCGTTAAGTCCGGTCTTTTAGAACATCCCTCGGTACGCGGAGGAGAAGTGTGTCTTGATGCGCAAGGAATAGCGAGTGGCTATGTAAGTGATCAGGCAGTAAGTTATGTATTTGAAAAAGCTTTTGGCGAGATTCTCTCTATGGAGCAATTTCAGGAAACGTGCAAAATCGCACAGGACATGCTTCTTAGGATGGGATATACCAACGCATTTGATGCTTACTTGAACCAGTATTGCGAAACATCTGCGTTTGAAGCGCTTAAGGCCCTTGATGACAAAGACGAACTTAAGATGAATGTAGCTGCAAGCTACAATATCAATAGCTACGATGCAGATCTCTACAAGGAGAAGGTCGACAAAGTCGCAGCTATTGCTGAAGCAAACGAGAGCGAGCATTTCAATCCAAGATATATAAAGCTTTTTGCCGACGGTGTAACTGAAGAAGGAACAGGGTGGCTGTTAAATGAATACAGAAATGCCCCGGAAGGAAAGGAACACGGTAATATAATCTGGGAGCCGGAAGAGCTTACGGACATTGTCACATATGCAAACAGTAAAGACTTGCTGATTCATACGCATTCATACGGTGATGCCGCCTGCAAGGCGATGCTTGATGCATACATTGCCTCAAACGAGGCAAATGGAGGCAAATACAGAAACTGTCTAGGCCATGTAAGAAATATCAGAAAGGAAGATATCACCAGGGCAGCAGATAACAAAATTCCGGTTGCCGCGAATCTGATTTGGCATTCGGATTATGACGAAAATGATCCGGAACAGCTGATAATCAAGAATTATCTGATTGACCTGATGTCAGAGGATGTATATTACAGCGGATACCCGATGAAATCTCTGATTGAAAGCGGTGTAATAGTGACTTCCTCAACCGATGCCCCTGCAGCAATGATAACAGAAGGAACGGCTATGAACGTACTGCAGGTCGCGGTGACGGGAGTCACACCGGGTGACAGCGCACAGCCGTTTGCTGCTGAAGAACTTCTGACAATAGAAGAAGGTCTTGAAGCGCTTACGATAAACGGAGCAAGGCAGCTTGGCCTTGAAGAGGAAAGAGGTTCCGTAAAGGAAGGCAAATACGCAGATTTTGTAATTCTCGATAAGAATATTCTTGAATATGATAAAGATCAGTATAACAAAATCGGAGAAACGAAGGTTGTAAGCACTTATTTTGAGGGAAAGAACGTATACAGCGCGAATTAAACTGTATCAAAAGCAGACTTTGGACAGCCTGTAAAAATTGCTGATATCATGAAAAAGCTCAGTGTATGCATGATGGAAAAATGTCAGAATAAATGTTATGCTTCTTTCATGCAGGAAGAGTTAAGGG
>JAKSOR010000044.1 GCA_024405515.1 Clostridia bacterium
ATCTTACTGTCTTTTATGCTTTCATGTATGTAAACCGTATCAGAAAGAGGCATTATATCAAATTCACCTGCGACAATGTATGTAGGGCAGGTTATTCTTCCTAAGAACTCCTCGTTAAAGTCCGGGAGGGTAAGCATAAGGTCATTTAATTTGTCCTTATGGAAAAGATTTGAGATTTTCACACCTATTGTGAAATACGGTTTAAATTTATCCGGTCTTGAGTTGGATCCGCATGAAATGATTGCTCCAGGGAAGTCAGGATAGTTCGAAGCAATGGCAATTGCTGTCATTCCTCCGTCGCTGTGACCCATGATATATGGTTTTTCAATGCCTTCGGCATTGCAGAACTGATAAACATCTTTTGCCATTAAATCGTATGAGATTACTCCAGGGTCAGAACTCAGCCCGTGACATCTTGAATCAACGCAGTAAACTGTATAGTCATTTGCCAGATACTGAGCCGCTTCTTTTAATGAATCGGTTGAACCTCCGTTACCATGAAGAAGTATAAGAGGGTGGCCTGAAGAACCATACTGAATATAGTGCATTCTTGTGTCTTCAAGGTCTACAAAACCCTCATCGCATTTGTCCTGCATTTGAGGAAGATTTCTTCCTTTAAGCGAGATAAGATTATAATTTTCAGACTCAGTCCTGATAATTCCAAGCCACATAGAAATGCCCACAATTGCAAGAAGCAGTATTATAAGAAGAATGACTGATGCAATTTGTCCTTTTTTCATTTTTTTCTCCCAAATAATATATTCATATATTATATTCTCACATTTTTGTCAGTTTTAAAAGTGGGAAATTATTAATAAGAAAAAATGTGAATAATATTTCATATTTTGATTGACACTGTAAATCATCATTGTTAGAATATTAATGCCATAAGGGAGGTGTTTAATGAATATTGCAGGATGGGTAGTTCTTATTACGGCAATTGCTGGCGTCGCAGGCACAGGTCTTGGCGGCGTAGTCGGTGCTGTTTTCAGAAAAGATTCTTCCAAGGTAGTCAGTCTTCTTTTAAGTTTTGCAGCAGGTGTTATGCTTGCGGTTGTATGTTTTGATCTTATTCCTGAGTCACTTTCTGTCGAGTATAACGGCGGCACTGTTCCTTTCTGGGTAACGGTTCTCGGAGTGGCAGGGGGATACGCAATAGTTCATATACTTAACTATTTCATCGACCGTAATACAAATAAGGAAGTCAAACACGTAAGTGAGGAGAACCATCCGAAAACTGCTGATGCCCTTGATGAACTTATCCATTCGGATCATCTTCTTGAGCATGAAAAGGAAGGATCAAAATCACAGCTCTTTATAGCAGGAATTGTCATGGCTTTGGCAATTGCTCTTCATAATATGCCTGAAGGAATGGTTATAGGCGCTTCGTATGCTGATAATCCGGCAGATATTCTTGCCGGCAGCGGATTCATCCTTGCATTAATCATCGGTCTTCATAATATCCCTGAGGGAATGGCTGTATCGGTCCCTCTTATAGCAGGGGGAATGAATAAAATAAAGGCAGTACTTATTACGGCGGCTACAGGTATCCCGACAGTTATCGGTGCTGTAATAGGTTTTTATCTCGGACAGTTCAGCCCAATCGGTCTTGCAGTGTCGTTATCGCTCGCTTCCGGTGCTATGCTGTATGTTGTTCTCGGAGAACTTCTTCCGGAGGCGTTTTTAATGTTTAAATCAAAACTTCCGGCTCTTTTTGTTCTTATAGGACTTATCCTTGGACTTATTCTTGTTCAGATATAAAATACGGTTATGTTCGTAAATATCCTGATTCAGTTTTTAATACAGATGGGTCTTACGATAGGAACAATATTCCTTTTTGGATTTCTGATAGCTCTTTTAAACAGGATTTTTTACAGGAATTTCGGCACAAAAGCTCTTTATGCATGCTATGCCACGGGATTTATAGGAACGCCTGTACATGAATGCTCACATGCACTTTTCTGTCTTATTTTTGCTCACAAAATTCAGGAAATAAAACTCTTTCAGACAAGTTCCGAAGACGGAACACTCGGTTATGTTTCACACAGCTATAACAAAAGAAACATTTATCAGAGGGCAGGAAACTTCTTTATAGGAATAGCTCCAATAATCTGTATCTCGGCACTGCTTTATGCGTTGTCACTTCTTCTTGCCCCGGGAATGCTGAACTCAGTATCTTCTGATGCTGCACAGATGATATATGTTTCAGATTTTAAAACTGCAATGGATTATCTTTCAGATATCTTTGTTACTATCTGGCAGTATATGAAACAGCCGCTGTTCTGGGTATTTATACTTATCGGTATTTTCTTTGCTCTTCATATGACATTAAGCAAAGAGGATATAAAAGGTGCACTGAGCGGTCTTATTATTGTCCTTTTTGTATTCTTTATAATAGATATTATAATAGGATTTGTTAAATACGATGCTCTTTTAAGTTTTACATCGGTGATGCTTAAGCTGTCATCGGTTCTTAATACATGTCTTGTTCTGTCATTCTCAATTTCAGTAGTGGCAGTAATTTTCTCATTTATACTCAGATTCATTTTCGCGAAATCATTCGGATTTAAAAAATAAAACCATGAAACTCGTTCATGGCTTTTGGCGGAGAAGAAGGGATTCGGACCCTTGAAACGCTTTTGACGTTTACACGATTTCCAGTCGTGCGCCCTCGACCAAACTAGGCGACTTCTCCAAAGGTTTTATATAAAAAATAAAATGGGTGGCAGATGGAAGTAGATGGAGAACAAAACCATTACTCCCAACTGTTCGAACTGAGATAATCATCTCTAAGAAACCCAACGAGAGAATTATATATTAGGGCATAAAGATTTATCAAGTGCAAAAGAGTTTTTTTTGCATAAAATTTTCAAATTTTTCCGGTTTCAAATACGATATGTATTTTCTTTCTGTTTGGAGAATAAATCGCTGCACTTTGGTATGACAGTTGTGTTTTGTTCCGAGCATCGGCAGGGCAGCGACAGAGCCGATAGGATCAATCTCCGTATAAATAACTTAAATGAGCCGGAATCAGCGAATTTCGCCGCTACAGCGCTTCAGATTGAAAAACGGCACCGTTGTTGAATATGTATATATGTTTGTGATATAATATCTCCACTATAGATAAAGGAGTCCTGTTATGCATTCAATAGATGATGTTAGAAAATCTCTTAAAGTAACTGGTATCATAGATGTTATCTGCGCAGTAGTGTTCTTTGCTTTGGCTATAGTTATGATTGTTGTAGCAGTCGGTGCAGTTTCATCTGTCGGCGGTGAAGGTGAAGAGTATCAGGCAGGTGAGGTTACGCTTACTATTCTTATGGTCCTGATTTCTGCCATGATTTGGATAGTTGCAATTGTTCTGTTCATTCTTTTTGCAATTTCTCTTGGGTTCGGTATTAATTCATTGAAAGTTTCCAAGAAAGATCTTGATATAATGAAGAAAAAGAGGGGCGGACTTATTGCCGGCGCAGTTTTCGGAGTTATCGGCTGTTTGCTTTTTGCAGTATTACTGATTGCTTCCATTGCTGCAGTTGCTCAGGATCCGGCAACAGGGGTTATTCCGGTAGTGGTTGCTGTTCTGGCACTTGTTATTGTTCTTCTGTCCACAGTATTCAAAATCCGTTCTGCTTCAATACTGAAGAACGTTTAATACTTATTAAAATTAACTTTAAAAACGTCTTTTAACAGAGATTATCCGAAAATTTCAGGGAAACTGAATAACTTCGGATATATCTCTAGTTTTTTTTATTTTAATGTGATAATATCAATCTATTGATATGTTTTCTTATTTGTGTCATTTTTTGGGAGGGTTGCTGTGAGCAAAAAGAATAAGATTAAGGTATTTTTATTAATTGGAATTGTTCTCCTTGTTTTGTTCGGAATCTGCACGCTGATTTTATTCAGGAATGCAGAACAGCATTACATAGACACCTCGGTAATGGTTTCATCACAGATTGAAAATTTAATAGAGACAAATGAGAGTGAGAAGGATAATCTTCAGGAGTCTCTCAAAGAAGAATATATTTCTAGAGCAAAAGCACTCGCATATGTTCTTGAAAGTGATCCTTCGATTCAGTCTGATTATGATGAACTCTGCAAAGTAGCTTCACTTTTAAGCATTGATGAAATCAATGTCTTTGATAAAGACACAGGAGATATTGCGTACAGTACTGTCAAGGATTATGTAGGTTTCAGTATTTACAGTGGCGGACAGGTTGCATTCTTTGAACCTATGATGACTGATAAGACGCTTGAACTTTGTCAGGATGTTACAGGAAATACAAAAGAAGGCAAACTTATTATGTACGCAGCAGTATGGCGTTCTGATGGCGACAGTATTATACAGATAGGTATTACTCCTGAGCGTCTTTTAGCTGCTATGGAAGAGAAGGATATATCCAAGATTTTTGAAAAATTGCCTACAGATAATTCAATGTATCTTATCTATGATAAGGTAACAGACAAGATAGTCGCTTCTACTGAAAAATCTTTATTCGGTCTTTCTAATGAGGAAACCCCGTTCAGTTTTACTGTTTCATCCAAAAGATTTGAAAGAATTAATATATCCGGTACGGATTATTTATACAGATTGTCAGAGTATGAGAACTATGTAATAGGTGTTTTTGAAAACAGGAAGAATCTTTACAGAGATCCTGGAGTTAATGCTTCAATACTGCTTGCTGCTCTTATTGTTGTTTTTACCGGAATATTCCTTCTCGTTAATTTCCTTACGAACCGTGAGAAGAAAAAGGAAATGGAATACGTTGAGGAACTCCGTGCGGCAGCAGACCTTCTGTCATCTTATAAAAAAACAGTTCTTTCCGATGCTCTTATCTCACTTGAAGCAAATCTCAGCCGTGATGAACTCACGTATGGTGTTTGGAAAGATGATGAGGGAAATGATGTTCCTCTTAAAGAAATCTTAGGGCTTGATGTTCCGTGCAGTTACGACAAATATATTAAACTCTGGCGTGAAAAATTTGTAATCAAAGACAGTACACTTTATTTTTCAAACAGTACAGACAGAGAGTATCTGATGGAAGTCTTTAATGACGGGAAAACAGAAATTACTTTTGACTATCAGGCAAGAACAATTTCAGGAAGGAAGACATGGCTCAGACGAACCATCAGTATGTCAAAGGACAAGGCAGGGGATATAATTGCATATACCTCTGTTAAAGACATTGATGCTCTTATTAGTCAGAATAAGCGTGATGAGGTCTATATCAGTGCTCTTGCAACCGAATATGACAGTATTAACGTTGTCAACTTTGATTCGAATAAGTTTAACGACAAAGTGTTTATGCACAGCCGTATCACTGACCACTTGAGTGCACTAATAAATGATGAAGTCGTTAATGAAAAGAATTACAGTAAAAAAATAGAGTCTTTTGCTCGGTTTGTCTATCCTGAAGACCGTGAATCCTTTATTGAAAATACAAAGAGAGAAAGGATAATGGAATCCTTCAAGGAAGATAAGACACATGTTGTTGGCTTCAGAATTATTCATCCGTTAAAAACATATATTTACTATCAGATCCGATTTATTCCTTTAAGAGAAGATGCCGGAGAACTTTTCGGAATGATAGCCTGTATAAGAGATATAGACAACGAAATCCGTAAAGAATTCGGAATCAGAAAGGAATTGGAAGATTCCAAGATTGCTGCCGAAGCAGCAAACCAGGCAAAATCAACTTTCCTTTTCAATATGTCACATGATATACGTACTCCTATGAATGCAATCATTGGCTTTACTGATATTGCCCAAAAATATATTAATGATCAGGAACGTGTATCGGAGTCTCTAGGAAAAGTTAAAATGGCAAGTAATCATTTGCTGTCTTTAATTAACGATGTTCTTGATATGTCAAGAGTTGAGTCCGGAGCAGTGAAGATAGAAGAAACATCACTCTGTATAGATCAGCTGGGGGATAACCTTTTCAGTATCCTTAACGGAACTGCAGAGGCAAAAGATATTCGTTTAACAACTATAATAGATCCGTCTATTAATCATCATT
This sequence comes from Clostridia bacterium, assembly GCA_024405515.1. GTDB lineage: Bacteria > Bacillota > Clostridia > Christensenellales > CAG-917 > CAG-475. Next base: position 6,021 of record JAKSOR010000044.1, read on the forward strand.
GGTTCTATTCAGACAGGCTGAGACTGATGCGTGTCCTGACAAATATTGTTTCCAACTCAATTAAATACACCAATCCGGGAGGCAAAATTAATTTTGTTGTCGAGGAATTGCCTTGTGAAACAGATGACCATGTGAAATATCTGTACACAATTTCCGATACCGGTATCGGGATGAGCAAAGAATTCCTTGCCCATGTTTTTGAACCATTCTCACGTGCTAAAAGTGCAACAGAGAGTGGCGTAGTCGGAACAGGACTCGGTATGGCAATTACAAAATCACTGACCGAACTTATGGGTGGTAATATTTCTATTGAAAGTGAATTAGGAGCCGGTACAACTGTCCGCCTGGAATTTGAATACCGTATTTCAGAACCGGTTATTACGGATTCTGAAGTCTTAGATAAGGCACCGATTGAACTTAAAGGTAAGAAGATTCTGCTCGTTGAGGATAATGAACTTAACAGGGAAATAGCCACTGAAATTCTTGAAGAAGTTGGAATTATTATTGATACAGCTGAAGACGGTGATATAGCCGTGGAAAAGATTGAACATGCAGAAGATGGACAGTATGATCTTATTCTTATGGATATACAGATGCCTAGAATGAACGGCTATGAAGCAACAAAAGCAATACGTAAACTCCCAAGCCAGTATGCTGTCAGTGTCCCGATAATAGCAATGACTGCCAATGCTTTTGATGAAGATAAGAAGAATGCGGTTGCTGCAGGTATGAATGGTCATATTGCAAAACCGATTGATGTGCCGAAACTGATGGCGACATTAACAGAAACTTTAAAATAAATTAAAGTAAAACAGTCTGGCTTTGAACTGGTCCCTGTCAAGTGGACAGAATAAAAAATAAAAAATAAAATTATGC